>JAHFBQ010000033.1 GCA_023249935.1 bacterium
AAGTGAACTGACAACAAGCGCCAGTGCATCACCAAAAGCCATGGTTACTGTTGAGCTGCTTGTTGGTGCAAGATTGAGCGGGCATGCTTCTTGTTCGAATGGCAAGGTGATGGGGATGTCAACTTCGCGTGTCAAGGTGCCTGTTCCGCACGCAATGAGTGCTGTTGTAACATTCATGAGCTTGAGTGCTGCAACAATAATAGAAAGCTCGGAGCCTGTAGCGCTTTTGGATAGGGCTATAAAAAGATCTCCCGGCATAACCATCCCCAAATCGCCGTGAAGTGCTTCGTGGGGATGAAGAAAAAATGATGGGATACCAAGGCTAGAACAGGTGGCGACCAGCTTTTTGCCAACAATGCCGGATTTTCCGGTACCAGAAAAAACAACGCGACCAGCAGTGCTGAGCATGGTCTCAACAAGAAGGTGTGCATTGGTTGGTAGTGCAGTTGCAATGAGCTCAAGAGCCCGATTTTCTTTAAGCAGTATCTCGCGAAGATGTTGATTAATTAACGTAGCAGAATTCTCAGAGCTTCTGCTTGGCAGAACGCCAAGCGATCGCTCCGCTATGGTTTCCACTCTACTCCCTTTTTACTACTCACTCTCTCTATCTTGTTATCCCGGCCTCCGAGCCGGGATCTTCATCAGTTCTCGCGGTTTCCCAGTTCTTGTCCTACTTTATCAAGCAGCTCATTAATTCGATCAAGTTTTTCCCTCTTCTCGTCGAACAAGAACATGAGCTCTGGTGTATACCGTGCCTGTAGGCCATGTGCTAACGCTTTGCGCAAAGACGGTCGATACAACTTGAGTATATCAAGTGCGTGTACGTAACGTTCTTCAGCGCTTGGTTGTTCTGCATTCACAGGTGCAATAGCTGCAAAATATAAATAGCAAATGCCGCCATCAGCTGAAAGCTCAAGGCGGCTTAAATAAACTTCACGCACTGCAGGTTGTTCTTCAGCGATTGTGTCGATGAAGGCAGATAGCTCACGCAAGTACATAGACTTTTTGCGTTCGCGCTTGACGTCCGCAGTTGTAGATTTGTACATAAACTTTAGTTTCTCATTAATGGTCTAGGAACTAGACCGTATCACTTTCCAGGTTTCTGATAAGGTTGTTTTTGATAGCTCTCATCAAACGTTTACGACGTTTTTGGGTTTCAGGTTCAAAGTAAACCTGACGCTTCATGTCGCGAACAACGCCTTCGCGTTCGATCTTCTTTTTGAGTTGCTTGAGGCTTTTTTCAAGGTTACCAGTTACTGGTATTTCGATATTGTAGGTCTTTGCCATAGGAAAAAACACCTATCTTTAACGATTAAGCGGACAAATTTATGAACCATGACGAACCACCACTCTACGTAAAAAATGCCTAAAAGTCAATGTGGAACGCCAGGTCTATTGTGGTGAATGTGTGAAAATTCTACGTAAATTCTGTTTCAGGGTGAAAAACCCGGTGGGGTTTAAACCCCACCGGACCTGGTCGTATTTACACGACCCCTACACCCAAATATTTTATTTGCTATTACCAAGAAGGCCTGTAATTACTCTAAGTAGAGTAGGAGGTGCTTTTGGATATCTGGTAGCGGAACTTTTGTGTAGTTCTTCATACCTTTGGTACATTGAATTTTGTATCTCTTTCTCTACAATACGCCGTCTAATAAAATCTTGTATTTTATCAATGGTGTACGATCCAGGTATAATCGATGCATCAATGCGTATTTGTTCTGCTATGTCATGAAATAATTTGATAGGCAAATCAGCTTCGGCGAAGCTGATTTTGCATGCTGCATTGATACATTCTGCAGCACATTCTAGCAGTTTATCAAGTTGCAGAGCTTTAGAGTGCGAGAGAAGTTTGGCGAGTTTTGCTTGTTTACTTAACCTAATGACGATTTGAGCGACCGTATCGCCTGCATCATCTACCAGGGCAAGAGCTGTTTTGGCTGCAGATTCCGTTGTGTGTTTCTCCATGAATGTATCGTAAAGTATTGCAAATATATTATCGGTTGCGTGATCAGCTGCAAGATGTAAGTAATAGGTAAAGTTAGTTTTAGCCAGTGTTGGTATAATAACGAAACGTCGTTTGAATTCTCTATCACCGCCCTTTAAGAAAGTGGTCCATGATGCATCTCGTCTAAAGGATTGGTTCAGATCTGTTAAAGGTGCTAGGCACATCACAGCAGGTTCGTTGCCTTGAAATATTGCTTGAGCCAGTGGTGTTTGTCCTTCAGCATTAAGTGTATCGACAAGAGCTCCAACAGCCTCTGGTCTGGTCGTGCAAAGATGGGTGAGTATGGGGGTTAGTTCAGGGGCTGCGATTAGTTTGTCTAATTTGTCTCTAGTGAGGGGAAGGAAAGCGGCTGCTACAGATTCGATATCAACTCTTCCTGTTACAGCGTCACCAGAGCCGTTTGCGGTGCGACGAGATTGGTGATGATCATCCTGGAGTGGTTCAGCGCGATGAGTTTTTCCAAGAGGTCTTTCGCGTGCAGCGTGGTTTTTGGTATGGGGTGGTTCCTCTGGATCGGGTGGATTTGTATTCGGATCTTCGTCGCGGGAAGTTTTTTTTCCACTTTGTTGAGGGGTGTCTACACCTCCTCTTACCCTTCTGAGAGCTTCAGCGCGTCTGCGAGCTCTTTCTTTACGCTCATTATCTCTTGCAATCTCTTTTTCAAGAGCAAGAATCTGTGCGTCAAGATCATTTGTATCAGCATTATTAGCAGCTTTGCTATCCTGAGCAAATGAGCCAAGCAAAAAGAATACGAGAAGAACTTTTATAAACATTTTCATAATAACCTCCATGAATACTGGGTAATTTCACCGTAAACCATTTCTTTTACGGGTCACTACTTAGTGTATAGTTGTCACCTGTGATGACAATCGGCGGAAAATATAGAAAAATTGGGGTTAAAAATGAGGTTTTTTGCTTAAAACTAGAAGTTCATCACCAAGCCGCCCAGGAGCGTTGTTGGGCGATAGGTGCGAGCGCCAGGCAGTGATTTTTGCACAGAGAAGGCTAAGAAGACATTTTTAGAGAGGGCACACTTTACGCCGCCATGGAGAACCTGTGCTTTCCATGAGGAGTCGCGTTGTAGCATTGGAATAAATGGTCTAAATGCGGTCAGGGAGTTATCTTTGAGTGTGATGCTATCAGCTCGGTGCTGGGTAAAGAGGTAATCAAAGTAAACTGAAAAGTTTGGGACATCTTTCTTGGACATGATGTTTTCAGCTTTCATTGAAATGTTGGCGTACCAAAGGTTGCCAGGTTTCTTTGAGATATCAGTTGTCCAGGGGTAAATTCCGCTTTGGTTAAAGCTGTTTGGAACATGATACCCTTTTAAGTCGCGGCTCATGTAGGTGGTGACTCCACCACCAAAGCTTAGTTGCATCATGTCTGGAAAATCGAGTGCTAACGCACCTTCTGCTGTCAGGCCAGTAAAACCATCGTTACCATTAACGACTGCGAAGAGTTTATTAAAATTGCGATCTTTGCCCATTGGTAGCGAAGTTCCAACGCTGAGGTATGGGATGATACGAAAGGCAACTTCTTCCTTTTCACGAATTTTAATTGGTACGTGCCAGTAGACATTTGCATGAAGATCTTCCAAATCGGTCAGTTCAAAATCGTTTGTATCAAAACCTATTGTGCCTAGAATGTTGTTGACACCGGTGGCACTGAGAAGCTGGTTATACATCGCAAGGGCTTGTGCGTCTTTGGGAGCTGTGTAGGGGGCTGGTTGAGCATTGGGAGCTCCGTTTGTAGGGGGACTGATGAGACTGAGGCCAACA
This sequence comes from bacterium, assembly GCA_023249935.1. Lineage (GTDB taxonomy): Bacteria > Babelota > Babeliae > Babelales > RVW-14 > CAMATL01. The sequence continues at coordinate 3,787 of JAHFBQ010000033.1, forward strand.
GCAAGGTTTTGATTTATGGCAAAATAGTCTGGGCGGTTTTTCATATCGACGATACCGGCCTTAATATTCATGCCGAGTCCAACGCCAAGATCAAAATTCATTTGTGCTCGCAGGCCGGTTTTTTCGTAACGAAGCGAAACATCATTAAATATAGGGATCTGATATGCGGTGAGTGTTTGATTGAAGACATTGTCGTTAACTAAATTGCCATCAAAAGTTGTCAGGGCTCTTTTGGCATTTTGATATGAGGGGCTATTGAGAGCGGTGATAGCTTGTGGGGTTCTGACGTTCGCATCATTCAGAAAAATCCCTGCCATGTTCCACTGACCGATTACATTGCCATCAGATGTCTTAGTACCGTCGGGATTGCTCGATGCGTGAGTATGTTGATAAAATGGCGACAAATGAAGGGAAAAAGCTGCCTTTTCAACTGGAGTATAATACTTATCGCTTCCCATAACGGTGTGAAAAGGTACTGGATCTTGGTAATTATTGATCGGTATTGCAAATATCCTTTGTTGTAAAACAAACACAAGAGATATTAGTGCTAATGAGATAACTAATCGGTTAATTCTGGTGAAATAATTGCTGATGGACATGTGTTACCTTTTATGTGAGGGATTCGAGCCTTAAGATGATTTCGAATAGTCGTCAAATTGTAGGCCAGAGTTGATTTTCTTTAAAGGTAGAAAATTTTAAGCCAAAGTACAATTTTTTTGACGAAATTGCTTAAACAGCGAGTGGTTGGGCCATTTTAAGATCAAAGAGTTTTTCAAATTCGGAATTTGCGTGTAGACTAAACCTTCTTTTTTGTTGGTACCAAAACAATGCATTTGTTGGATCATAAGTAATGACCGTTCTGTTTGATGTGATTATTGTTGGTGGGGGACATGCCGGTCTTGAGGCTGCAAGTGCTGCAGCTCGTATGGGGTCGCGGACATTGCTTCTTACTCTCGATACAGAAAAAATTGTTACCATGCCTTGCAACCCATCCGTTGGCGGATTAGGCAAGGGGCATATTGTCTTTGAAGTAAGTGCTTTTGGCGGCATGATGCCAAAGCTCTGTTCAAAGACCTACTTGCAAGCACGTATGCTCAATACGAGTAAGGGTCCTGCGGTGCAGGGGCTGCGCTTGCAGATCGATAAATACGCTTACACAAAGCTTGCTAGCCAGCTTGTTAAAGATATTCCAAATCTTACCGTCATGTCTGCTATGTGTAGCGATTTAGTGACTAAACAAGATGGTGACATTAAAAAAATTGTTGGTGTGCGTATTGCCGAAGATTGTTATCCCGGACTCGGATCCGGGATCATCCGCGCTCGTGCTGTTGTAGTAACTACCGGGACTTTCATGAACGGGGTTGTCCATGTTGGGCGTACGCGTTACCGTGCTGGCCGCCGTGATGAAGAAGCATCGTATGGTTTATCTGAAAGCTTAGTACGTGAGATGAGTGTCACGCTTGGACGTCTTAAAACCGGAACGCCGCCGCGTCTGGCTCGTTCATCACTAAATTTTGATAAACTTGTTAAGCAGGACACGCCGCATCTGGATTATCTGTTTGAGTTTGATCCAATGAAGGTGGAAGAAAAAGTTCCCTGCTACATCACGCAGACAACGACTGAAACGCACGATATCATAGCGCAAAATCTCCATCTATCTGCCATGTATTCCGGCAACATCAAAGGCGTGGGACCACGGTACTGTCCATCGATCGAAGATAAAATTGGACGGTTCCCAGATCGTGAAGGGCATCATATATTTGTCGAGCCAGAGGGTGGCGACGTTGATGAAATTTATCCAGCGGGGCTATCGACATCATTGCCGCTTGATGTGCAAGAAGCCTACATTCACAGTATTCCCGGGTTTGAAAATGCAGTGATCAAAAAATGTGGTTACGCGATCGAGTATGATTACATACAACCAAAGCATCTCACGCATGCGCTTGAAGCTAAAGCGGTACAGGGGCTTTTTTTAGCTGGGCAGGTGATCGGTACGACCGGTTATGAAGAGGCGGCAGGGCTTGGTCTTGTTGCTGGTATCAATGCTCACTTGCGTGCACACAACAAAGAATTATTTATTTTCGATCGCAATGAAAGCTACATCGGCGTCATGATTGATGATCTGGTAACGCTTGGCGTCAACGAACCGTATCGCATGTTTACCTCGCGCGCAGAACGCCGCTTGCTGTTACGCCAAGACAATGTTTTTGTGCGCCTTATGCCGCATGCCTACCAGCTAGGACTAATCGATCAGGAGCTTTGGGTGCGTTTTGAAAAAGAAAAAGAGGCAATCGAGCGTGGTGTTAAGTTGGTGAAAAAGGGTGGTACGCAAGGTGCGCTGTTCAAGATTTTTTACTCAGTAGAATTTACCCAGGAAATTCAAAGTCAGGCTTATGAGGCGTTAGTGGGGGCTTTTAGTGCCGCGGACTATTCGATCGAAGGTCTTTCTGGTCGGGCGCTATTGTCTATTCATGCAGAGATTCGTTATGAAGGCTATATTGCTAAAGAACGCCTCGAGGTTGAAAAAGCGCTCAAGTATCAAGATATGGCTATTCCTGATCAGCTTGATTACACAAAACTTCCTGGCTTAACGCGAGAACTACAGCAAAAATTGCAGTACCATCGTCCAGTAACTATTGCCCAGGCTCAGCTTATTCAGGGGATGACTCCGGCTGCGATATCGATTTTGATTTTTAAAATTCGCAATCTGAGTCGAACACTTGATAAAAAGCAGCGTAAGATAGATAGCCAACAAGACGGTATCGGTTGTGAGGTTGATAGGACGCTTGAAGAAGGTCCTGGTGGTTGCTAACTTGATTAGATATCGTTGTCGCTCTGAAAATGTAATTGCAAAGAAATGAAAAGAAAAACACAAAGAAAGGATTGTATGAACTCTCATCTAGCCACAGCTGCGATAGCGGCAAATGTTATACCGTTCGAACAACTCTTTGATCAGTCGCTGATTGTCCAAGCTGGGGCATCAGTGAATGAGAGAGTATCTTCTAGTGTTTCCTTTGTGCTTGGTCGTCGAAAAGATGAAGAAGATGAGGATGAGGACGACGAAGAAGACGATGATGATTATGAAGACGATGAAGATGACGAAGACTTTGACGACGACGAAGAAGACGACGATCTTGATGACGAAGAAGACGAAGATGATGATTACGAAGAAGATGAAGAGGATGATGAAGAAGACGTGGATGAGGACGAATTCTACGAAGATACATACGAAGAAGGCGACCTTGACAGCGATCTAGAGGAAGAAGAGGACGACGACTAGTTCGTGGCTGCATTAAACAAGGAGCAACATGTCGAAGAAAAAGGTTAGGGCGCCGAAAAGAATAAAAACGACGTCGACCGATAGAAAGCGGGAAGCGAAAAAGGTAAAGATTGCAAAGCTTCGTGCCAAGAAAGATTTGAAGGAAAAGAAGAAGGTTGTTGCCAATGAAGCCCAGCCTGAAGGCTTGCATGATGAGTCAACCAATGAAGGTAATAGATGATTGATCAGAACAGACAGGGATATGAAGACCAGTCGGGTAATTTTTTTGTGCCAGAGAACTATGTTTTTAAGTCCGATCTTGGGCTGAACGAACAAATAGTTCGTAGTATTTCGGCGAAAAAAAATGAGCCTGAATGGATGCTTGAGTTGCGCCTGAAAGCCCTGCGCGAATTTTTAGCTCGACCGATGCAAACCTGGGGTCCTGATCTTTCAAAGCTCGATATCAACGATTTTTATTACTATCTAAAACCGGTAGATCAGCAGCGCTCTTCGTGGAATGATGTTCCGCAAGAAATTAAAACAACCTTTGATCGTTTGGGTGTGCCTGAGGCCGAGCGCAACCATTTGGCGGGCTTGGGAGCACAGTATGAGTCTGAGGTGATCTATCACAAGCTTAAGGACCAGTGGCTGGCAAAGGGCGTCATATTTCTTGATACCGACTCAGGGTTGAGAGACTATGAGGATGTGTTTCGTCGCTATTTTGGTACCATCATTCCCTACAACGACAATAAATTTGCTGCACTCAATACTGCCGTGTGGAGCGGTGGCAGCTTCGTGTACGTGCCAAAGGGTGTACAAATAGACGTGCCGTTGCAGGCTTATTTCCGGATTAACGCCGAAAAGATGGGGCAGTTTGAGCGTACCTTGATCATCGCTGAAGAAGGTTCTTTAGTAAGTTATGTTGAGGGGTGCACAGCACCGGCGTACAGTAGCAGCTCTCTTCATAGTGCGGTGGTTGAAATTGTTGCGTTGCCAGGTGCTCGTGTACGGTATTACACGATTCAAAACTGGTCAAAAAATATTTATAACCTTGTTACCAAGCGTGCTTTTGCCTATCGCGATTCAGTCGTTGAATGGATTGATTGCAACTTGGGCAGCGGTGTAACAATGAAGTATCCAGCCGTAATCTTAAAAGAATCTGGTGCGCGGGCAGAAATTTTATCCATTGCTGTGGCAAGCTCGCCAGGACAAATTCAAGATTCCGGTGGTAAGGTAACGCATGAAGCACCAAACACCAGCTCGCGCATTATCTCAAAATCAATTAGTAGCAAGGGTGGAAGATCGAGTTATCGAGGAGCGATCAAAGTGTTGCCTGGGGCGGTGAACTGTAAATCGTTTGTGCAGTGTGACGCACTTCTCATTGATGATGCGTCGCGTACCGATACCTACCCATACATTGATATTCAAGAAGCTGATGTCGATATTGGCCATGAGGCTTCGGTTAGTAAAATTGGTGAAGATCAGCTGTTTTACATGATGAGTCGTGGTATTGATAGCAACACTGCGCGCAATCTTATCGTAAACGGTTTTATTGAGCCGCTTGTTAAAGCGTTGCCAATGGAATTTGCGATAGAGATGAATAGACTCATTGAGCTTGAGATGGAAGGGAGTGTTGGATGATGCCCTATAAAATTATTGCCTCCCACGCAGGAGAAAAGCTGCTGTCAGCGGTAATTGCTGATCTTAATGTGCAACCAGCTGCGGTTCTATTCATTGAGATTGAAATTCCAGCACATACAAAAATTGATCTTATCGATGATTTAGCACAGTCAGTTTTTTCTAAGATTGAAATGCGATTTATCGTGCGTGAGTATGCAACATTGACCTACAAGCTGCGCGAGATTGCCGGGTTGGTTGATGATGCAATAGGTTCTCGCGCAACGGTTATAGAGCGGGTTTTGACGTGCGTGTTAGCGGGCAAAAACGCCCACGCAGACATGCGCTGTCTCTATTTTGGTGATGCTGCGCGTTTGTTTAAAGTTAAGACGCATCAGGAGCATGTGGCTGGTAATGCAACAAGTAATGTAGTAGTCAAGGCGGTGTTGACCGATGAGGCACGTCTTACCTGCAACAGCATGATCAGTGTGGCACCGGGTGCCAATGGTACCAACGCTGAACAGGTGAATAAAAATATTTTACTCAGCCGTAAGGCGCGTGCAGTTTCTATCCCAATGCTTGAGGTATTGGCCAACGATGTGAAATGCAAGCATGGTGCAGCGGTGAGTAGGTTAGATGATGAACAGATGTTTTACTTGCAAAGCCGTGGGCTTGGTGTAGAACAGACTAAGTCGATGTTGCTTGAGGCGTTCTTATCATAGGAGCGTAGTATGATTGAGTTTGGTAAACCACGTCAGCAGTATCCGGGTCTTAAGGTCATGTGGGGCGATCGTTCTTCATGTGCGATACACCCAGAAGATGATCAAGAAGGTTTTGTAGCGTACTGGCAGGAGCGGTATCAGGCGCTTGGAGTGCAATCACTCTTTTTTATTAAACAAGAACACACCGTAGATGGCCGTGTGCTGATTGGTGATCAGGCTGGTGGTGTACATTTTATAGATGATCAAGACGGTGATTATTTAATTACCAATGCACCTGGTGTTGGCATCGGTGTTGGGACGGCAGACTGCGTGCCTATGATCTTTTTTGATCCAGTAGCGCATGTTATAGGAGCTGCGCATGCTGGCTGGAAAGGTACTGTAGGCGGTATTGCACCTATCATGCTGCGTCAGATGCAGCAAAATTTCGGTTTAAAGGTTGAAGATGTAAAAGTTTCGTTTGGGCCGCATGCTAAGGTTTGTTGCTACGAAGTGTCAGCTGATTTTCGCCAAAATTTATTACAAGAGATTGCTGACCAGGTTTTAGAGCAGCGAGATGGAAAGTGGTTTTTCTCAGGTGAACGTTATAACCGCTTACTTTTACAGTTTGCGGGGGTGCAAGAGTATCAATTCAATAGTGAGACAGCTGAATGCACGATGTGTAACCGCCAGTTTCATTCTCGCCGCAATGACGGGCCTGATTATGTTGGACAGATGTCAATTGCTTGGATGGTGTAGGCCTCTTAATAATTACTCGTTATAATCAAAAGACTCGTCATCTTCTGGTGGGAGAAAGCTTTCAACAATTGTGATATCGAGCTGCAACTGATCTGCGATTAATTGGCATATTTGACTGATTAAATCGACGAGAAGATTATCGTGTATGGTCAGTGATTTCAACTCAAAACTTTTGGTAACGTCTTGCCAATCAAAACTTAAAGTACAGAGTGCTTGATCGTTTCTAACTACTTGTGCCCAGCAAAATTGTACAATGTTTTTTTGTGTGGGCGAGGATATTGAGATTTCTGGGGGCGCATTTGTTGCGAGTTGTTGTTTGTTTTCTTCGGTATGGTCGAAAAAGAAATAAACGCCATCACTGTCTTGTGGTTGTTTTGGATATGGCAGGCCACCAAGAAGCGTATAAAAGGTGTTAAGTCTTTGCTGAGATGTAGCTGCTGTTTCGTCATCAATGTCATCTGTTTGTGCAAACCAATCGGTTCTTTGTACTCCTATGGTATCAAGATGTCGAATTGCCTCACTAAAAAGATAGCTGCCAATGCCTTTACGTCTAGCAGCTTCCTCAACGAGTAGGTCATCTATATCACCATATAAATTAGGGTTGTCAGAAGATTCTTTAGTACTAAATTCTATGAAACCAAGAGCTTTTTTTGAGGCCGTATCTATAGCAACCAGCTTGTAATGAGATGTTGTTTGTGTATGAGTTAATTCAAAGCGTAGATCTGCTGCAACCAAGTTGGCTGATATAAAACTAAATAAGAGTAAGATTTTGAGTGTAATAGCTAAAAGCTTCAAAAGGCCCCCGCTTATTCCAAGTAAAAATTTAAATATATGTAATTTTAGCTTAAAAATTACATATATTTAAATTTTTATAAAAAGGGGCTAAAAATATAAAAAAAGGTGTTAGAGCCGCCTAGCTGCAGCTTCCACCTGTCGCATAAATGGGGAATGTCTTACATATCTTGGCCACACGCTCTCGGATTCTGCCAAGTGCAGCCTCATCGTTACGGGCATGAATTGTCTCATCAATTAAATGCACAACTTCTATCGCTTCTTTTTTGCCAAAGCCGCGTGTTGAAATCGCTGGTGTGCCAACCCGTATGCCACTTGTTACTAAGGGTTTTTCTGTATCGAATGGAATGAGATTACGGTTGACGATGATGTTACATTTTTCAAGCGTTGTTTCAACAAGTTGACCAGTAATTTTTTCTAACATGTCTGGAGCTTGCTTTGTGCGTAGGTCGACAAGAAATAGGTGTGTGTCTGTGCCGCCGGAGACGATGCGATAGCCAAGATCGGTGAAGGCATGGGCCATGGTACGGGCATTATCGATGACGCGTTTTTGGTAGGCTACAAAATTTTCTGTGAGCGCCTCTTCAAACGCTACCGCTTTTGCAGCGATGACATGCATGAGTGGGCCGCCTTGGCAGCCAGGAAATGCTGCGCGATCAAGGTTGGCCGCATGTTCAGCTTTGGTGAGCACCAAGCCGCCGCGTGGGCCGCGCAGGGTCTTGTGCGTCGTGCTGCTCACAACATCGGCATGATGGGTTGGGTTAGGGTGGAGCTTGGCGGCGATGAGACCGGCGATGTGGGCCATGTCCACAAAAAGAAACGCCTTGTGTCTTTTAGCGATCGCAGCGAGGCGGGCATAGTCCATCGTGCGCGAATAGGCTGAAGCGCCGGCTATGATCATTTTTGGCTTATTCTGATCGGCGAGAATATCGATCTCGTCATAGTCAATTTGTTCATTTTCTGGCGAGACGCCATAGGGAACGATGTTGAACAGCTTACCGGAAAAGTTGAGTTGGTGGCCGTGAGTGAGGTGCCCACCGGCGTTGATGTTCATGCCAAGTACGGTCTCTCCGGGCTTTAATAAACTGAAATACACCGCTAGGTTGGCTGATGATCCTGAGTGGGTCTGGACGTTGGCATGTTCAGCATCAAAAATCTGCTTTGCAAGATCTCGAGCATAGTTTTCTACCTCATCAACCACCTGGCAGCCGCCGTAGTAACGTCTTCCAGGGTAGCCTTCAGCATATTTGTTGGTCAGTGTAGAGCCGCTGGCGCGCAGTACCGCCTGACTGACATAATTTTCTGATGCAATGAGGTTGATGCAGGTCTCTTGGCGGGCTGTTTCTTGGTCAATGAGATCAAAAATGCGATTTTTCATATAAAACATCCCTTTTTTTATATCCAATAACATTGACTGACTGAAATTAAAATCTGTAGGCTAGAAAATGGGGCAGTTGATAACCTTGGACCACTGTACCATGTGGTGTGTGAAAGAAAAGTTGAAAATGGGTTGATTTGTGAGTAATGGAGGAGTAATGAACATGAAGAAGAATATTTTATCGCTTGTAGCAATTGGATTATTGTTATCGATTGCATATGATACTGTTGATGCTGCTAGAGGTCGTCGTTTCCGTGGCGGTGGCCGCGGTGGTCGTGGTGGAGGACGGACTGTTATTATTGACCGTGGTGGCGGGTTTAATTCCGGGGCAGCTTTAGTCGGTGGGTTGGCTGTTGGTACAATGGCTGGTGCTGCTTTAGCAAACAGTTCAAATAACTCTAAAGCTTCGGCAGAAGTTGAGCAACTGCGTCGTGAGGTTGATCGCGATAAGCTGGAGCAGGTGCGCCGTGAAGCTGCTGAAGGGAATCGTAAGCGTAGTCGAGATGACGACGATGATGGCGTAGAGAGGCGAGAAGCTGCAAAGCGCAGAAAAGCTGAGGCTGAAAGTAGGGCTATGAAGAGGAAGGAAGATGCTAGAAACAAGGCCTTAAATCGTAAAATTGATAGACTTAAAAAAGAAAAAGAAAAAGCAGCAGCCAGACTCTCTGTTTCAGAGAAAAAAGTTGAGGCGTTGAAAGCAAAAGTAGAAGCTGCAGAGAATAAAGTAGAGAAATTACGGGATAGCATGGCTGATGAGACCTCAGAAAAAGTGAGCAAGAAAACTGAAGAAGCAATTAAAAAAGCCGAGGCAGAGTCCAAGAAACTAGATGCTCAAGTTAAGGCAGCTGAAGATGCTCATGAAAAAATTGAAAGTCGTCTTGATGAGATTGAGTCGAATATTAGCGATGCGGAAGCTGAGCTTACTGATTCGGCTGATCTAGCTGATTAGAGATGATCTCTAGTCTTACTCTTTGAATTTTACAAATCGTTGATAGCCGCCGAAACTCAGGCGGCTATCATTCTGCCTCAACCCAAAGCAGTAAAAATCTATAAATATTAATCAATATTGACTATTTGTCTTTGAATGTCTTATGATCTAGACTAATAATGGGGCTTGAGCATCGGGCTCATTTATTGTGTGAATAGTGGGGTTAAAAGGTATTTATAAAGCGCTATTGGGGGATCTTATGAAGAAGTTTTTGAGTCTTTTAGTTATATTCCTGATACCGTTTGCCTCTCATGTGCGGGCGGATGACACAGGGGCTGCTCTTGCTGCTGGTGCTGCGGCGGGTATTTTTACCGGTCTGGCTACGTCGGCAATTGTAAACAGTAACTCGTCGCGTCCTAACCGGGCAGAAGCCAAAGCGGACAAAGCTCGAGAAGAGACTGAAATGCTTCGCCGTGAACAGGATCGTGAGCGCGTTGAACAACTTCGTCGCGAGCAAGAGCGTCGTGAGTTAGAGCGTAAAGATGAACAAATTCGTCAAATGAATGACCATCTTCGTCATATCGAACGCCAAGCTGGTAGCGGTACAAGCCCAATGGTTTTGTACATGCTGTTTGGCTTTATTTTGATGTTGACTACTGCGGTTGGTGTGCTTGCGCTGCTGTTGTTTAGGAACAGACGCTAAGAAAGGTAGGTCCCGGATCAAGTCCGCGATGACAAATTAAGGCTCTCCGGAAACGGGGGGCCTTTTTTATTGCTTGCTTCTGTCATCCCGGACGTGATCCGGGATCCATACTACAAAAGAGTTCTAGGTAGAGATTTCTGTAGCAGCTTTACAAGTAAAATGCGAAACCTATAATCAATTATCAACATGGATCCCGGATCACGTCCGGGATGACAGGGTGCTAAAAATGCCAATCTATGATTCTGCTGTCGATCATGTTCATAGTGAATTAAGGAGTGTTTGTAGTGAAAAAATATATGATCAGTGTTCTATTTTTGAGCCTGTTTTTTACAGGGTGTGGCGAAAAAAAAGATGCTCTAGAAAGCAAACAAGCAATTGATGTCGCTGTGCTGCTCAAGCAAGATCCATATATCAAGCCAGTTGTAGTGATTGGCGGTGGTGTTGCTGGGTTGACCGCAGCAAATTACTTGTTGCAAGCTAATGTGCCGTGTCTTGTTATTGAGGGATCAAAGCCTGGTGGCGCGCTTGCGCAATCAGACTCAGTGCGTAACTGGCCGGGTGTTTTTGATGCTCCTGGCGCGGATATCGTCTACTCACTCAAAGATCAAGTGATACGCAACGGTGCCCAAGTTGAAGCGAAATCTATCGTGGCCATTGACACAAAACAACGACCTTTTGTGCTGACGGTGCAAGACGAATTGGGCAAGCAAGAAACTATCAAAACGCTTGCCTGTGTCATAGCAATGGGTGCAACACCGAATTATCTCGGCGTTTCTGGTGAGTGGGGTGAAGATGGTTATTGGGGGCGTGGGGTTTCGAACTGCGCTGTGTGCGATGGTGCGTTGTTCAAAAACAAAACGGTGGTTGTTGTCGGCGGCGGTGATTCGGCTATGGTGGAAGCTTCGTATTTGGCCGGTATTGCTGATCATGTGTATGTTCTGGTGCGTGGTA
>JAHFBQ010000001.1 GCA_023249935.1 bacterium
ATCGTTATTTCAAAAAATGGGAAGGTATCTACTACGATCTGAAAGAGCACAACATTGGGTTCTGGGAACAAAAAACGTTTGTTGATCCAACCAATACAGGGGCTAAATTTGAACGGTTACATGAAGCTGTGGTTGAAGCTAATCCTAGGTTGACCAAGCCACCGACGGTCATGTATAAAGTTGCGCAACGCTGTAAATGGAAGTACGAGTCTGCCAAGCGCAAGTGGCAGCTTTTCTGGAAGTAGATCCTCCTGCGATATTTTTCATACAAAAGTTAAAACTTGCTTTAGTGGCATGCTTTCGATAGATTATGACAAATTGCGAATCTGATTCGCAATTTGTCATAATCTGCTGTGGTTGTCGATTTAATGGGAGTTTATATGGAAATTAAGCGAAAATTAACTGAGCAAGTTATCAGTGCCGCCACCCAGTTTCCTGTAGTGGCTATTGTTGGGCCTCGTCAATCGGGTAAAACTACGCTGGCTCAAGCGATTTTTCGTGAGCATCGTTATGTTTCCTTAGAAGATTTTGATGTTCGTGAACTTGCTACTACAGATCCCAGAGGTTTTTTAAATGATTACCCTTCGCAAACAGGGATTATTCTTGATGAGATTCAGCATGTACCAAAGCTGCTTTCATATATACAAACAATAGTTGATCGAGAAAAGAAAAAGGGATTTTTTATTCTAACGGGATCGCAGAATTTTTTGGTTAATGAAGCAATTACGCAGACACTTGCAGGTCGCATTGCCATATTTACGTTATTACCTTTATCCTTGGCTGAGCTTGAACAGGCATCATTTTTGCCGAATAGCATTGAAAGCTTAATTTTTGCAGGGTCTTTTCCTCAAATGTATGCAGAAAAAATTCAAGCCTCGCGACTCTATGGCAATTACATACATACATATGTAGAACGAGATGTACGACAAATAAAAAATGTTCAAGACTTAAATCTTTTTCAAACATTTCTTCGTTTGTGTGCGGGTAGAATTGGGCAGATTGTTAATCTTTCGTCATTAGGAAACGACTGCGGTATTGATCATTCAACGGTGCAGTCTTGGTTATCTCTTCTAGAGGCTAGTTATATCATTTTTAGGTTATATCCTTATTACAAAAATTTTGGTCGTCGCCTGGTTAAATCGCCAAAGATTTATTTTGTTGATACAGGTATTGCCTGTTGGCTTTTAAACATTAAATCTGAAGAGGATCTCTTGCAACATTATTTGCGTGGAGGATTAGTAGAATCATTTATTATTACAGATCTTCTTAAGCAAAAGTACAATCTTGATCAACAACCCAATCTTTATTTTTGGCGGGATCAAATTGGTAATGAGATTGATTGTATTATTGATGAGTATCCTCATCCAATTCCAGTAGAAATTAAGTCTGGTAAAACAGTATCAAGTTGGTTTTTTAAAGAGTTATTGGCGTGGCAAACAACAACCAATGCTCCTGAGGGCAATCCGTGTTATCTTGTGTATGGAGGGGAAGAGACTCAAAATTGGCCTCAAGCAAAAGTATTAGGATGGAAATCAGCTGCTCATCTTATCAAGTGAAAATGTATCCTCCAATTACATCAAACGATTTTGTTTCATAGTTCCAATTGATAAATAATGGGTGTTGTTGCCAGATTGTATCATCAACAGTGAGATGTATTTTGGTAGCATCACCTATTGTGTTTTTTTCTAAGACAACAAGTGAACCAAGTTTTTGGCTGCGTTGAGCATCTGTAGTTTCGAAGATGAATTTTTTATCATTAGACGACTGAAAACTGAAGCCCTGCGTAATTGGTGATACTGTTACGTAATTTTTTTCATAGTATGGAGCTACAGCATTAAACCAACGTCCAGGCTTGACAATATTGCTGTCTTGCTGTGTCATTGCGAGTGCAAGATCAAAATAAACTGGATAATCACGATTGTTAAATATGATCCAAAATATCTGCGGGTTGAAACCAAAGCCATCACTTGGGATGGTTAAAAAGCAGAGAGGTCGGTGAGTGACTTGGGGATCTGCGCAGAGATTAACGACTGCTTGGTGCATGGTATGTAGTTTTTGTTCGCGAGCCTGGAATGAAGTGAAGGTGAGAAGGCCTAAGGCGGCGATGAAAATAGAGATGGCAAGCTTTAGGTATTGTTTGATTGGAATGTTACTCTTTACAAAAAGTGTTGCAAATCCAGCAATAAAAAACGGCAACGCTTCATATATGTAGCGTGGGCTATAAAAGCTTATGATGCCTGGCCAGAGCATAAGTATGCCGCAAGTAAAAAATGCTATGACCAATAATTTTTGGCGGTTGCGAATAAAAGCATAACCGAGCAATGTAAGCATGGGAGCGAGGAGTACAACCTTAAGTACTCTGTTGCCCCATGGTAGCCAAGAAACAAACAAGAGATCATAAAAAAACACCAAAAATTCTTGAAATTTTATTGCTATAAACGAGCCTTTAGTTGCATACGGAAAAAGCATGCCATTCGTGGCGACTTTAGCCAAAGGGTACAGCCAAAGCCGTATGCCAAGAAATGCTACTGCTACTATGCTAAACAGCGATGTAATGGTTATGATTTGCTGCCAGTTGATGGAAATTTTGCAGGCGATACTACGTGCTAGCAAGAGAATGCCGACTACTGCTGGCAGGATTAGAGTGGTTTCTCGGGTGAGTAATGAGAGTGCATAGAAAATTAAGGCAAGGAATAGTGCAAACTGGATCCCCGCCTGCGCGGGGAAGACGAAAGAAGAGAACTTGATGGCAGATAGTTTTGTTCTATCAAGATAATGAAGCAATGCAAGCGCTATGCAGAGTATAAGTACCACATTGATGTAGTAATGAAAATTAACTACGGCTCCAAACCGGTAGGCAATTTGTGGGTGTAACGCGAAGAGGAGGGCGCCTAATGTTGCCGTCCAGCGACTGACATAGCGGGAAAAAAGATAAAATAGTAAACCGGTTGCTATTGCGTGTGCAGTAACATTACATAAAAAATATCCGTAACCGTTAGTGCCAAAGAGCCAGAATTGTAGTGTGAGGTAGATGCAATAAAGCGGGCGATAGTAAGCGTCTAAAAAGTCTGGTCTGCTAAGCACATACCCACCAGGAACACCGACACCTTGATTGGTGTGGCCATCATTAAAAAAATATAAAAGATCAGACCAAGTTTTTGTTTTGAAGCCCAGAAAAATGCCGTGAAAATCATCACCGGTAAACCACCAATTGGTAAAGGGAATGCCAAAGATGAGCAGGATTCCGGCGGCAATGATGATTGCGATGATCTTAGTATTAATTGAGTTGCTCAAAGGTGCCTTGTTCATGCTTCCATCCTAATAATAGTATTTTGTCATCCCAGCCTCCGAGCTGGGATCCTCCATCTAGATGAATCTTAAATGCCAGGATCTTTTTGCCAACGTGCTCAGTAATTTCTACTTTGCCAAGGGAATTATTCATAAGATCATCTTCGTCAAACCATAAACTGTCAGGAGATATAGTTTGTATGGTGAGAACATCTTCTTCGCGTCTAAAATCTAGCGATTTGATGCGAAGAAGATCCTGTCCTAAAAAGCTTTTGAATAAGTTGGCTATAGAGACATTATTACCGATGGCGGCTTGAGGTGGGAGTTCGTGGTGATATTCATTAGTACGTGCACTCATGATAACTGGAGCGCTACAGTTACCAGTGCCTAACATAGGAATGGGGATTCCGAGAGTAATTAATTTCTTGTTAGATGTATGCGAAAGATTGGCAAGATTTTGATATACAAGCATTTCTTTGTGGTTATAGGTGCACCATAGGGCCATGGTTTTTACGGTTATTAGGCCTTGAATCAATACAAAAAACCCAAGAGAAAGCAGTATCATGCCGCGACGGCGACCGTTTGTTATAAATGGATGCAGCAATATGGCTAAAAGAATTGCTAAAAAAAATGTTGGCAGATAGAGGTAACGGCTGCTATGGAAAAATACAAGCGAAGGCCAACTGAGCAGTAAGATACAACTACATAAAAACATGAGTATGAGTCGGCGATGTGGATAACTTCTTTGCCAAACTATAAAGATCGTTCCTCCAATCAGAATAAGAATTATAAATTTGAGAATAGTAAAGCCAGATGGGATCCATTTAATGCCAATGAGATCAAAAAAGTAGGTAAGTAAATCGTAAAATTTATTGCGTAAAAATAAGCCTGTTGGTTCAGCTGGCTTGAATCCTTTGATGCCTATTCTTGTTATATGAGAACTGAGTGGGTATGCCCAGCAGCGTAAAAGTGTGTATAAAATAGGTGGTATGATCATATATGGAGAGTATTTTAGTAAAAAATCTTTGAAGTGGAGTTTTTGATCATTAATTTGTGAGAGCACAAACCATCCAAGTATTACGAGTAGTGGTAAGAATATTAATGTTTCTCTTAGCAGCAGTGCTAGCAAAAATGTTGTGCTTGCTGATACAAGCCATCTCGTTTGGCGTCTTCTATAAAAGAGATAGATAAAAAAACATATTAGTACAAGAAAACATCCCTCAAGACTATTTTGAATATAACATTGCCAGAAAAAATAATCTTTCAGGCTCGAATGAAAAGCAAAAAATAAGCTACATAGGGCTGCTAGCGAGGGGATTGTTAAATAAGCTAAAACGTTAAAAAGTACAAGCGTTGTGATTGTGTGAAAGCCAACGTGTATCAAATGAGTCACATAAGGGTTGAGTCCAAACGCTTTGAACTCAGCTCCCATAATCAACAAAAGCAAGGGGCGATAGATTACCTCTAAGCAAGAGGGGCGTCCTAGAGGATAAAGATTTTCTTCTGAAAAGCAGGCGCTGTGCATGATATCGCCATGCTTAAAGATTCTTTTAATATCTGAGGTGCTCTTGCATTGTCCATGTCTTATCAGCCCATAATCGTCAGCATGAAATCCTATTTCTCTGAATTGAGCTCCTAATAAGTAAAACACTAGAAGTCCAATTACCAGATTTAAAAATAATTTTTTTAGTGATGGGGCATTGATAGGCATTTGGTGGTCCTTGTATGTGCTAGCGAATCTTTTATTCCATATAGTTTAAGAGCAGATCGATAACCAACGTTGGGGACAATTTTTGAAGAACTATGGATGGGAGAAATTCCTGCATGGATGGATTTTACATCAGCTTCTATCCCAACTGTTTCAAGGGCTGAGTAATGTACCCATTTGCTGAGTGCTTTGTTGGTAATAACGCCTTGCAAAAATACATATACTAGGCCGCAGCTCAAAAATAACCATTTCCATTGTTTGGCTGTATTTGCCATGAATAATGGTTTTACCAGTAACCCTATTAACAGGGCGAGAAGTATTACTGGCAAATAGATATAGCGGCTACAATGAACGAAAAACGATGGCCAACATAAAATTAAAATTGAAAAACTAAGCAATACAAGTAATCCTTTGTAGGGATTATTTCTCCAGAGCAAAACTATGCCGCTAATGAGTAGTGCTATGATTGTAAGTTTTAAGCACAGAGATAATGTTGAACCATTAGGTAACCATTTGAGTCCGATTAGATCAAAAAAACAGGTAAGTAGGTCGAAAAATTTGTCCTTAAAACTAACTGTTGTTTTTGTGACTGAAAAAATACCGAGCGAGGCAATTTGGGTGGTTAGAGGATATGCCCAAAGACGCAGTGCAAGGTAACTTATAACTGGTATAGAGAAAAGGGATCCAGCAAAGAAGCATTCGTTCAATCGTTGTTGCCATTTTTCCTTCGAAAAAAGCAGAATAGCGATGATTGGTATAGCTGGGAATATTACAAGCGTTTCTCTTAGGCAGAGACCGAAAAACAACATTATATTTGCAAGAATAAATAATTGTTTATGCATTGGTCGCCGAGCTAGCCACCAACATAAAAGTGTAAGTACAATGAGAAACAATAAACCCTGTAGGCTATTTTGTACATAGCATTGCCAGAAAAAATATTCTTTAAGGCTTGTGTGCAAACCAAAAAATAAAGCAGCAACTAAGCCACTCCAGGGATGTACTAAGATTGCTAAAGTATTAAAAATTATGAGGCTATTAATTGTATGTAAGGCAGTGTGGATGAGATGAAATTTGTATGGTTTGAGTCCAAAAAATTTGTAATGGGTTCCCATTACTAGTACGAGCAGGGGACGATAAATAACCTCTAAAAAACTTAATCTTGGTGTATGCTTCTCATCGAGTGGTTCGTTTGATGCGAGTATGCAGTCACCATTTTTTACGACACGAATAACATCTCCAATTGAATTATACTTGCCGTTATACATCATGCCGTAATCATCATCGTGGAAACCAATTGAGGTATGTTGCAGTCCCATAACTAAAAAAATAATAAAGCCTACGAGGATATTCATTGCCAGGAGCAATTTTTTATTAGGTAGGGCAATGATTGTAGAAGGGAATAAATTGCTAAGTTTAATCATTGGCTTAACTTTCTATACAGGCTTACTCCTAGTGGTGATCCTATGCCATCAGCAATCTGTTCTTGCTCTAGGTGTGTTCGAGCAACCCATACTTGCATTCTTTGATTGGTAACAACTCCTTGGACTGTTGCATAGAGTATAAATACCGCAAAAAATAAATATTTTGATCGTTGAGTTAGATTTGAGCTTAAAAAGCCAATTAGCAGCGCAAAACAGAGTGTTGGTAGGTATAAATAGCGGCTGCAATGACAAAGTAATAATGATGGCCAGCTGAGGAGGATGAGTCCGCAGGTGAGTACTGCAAGATAGTTTTTATAAGCATTTTGTCTCCACGTGCTGACTACAAAAATTCCAAGTGCTACCAATGCAGAAAGTTTGATTAAGGTATATCCCTTAGGTAACCAATGGAGACCAATCATATCCATAAACCAGGCAACCCAGTCGAAAAACTTGAGATTTATGGTTTGCAATAAGCTGTGATTGTTTTGGGTGAAGTTTTTTATACCAATGCATTGAACTGAGGTTGAAAATGGGTGTGCCCATAGACGGAGCCCCATGTAGGCGGCGATGGGAATGAGGAAGAGAACGGTGGATTTGAAGACTTGTTTTAAGTTTCGTTCCTCAAAAAACACGAATAATCCAACAAGAACTGGTAACACAATCAATGTTTCTCGAAGTAGCAGCGTGATAAAAAAAAGAACTAAGAAACCAATCAAGGTCGGTATCCATCGTCGTCGATACCATAACAAAAAAAATAATACCATGATACAAAGAAGTCCTGTCTCAAGGCTATTTTGAACATAGCATTGCCAAAAGAAATAATCTTTTAAATTGGTGTGTAATCCCCAGAAAAGAGACAGGGGTATGGCACAGAGTGGGCCGCTATACATTGTTACTACATTGAGAATAGTAAGTGTGGTGATTGTGTGCAGGGTTGTATGTACTAAGTGAAAGTAATAGGCATTCATACCAAAAAATTTATATTCGGTGCCCATGATGAGCAAAACAAGTGGGCGATAGAGTGTTTCAAGAAAATTTTTCTTCTCAACCGTCTCCTTGTCAAGCATGGTTCCGGCGCAGGTGATCATGTCGCTGTTGCTGAAAATAGCTTTTATGTCGTGTAAAGAGTTATAACGACCATTGTAAGTGAATCCATAATCATCAGCATGGAACCCAATATTTGTATGCTTGGCTCCCATGAAATAAAAAACTATGCTCGCAACAATGAGATTAGCGAGGAGAAGTAATATTCTATTAAGGGACTTGCTTTCGCCCGAGTATTTTAAATTTTGCATGAGCGTAATCCCAAGTAATGAACCATACATTGTTACTGAAACGTTCTATGTCTACAGCTGTAGCGTTTTTTTTCTCGCAATGAAGCAATTCTAATTCCTGTGCGTTGCTTA
The DNA here is from genome assembly GCA_023249935.1 of bacterium. Taxonomy (GTDB): domain Bacteria; phylum Babelota; class Babeliae; order Babelales; family RVW-14; genus CAMATL01. The sequence goes on from JAHFBQ010000001.1 coordinate 7,824, forward strand.
GTTCAATTGTTATGCTATTGTTGTGTATCATTTGTATTACAGCGGTTTTATCTGAACGAGGAATTGCGCGCGCGTGATCCTGTCGAGGCATTCTTATTGCCGGACCAGATTGATATACAAAATATGATTCGACAGGTTTGTCATCCAAAAACCAGACAGCTTGCGCGGTTCCCATATCGAACCAATGAGTTGGAAGACCTATAAAACAGAGCGGTTCACGTTGCCAGCCAGCTTCAGGGAGATCTTGAGTTACTAAGGTGCGTGTGCTTGTATCAAGCCAATGTAAGGCGAATTCACGTTCTTTCATATTGGCAAAAACATAGCAGGCGTTAGTTGCAATGTAGAAGAGAGTGAGAACACAAAACAAGTTTTTCTTTGAGGAGATACCCTGTAGAAGTAGTATCAGTGTAACGATTATCCACGGTAGTGCCATGTACATGTATCGTTGCTGATAATGCATAAGTAGTCCAGGCCAACTGAACATGATGGTTGAAATAAAACAGAAGAGAATCATTTTTTTGTGTTTGCTTTTGAAAAATAAAATAGCAAGTACTATGATAATGACGAACAGCAGGCAGCCGTTGGCGATGCGATGGCCCTTTGGCAACCAGGTAAGGCCAAGAATGTCATAGAGGTAGGTAAGAAACTGCATGCTGCGGGAAATCTGTTTTGTGATAAATGATTGCCATGAGAGTGTGAATCCCAAAGTGGTTGTATTGCTTGCGACAAAAGGCATACAGTCAAGTCGAATCAAGCAGTAGCCAAGTGCTGTAAAGATAAAACCTAACGATGCTTTGCATGCTAGCCACAAAGAGTTACGTGTAATTTTATTGGTATACACAAGTGTTGCTAAAAACACCCAAGCACACAAAATGATACTTGCCTCTTTGAGGAGTAGATTGAGGAAAAAAAGCGCTATTGTGCCCAGGTACCAGTGCAACCGCCGCGTCTGTAGCCATCGATAAAAGCAGATAAAAATGAGTCCTAGAAAAAAAAGTTCTATAAAATAGGTCTGTGCGCTGATCCAACCAAGCCAGTTTTGCAAACTTGGGTGGAATCCGAAAAACAATGCTGCAAGTAACGATGCTGTAATGTCAAAAAAGTTGCGCATAATTAAAAAAAATAGTCCGGTATTGAGTGCGTGCAAAATAATGGTAACTAAAAAATAACCATACGCTTGAGTGCCAAAAAGTAAGGTTTGTGGCCAGTAGTATACAAACGATAGAGGGCGATAGAGGCCCTGTAAAAAAGAACCTCGATCTTGGCCAGATCCTGAAGGATGATTGATGCTCTCCATATTGCCTTCGGTAAACAAATTTTTTAGATCAGCAAAACTTTGAAGTTTGCTATGTAAAATATTTGCCCAATCATCTGTCTTGAAACCCCATTTAGTGAATGGGATGCCGAGAATCAGAATTATAGTAGCAATAATTAGAAGAGATATAATCCAATCTTGTTGCCGATCATTTTTTAAGATATGCATAGTGATTTCCATGAAGATGTTGATTTGGCGTTACACCAACAAGCTCGTTAACGACAAACATTGGGCGGCGCTTTAATTCTTGAAATACTTTGCTTAGGTAGATGCCAAGTACACCAAGTGCCAAAAAGTTACAGGCAAACAAAAAAAGAATTGCCAGCATAAGCGATGTCCAACCAGTCATAACAACAAGTCCAAATATTTTCATGATAAGCGCTGTTAGGGCGCCAAGAATACACAGTGCAATAACTCCTAGTGCGCCAAATACGAGGATGTACATCGGTGCGGTAGAGAATGAGATTATATTTTCAAGCGCAAAAATAGTCAGTTTTGTGTAGTTATACTTTGATTCTCCAGTTGCTCGACTACGACGAATAAAAGGCACAGATTTTTTCGGTAGCCCAGACCAATAGATGAGGCCGCGGACAAATACTTGGTTTTCAGGGAGGAGCTTAAAAGTATCAATAGCGCGTTGGCTGAGTAAGCAAAAATCGCCAACATTTCTTGGCATATCGATCTTGGTTAGTTTCTTGAACAGAGGATAGAAAAGGTTGGAGGTAAATTTTTTGAGCCAAGATTCATTGAGTCGTTTAGTGCGTTGGCCGAAGACGATATCATAGCCCTCGAGAAAATGTTTTTCGAAATCAATAATAAGGTCTGCTGGATCTTGTCTGTCAGCATCGATGAGTACTACCGCGTTGCCTCGAGCATGATGAATGCCAGCGTACGTTGCATTTTCATGTCCAAAATTTCTTATGAATGAAATAATTTTAACGCGGCTATCTCCAGCGGCTAATTTTTTTAAAATATCGAGAGATCCGTCCCAGCTGCCGTCGTTAACAAAAATAAGCTCGGTGGTTGCAAAGTGCGACAACTTGCCGAGTACTGATGATAGTTCGGCGTATAACGGTAATAAATTGTGTTCTTCGTTGAGCAGTGGAATAACAATTGAAAGCAACGGTGCTTGCATAAAACTCTCTCTTTCTCAAGGCGGCGGCTACTCTCGAATCTAGTCTATGAGTGAATTTTATACAAGGAGAAGTATTGCCACTACGTTGAAAAAGAATGAAGCATAAATAGGAATGATGAGGCTTTTGATGACACTGCGCACATCAGCCTCACCAGTATTTTCGTAAAGAAGTCCAAGTGTAGCCATAAAGGCTGGTAGTGATGTGTAGATAAATGCCGGGTGTATTTTAATAAAAATTTGGGGGAGAAGATAGGTTATTACGGCTAGTAATAGGAGGCCTGCTTGGCGGCGCTTGGTTGTATGTGCAATGAGTCCTATTAAACTTGAAGCCCAAAATAATAGAAACGCATAACGAAGCCATTGGTGTGAGCTAGGGATCCATTCAAGTCCTAGTAGTGCAACAAATGTGTCGTTGATGTTAAGCAGTGTAGCTACAACTGAGATGGAAATATTGCTGAGCACAACGGTCAATTGTGCAATAAGATAAGTAAGAAAAAGTAAGCAGCATTGATTTGTGGGTAGCGGCCAAAAATAAGCTGCAGCTAAAGTAAGTATTGCGCTACCAAGCCAAATGTTGATTGGTGTCCAACAAAGGATAGCAACGCTTAGAGCAATTAAGCGATACGTTGATGAGGGTGTTTTTGTACAAATAAATTTTGCAGCAATGATGCTGAGTAGTACTAGTGTGCATTCAAGAACTTGAGGGAAATACTCAACTTTTCCAAACCAGCTTAAATGACTTGGATGAATACCACTATACCAGCATACCCAGAGCACCATGAGTTTAGAGAGGTATGGCCGGGCAATGTACAAAAAAAGAGCGATATTAAGTGTATGTATGCCAATGACTAAAAAACTTGCTGGTAGGGATAAGGGGTCTTGTGCTAGGTTGAACCACGAGCTTACTGTGAGTAGAATTTGATCTTGAGAAAAAATTGCTGGTAAGTGAAGCGGCGGTTGTTTTTGAACAAGTAATGTCCAGAAAAGAAATACTGGTACCGTAGCGGCAATAAAAAGTAGCGTGACTGGTAATGCCTCGACTGAGTTGTATACAAAGTCAGAGCATTGAATCCAAGCTCTGAGAAACGTTTTTTTGACAGTTTTTTTATTCATATGAGTACCCTAGCAATAAAAGTAGGAGCAGATGAAGAAATTATCTATTGTTATCCCTTGCTATAATGAATCAAAGAGTATTCCATATTTACTGGAACAGTTTTCTGAAGGTATTGGTACGCGAGATATCGAAGTAGTATTGGTTGATAATGGTTCTTTTGATGAAACACCTGCTGTGATTACTGCATTGCTGCCGCGGTACCAATTTGCCAAAACAACTCGTGTAGAAAAAAACCAAGGATATGGGTTTGGGATTTTGAGTGGTCTGCGTGTTGGGACTGGAGATTTTTTGGGATGGATGCATGCTGATCTTCAATCTGATCCAAATGATGTGATGCGTGCCTATGACATCATTACCAAAAGTGCGCATGCGCAGCGACTTTTTGTAAAGGGTACACGTTCTGGCAGGCCACTATTTGATCAATTTTTTACCTTGGGCATGAGTACTTTTGAAACTATGTATCTGCAAAAACCACTCTGGGACATTAACGCTCAGCCAAACATTTTCCATCGAAGCTTTTATGAGCGTTGGGATAATCCACCTCATGACTTTGCGCTTGATTTGTATGTGTATTGCATGGCAAAAAAGCTTGGGCTGCGTATGCAGCGGTTTCCCGTAGTTTTTGGTCCGCGTCAATTTGGGACTTCTTCATGGAACTCAGGGCTCAAAGGGCGATGGAAATTTATTACGCGGACATTCTCATTCTCGGCCGATGTAAAGAAGCAGTTGAGGTAGGACCACTTTCCTTCGAATACGGGTGCCATGTGCACTTGTGGAAGAAGCTCTGCCAGTAATTAAAAGTTCTTAGATCATTTGGTGTGCCCCAACAGACGTAAAAATCAACTTTGAAAACATAGACTTGTAACCCAAATTTTATGAGTTCTCCAGCAAGGCTATCAACGTAAAATTCGTTGTTAACACGAATATTGTTTTTATAGAGTGATTCAAGGCCAGCTTGAAAATAAGCAGCCTTTTTAAAATAAAAGGCGCCAACGATTGCATGATCGTTTTCTGGTGTATCTGAAATTGGTTTTTTTACAGAGACTGAGATTGCTTTGTTATTCGCATCCGTCGCAACCCAGCCATACATCTGTGGATTGATTTTGGCAGATGGGTGATTTTTAAATGTCCAAATGATCGCATCAACATCAGGTCTAGAGCGTAGAGCTGCGTATTTTTGAGCATCATACAGCATGCTGTTGTCGCAGGCGCCGATGGTGACAGGACTTTCTTGGTCAATATTTGCCAACCCAATGGCACAAGTACATGCTTGGCCTTCGGTGACGGCATTGATGCCAATGACCGAAGCTTGCGAATAGGTTTCGTTTAACGTTTGTTCTAGCGGTGATGCATCGAGGTGTTCTTGTAAGCAGACAAAGATTTGTTTTTCTGCTTGAGGCAGAGCGGCGGCAGCTTGCACGATCATTGGCTTACCGCTGACGGGAATGAGCGGCTTTGGCAATGAATATCCTTCATCACTAAAGCGTTTACCTCGGCCGGCTAGGGGGATTAGGTTGACGCTGTTTTTTTCTACCCCGCAACCGCCCTTTGTCATTCCACAAGTTATCTTTTCGCTCAATGCCCTAAAATAATCAGACCATGCTTGGTATTCCCGTAAGTCCTGAGGCGTGCCCCACTGAAGCATGTGTTCAATCTCATAAATCGAGACTGGCAAACCATCTTCAACGAGCAGATTGTATACAAGGCTGACGTAAAATTCACCGTTGATGCTTAGGTTGCGCTCCATTGCACGAGCAAAATATTTTTTAACAAGGCTGCCATGTGCAAAGTAGTAGGTACCATTGGAGGCATACTCTTGCATGCGGTTATTAGTGAATGGTTCTTTTTCTTTAATTTGCTCGAGCCATTGGTCTGTATCTTTGATAAAGGCGTAGTTGGTGGTGCCAAGCATGTGTGGATGAAATCCTCGATACGATGGGATTGCTCCGGCGGCACCGCGGCTACGGGTATGATGTAAGAAATTCTGATAGTCCCAGTAGGTGCCAAAGTCGCAGTAATTAACGATGACTTCTTCTTGATCATCGATCAAATGTTGGACCTGTAGGGTTGCAAACACGGGCCCTTTTTTATGAGGAGGAATGCTGACTATGGTTCCTGAGGGGGCAATACGTTGTAAAATTTCACGCATTGCAGTTGTTTGTAAATGTTCTTCGTTGCAGATGAACGTAAATTTTTTTTCACCAGGAAAGAGGTTGACGACGTGTTCAATGATTGGCTTGCCATCAACGGGAATTAAAGGTTTTGGATCTTTATAGCCAGCAGCCTGAAAACGAGCACCAATGCCTGACATTGGAATGATGATGTGCATTAATTCTCTCCATCTCAATGTGAAATTGCTTACTAACTGAAAGTTAGCAGGTTTTTCTAGGCATTCAAGTAGATTGTAATTGCTGAATATTTTGCCGGGTATATCTAAAACCCTTTACATCTGTAAAAGATGTGCAATCTTTGCTCTAGTAAAAAGAGGAAGGAGGCGCAGTGTGTTCTAAGATGTAGTGCCATCATTAAAAAGCTTACTCAGATGAAATATACTCGATATCTTCTGCTCATCGTTCTTCTTTTCAATAACAATCAAATGTATGCCGGGCTGGTTGCAGGAACTAACATTGCGACAAATGGTCAGTCAGTAGCAATAGAAAATCTTTTGCGAGGTGATTTTGTTGTTGGGTATGACTTAAAAACACAAGTGTACCCTGTGATAGCGGTAACGGCTGTGCAGTTGCATAGGGCTGTGGTGACGTATGCGATTGCAACTGATCGTGGCGTAATTGTAGTGACAGCAGATCAATTACTCTTCGATGTTGTTGGTAAAAAGTTTGTAACAGCTGATCAGTGGTCTACGATGTGTATCTTTTTGACTAAAGATATGCAGCAGCTGCCGACGCGAGAAATAAAAATCGATAGTGCCGTTGCAGCAGATTGCTATGATGTATCGTTGGAGCAGCCATATCTTTTTTTTGCATCTGATGCGCAAGTTTTGATGCATAACAATCCGCTTGTTCTAGCGGTTCCGCTGACGCTTGCAGCTGTTGAGCTGGCTCCTCAGCTTATAAACTTATGCATGATGCTTGAAAATGCTCACAGCAAAGCAGCGGTTGCTGTGCGAAGAGCGCAAGCGCTGACTCAGCCAGTAGTTCCAACGCCGATATTGTCCGAACAAGTTGCAAAACAGCCTGCGCAGCAAATGAGAATAGTACAGGTTTCACAAGCTACATCTCAAAAAAATAATCAATCAATACCTCGTCATGAAGTGCAAGCGGTACAACCTATTCTTTCAGTTGCGAAATCATCAAAGAGTAATGAATTATTTGTTTCGCAGCCAACACAAGGCTACAAATTTTCAGATGAAGCTGTACAGCGGGCAAAGTCGATAGATGTAAAGCTCTTACAAAATCCCATCATGTATAACGATCGTCATTCAGAAATAAGTGTAACTGGATCGATTAATGGAGATGTGGTCTGCTCTAATGAATCTCAATCGAGAGGATATCTTCATATCAACCTCAACACTGAGCGAAACAACGAACGAGTCCAGGAAGCGAGAGATCGAGATCGGTGGGCGAGAAGATCGGGCAAGAGGCTGATTATCAAAGGAAACCAACATTATTTTACACCGGCTTGGTTTCTTGAGAATGCTCAAGCTTTGGCCGAACAAACAGGAATGTCGCTAGATGACGTTCTGTTTACTAATTTTGAAAATTTTCAATACCCAAACTACTTGCAAGTGTTGCACCATCGGCGCAACTATGATCAAAAGATTCTGGAGCTGCGAGATTTGTTGAGACAGGAAGAAAAGGGGTGGTTTTCATCAACTACAGAAGGCAAAAAATTAAACAGAAGATTTTGCTCAGGAGAAGGATTTAAGTTTTTCCACGGCAGTGATGAGGTGAAGTTATCGGAGCTGATTGAACGGTTAGCAAAAAAAGTAGAAGCGAGGCAAGAAGATGAACATAAAAAATACCTCGCCTGGCAAGCAAAGCAGGCGGAAGAAGCAGAAGTTGCAAGGCAGCAGGCCTTGTTTGCAGAACGAATTGTACGAGCGAAAAGCTGCTACAATCGAGTAATTGCCGAGCAACAACTTGAGGTAGCGGCTCACAGCGGCTTGTATGAGAAGTACGAAGAAATTGTGGTTCATGGCAGATTATATCGCAGCATAGATGAACCTAAGGCATTTTCTCACGTGTTTAAATCTGTACAAAACAACGACTACAGCGAAAGCTACAAAAAGTTTTTAGCTGATCGAAACATGCCTATCTTGCGCCAGAGCAGGAATGATGCGGCCAAAGCAATTGATGAAATCATTCGTGAAATGTATCAAGCAGATCAACATTTTGGTTATTTATACGATGTTGTTCATGCGCACAGCATCGCGCTTCGGCTAATTTCTGTTGCCGATCGAGCTGAGCAATACAACGACTCTCCTATGATGTCAGCAGCGACTGCGCAGCTGCTTGAAGCGGCGCGCGGATTTGTACGTTCTGCTGAGCAACTTGGTGAGTACTATGTGACAAGCAACATGGCCGCGCATCATACAACAACTACAATTAATCATCTGATTCATAAGGTGTTGATTCCGCTGGAAAGGCATGCTGCAACGGTTGCTGGCAATAAAGTATCGTTACCGCAAGAACTTGCACGCAGTACAGTATGCCCGGTAACAGTTTTAGCCAATCTGTACAAAAATCCTGAAAACAAAGAGCTTGCTCAGCAGTGTAAAGCGGTACTGGCAGATCTTTTGGCAGAAGAAGAGTTTATTGTGCAAGCAGCAGCAAAGGGTAGCGTTCAAGTCCCAACAGAAACGCCGCTTGTCAAACTTGCAACGCAAGCGGGAAACCTTGGCAGTTGTACGGCAGCACAAGCACCGCCATACATACCATCAGCAACCATGGCACGGGGTCGTCAAAAAGAATTTTTCCGCAAGGTTTCCATATCTAGCAACCAGGGAGATCGAGAAGATATATCGCCAGAAGCTTTTGTGAATGGTGCGATCATTGATTGTGCTCATAAGCATAAGGAGTCATTTGAGGATAAACGTCAAGCGGTTATCAGCGACATAAAAGAGTATGAAAAAACACTGTTTGATCTAACGCCGCGATCTGTGAGCATCGACGAAGCAGCGGCACAGCAATTGCAAAACCATGCCCCATCGTGGATAACGGCGACTATGACTGGTAACGGGCAAGTTGCCGTTGCCGCTCATTGCTATCGGCTCGCATCATACGATGCATCAACAAGAGCATGGCATTTTATTGTTGATGCAGATGAACCAGCCCTATATGATCGAATGGTTCCATATGTTCATGAGTTTGTCAAAGCTGAAGAGAAACGCGAGCTTGATGAGCTGCGCAAACTCACAGCATTCTGGCCCCAAGAGATACGCTATGCATTCAAGATCGGTTGGCCAGTGCGCAAAGATCAGCCACAAGAAAATTCGGGTAAAAGAATATGGCAAGCGCAAGCAGCGGGCATACGCCACGGGAACTTAGCAAGAATCTTCGGAGAGTATTCATACTCATTTCAAGCGCTTGATTTTATGCTTGCCAACAATCTTGCACCATCACGTATTGTACATATTCTGCGTAATGGAGAGTACCCCAAAGCTCATCGTTCCGACCGCGAGCTACGCAGCTTAGACGGTATCGTAGTGGTTTTCGAGAAAGATACAAAAACCATTTGCGGCATTGGTACGATCAATGAACTTGATCTACTCAATGAGTATCCATCAAGAAAAACACACCAATGTATTCCCGACCAAGAGCCAGCGTCTTCTTCAGGTGTCTGTCTTCCTGAAAAAAATGCTGAAGAGTCATCCTGTGGGGGCAGCTGCGACAATACCGACACGACAAATACACATGGTTTATGCGGCAGCAGTTATAACAAAGAACATGAATTTCCCTCATCTTCGCCAAACGAAGGCTTACCAGAACCAGAAACTAAACCCTGCGCTTGGAGCCAACAGCCGCAGCTCCCGGGATTTGATGAGGATGGTGTGGTGGAAGTGCTTGCTGATGGAAGTAATCAAGTTTTGCCTGAGACAACTTCTTCTGAAGGTGATGATGGCAAAATAATATATAAGCACGGTTTTAAGTATCATCCAAGAATAAGACAAAGAGGATTGCAGGACCCTAAGGCACACAATTTTCCATACTCATTTGACGATATTATTTTAAAAACTAACCCAATAAAACAAAAAGATGGCTCCTTATTGTACATATTAGAAGGAATTTTGAATGAAAAGCGCGGAGTGTTCGAAATCGCTATTAATACAGAAACTAAAACCATTTTTCATAGAACATTTAGGGGATCAAAAAAATGAAATATTTAACGTTAATGCCTGATTATACTGGGTCTTGTATTAGGGATGATTTTGAAGGTCAAATTGAACCAACTCTTTTGGGATTGCCACAAAGCTTTCTTAGAAGGTTATATACATGGCAAGATTTATATAAAAAAATAATTCCACTAGACCAAGATGAGCGTGAAAAAAAAATTCATGAAATAGAAAGATTGGACCAAGAAGGTCTTTCTCTTGCCAAGGAGTTAAGACAACTGATACCTGGTGGTGCTAAAGTAAAATACTTTAGTGAAGGGCTTGGGAAAATTATTCACAGCTAAATTAATAACTATCCAATAATTCATCTGCTATCAAACCATCATGCGGTGCTAGCAACAGTAATACTGACACGACAAATACACATGGTTCATGCGGCAATGGCAGCATGAGAGAATACGACCACCTCTCATCTTCACCAGACGAAGGCTTGCCAGAGCCAAAAACTCAACCCTGTGATTGGAGCCAACAGCCGCAGATCCCGGGATTTGATGAGGATGAAGAGGTTTGGGAGAAAGGTTCTCTGGAAATCGAAAAAGAACTTCCTAATAGCAAAGATAATCAACAAGAGAGTGATAATAGTGGTTTGATTCCAGATGATAATAAGCTAGCTAGAGGGCGAGCTATAAATGAAAATGGAAGGGTTTTTGAGAAGTTTCTTGAAAAAGAACTTGGAGCTCGTGGAAGTTTTAGAGTCACAAGCAAAATAAACGGGACTCGAGAATTTGATGGAGCTGTAGGAAATGTTTGGTATGAGGCAAAAAGCGGCGAATATTGGAATTTATTGCTATCAAATGAGAAAAAGTTAGCAAAATTTAAATCTGATATGGGAAAAGGTTTGCAAATTACTCGCGAATATGGAGTAGCTTATCAACTTCACTCGAACACCCCTATTCCAGAAATTATAAAGAAATGGTTAATCAAAATGGAGATTCGATTTATTGAATGGTTATAGTATTGTTCATCTCATGAAAATGAAAAGGTTGTTATGTCAGTTTCAGCATCTTTTGATTTACGAGTTGTACGATCTTCAGGGAAAGAGCTTGCTTCTCAGATTGAGATTATCAAAGCTCTAGCAAATTATGGATGGTCATTTTTTCGTGGCGAATATGTTTGCTATTTGCCTTATGGTGATAACGATAATTTTAATTGGACCGCTGAGATTATCAGTTTTGAATCGTTTTTAAAAATATTGGAACAAAAAGAAAAGAGATCCGAACTCATTGGAGTTTCAATGACATGGAAAAATTCGAACATTGATGGAGAATTATTAATTTGGGGAGCTGAAGAGGCGAGAAAGAATAAAATTCACACACCAATATCATTCAATATGGCAGCAAATCGGAAACGATTTATTTCTCAAAATAATTATGAAATTACCGATGTTAATTGGTATATGGAAAAATTACTTCCTGCGCTTAATCAGAATGGTATGTATGTTGAGTATTTTTCTTATGAGGAATATGACTAACACTTTAAAACTCATCGCCACGACCGCGAGCTGCGCAGCCTAGACGATATTGTAGTGGTTTTCGAGAAAGATACAAAAACCATTTGCGGCATTGATACGATCAATGAACTTGATCTACTCAATGAGTATCCATCAAGAAAGACACACCAATGTATTCCCGCCCAAGAGCCAGCGTCTTCTTCAGGTGTCTGTCTTCCTGAAAAAAATGCTGCCGAGCCTTCACGTGGCAGCGACGGCGACGATACTAACGCGACAAATATGCATGGTTCATGTGGCAGTACAAGAGAATGCGACCTCATCTCATCTTCACCAAACGAAGGATTGCCAGAGCCAAAAAATCAACCCTGTGGTTGGAGCAAACAGCCGCAGCTCCCAGGATTTGATGGGGATGAGGAGGTGGGGAGCAATGTTGATCTGCAGCCAACGCTCTCTTTTGTATGAGGAACTTTATGAACGGTGACTTTAAAGTCGCCGACCTCGATTGTTTGACCTGGTGCTAGTTCAACAAATTTTACACATTTAGTTACCGTTGCTCCGGCAAATGCGAGATTAAGAAATGTTTTTACGTGATTTTCAATGCCTACTGGACCATAAATAGTAAACGGGCTTGGTGCAGCAATATCTTCTCCAAGGTCATGGGACCACTGGTTTACATGTAACCACGTCAAAATATCTGGAAGGTCGCCAATATGATCAAAATGAAAATGAGTATAAAAAGCGCCGTGTAGCGTGGTTACATCGACATGTTTTGTTGCTGCCTGCAGAATGCCAGGACCAGCATCGACAAAAACATGTGTGTTGCCGGCGCTTACGAGGTTACCAGGAGCTTTGCGGTGTGGTTGTGGCATGCATGTGCCAGAACCAAGGATAGTAAGCTGCGCAGAATAAGCGGTTTGTTGTAGGGTGATAGAGAGTAGAGAAAAGAGTAGCTGCTTGATTGACATGGGCGTCCTCCCTTAATCAAGTTCTTTATCTTCAATTTCTTCTTTAGTTGTAAGTCCACTGATAGCAAAAGCTCGTTTGAGAGCCATGGCTTCAGCAACTTTGAGGATCATAGCGTTGGTGTACTGCTGCCAGATTGGAGCATCTTTTTTGTAATATTCTTTTATGCTGACAAAGACGGTGGTTGCCTTGTCTCTGTCCTTACGAAATACGCTGCAATAGGCGCCTGACAGTTTGCTTTTATCAAACAGCAGATGTTCCGGGCCATAAGAAATATGGAGGCTGCCATCATCTCGTTTGGTCAAAATGTCATTTTGATAAACAACATCACTCTCGATGCCATTAAAATTTTCATTAAGATTGGCTATTTTTAGATAGCCATCTCTGCTAGTCAAAATCGTTGTTTTGCTGCCGTACTTAATAAAATAGATCTCTTTTTTTAACGGATCTAGATTGTACTCTTTGCAGAGATACATAAAGGTCTTAAATTCGTCATCGGTGGCTCCAGGAGCCACCGATTTGCGTAGAAGTTCTTCGTTTTCATGAGCTGTTGTACCGGTTGTTTTTGCCATGATATGATCTGCGCTCTTTCTTTACACCGCCTGGCGGTACTTCTCAGATTCCATAGCGGCCAAATACTTTAATTCTTCGTCTTCCAAGAACTGAAGATCTTGAGGTGCGATATTTTGTGTAACATTAACCACAAGAACCGACAGGTGGAACTTGAGGACTTCTTCAATTTCACGTGCCTTGCGTACTGAATCTGCTACGAAGAAAATAAGGTCATTGCAGATGATGACGCGTGGATAATCACCAAAATTTTCTTTGAATTTATTCATGGTGTCAGTGTCGTTGAAATCGCTCAAAATTAGTAAGCGGCTGCCGCAGTACACCAAGGTATCAGGGAAAAACGGTTTCTGTAGGAACAAGGGCTTGGCATTGGTGATCAACTCTTTTAGGCCTGCATCGCAAGACAAGTAAGAGACTTTATTCAACCCAAAAACAGCATTAACGCTTTCAGAGATTACCGAGGTAAGGCGGTAGGTATTATTGGTGATCTTGAGGAATTGTTCAATTTTGATAGTAACTTCTTCAGTCAAAAATTTAACTTCTTGAGCGGTTGCTGCGCTGACAATGAGCCCGTGATTCTGCAAGAAAATGATCGAAGGCTTTTTGCCATGTGCTTTGATGTACGAGGTTACTTGTGGTTCAAGTTCTAGTGCCAACTCAATGCCTACCGTTTTATAGGCAACGCAGAGGCTTTCTGGATACAATTCTGTAAAAAGTTCACGCCAATTCTTGCGGCAGGCAAGCGTGTTTACTACGATGCCGTGCGTGTGTAGCGTGTAAGTATCAAGATAGGCATGCAGAAATGTTTCAATAGAGGGGCGCGCTGAGGCGTTTTTATCTTTGACCTTCATAAGAAGTTCTTCAGCAGCTTTTTCAAGATCACCCTTTTCAAGAGATTCTTGTTGTTTGTGCAGTTTAGTTAGGCCTTTGCGTAGCGGTGCAAGATCAATTGATACAAAGCCTTGCGCAGCACCTACCTCGCTCAAGCTGATACCAGATGCCTTGATAAGCATCTGGCCGTCTTCAGTTTTATAAGAAGAGTTGCCGCCGCCAGCTTGTACTAAATCAAAGCGTTGGCCGGCCCATTTCGACAATTCAATAAGATCAAATGGTGGAGTCATGATAGCCTCTTTTCAAGGTCATAGAAGGTCGAACATGTTTTAAACAGTGAATGCTCTGGTTGAGTTGTACTTGGTTCAGGTGTGAGCCAATAGGTTTCCATGCCCAAATGTTGGGCGGGGATGATATCGGCTGCAAGGTCATCGCCGATCATGCATAATTCTTCAGGGCGAAGCTGCATTTTTTTGCATGCGGCTAGAAAAATTTTTTGGTCAGGTTTTTCACAACCGACCTCTTCACTGGTAATGAGATAGGTGATGAGGTGATCGATTCCAAGCTGTTCAAGTTTTTGGTACTGAATATCAGCAACAAAATTGGTGATGATTCCTATTCGATAGGTTTCTGCTAAGCGGCCTAGAGATTCATTGAGTCCAGGGAGGGGCTTCATTGTAGCAAAAAACGCTGCCCAGTATTGTTTATATAAATCAGTTGTGAGTTTGGGCGAAAAAGATCCAAGCTGCTCAAGCATTGCTTGAATATAAAGTAAGCGATGATGGGATGCTGCAGTTGCATGTAGACGACGTTTAACTTGCTGTTTGCCCTGTTCGTAAACAAGCTCCAATTCTGCTTTGGATATTTTAGAAAGGCTATGCAAGCAGTCTAAAACGACAGCAAGTCCTGCCTGGTGAGCGGGCTCGTATCTATACAACGTGTTATCAAGATCGAGCAAGAGGCCTTTTATTGTTCCAGTGTGACTAGCGTGCATTTCTCTCCTTCATGCTTTCACTAATAACCATTAAGCAGATAAACTGCACGAAGCCATCGAATCCGTCAAGCCATTCAAGCTTGCTTGCCAAAAGTTCTTCGATGTTTGGTAGCAAGTCAGCGTACAATTGATGAAGCACCTGTGGGGGTAGTGGCTTATCTAAAATGAGTTCCTGCGTGCGTAGATCATCTGCATAATTCCATTCAGGTGAGCTGCCTTCTTGGATGAGCGTTTGTAGTAATGGTTCAATTTTAACATTTGAATCGAATGTAATTTTCAATTGTACGGTAAAGGAGGCGTGAGGGTCACCTACTTCAAAGATATCTTTGGTGAAATAGTGGATGACGATGTCAGCAAATTCCTGCTGAGGTGTAATATATTTTTTTATATCTTCTGCGCGGCGACGCATTTGCTCGAGAATGCGTTCTTTGCTGTGGCCTCGTTCCCGCATGTCGCGCACAATCTTCCAATGCTGTTTAATTTCTTCTTGAGGGTCCAAATAAATCTTTATATCCACAAGTTTGCGCATTTTGGGCAAATACAATGGATGCAGCCCACTGAGTAAAATAAACTCTGTCGGTTCAATTTTGCGTGGAGCGTCAAATTTGCCTGAGTGGTGGTTGTAGTCAATGCGCCAAGCAGGCTGATTATTTTTGAGTAATAACAATTGATCTGCTTGGCGATGTAAAAAATTGGCTTTTGGGTTGAGGTGGGTTACTTCTTGCCAATGAGCATCGCCGCGTTCCCAACGATGATCGCCATCGCCTTCAATCAAGGTTGCTCTATGCCCAAATATATTAGTGAATTGTTTCATGAGCGTGCTTTTACCGGTGCCGCTATCGCCGCTAATGCCGATGACTAAGTTTTGTTGCCGAGCATACAGTTCATTACTTTTGATACCGGTTTTGTACACAAAATAGATAACCAAAAATAAAACACTCTCGAGAAGTGTGAAAGCAATGCTAGCCAGCTTGTCATGGTGGATTTTGATATCGAGGGGGCTGCCTAAAAATAGGAGATCATTAATTCCTTTTTCATGATAGAAAAATACAAAAAATAGCAAGTAGGCAAGATTGAGTCCAAGATATAGCAACACGAGTAAGCGATTGTGCTGGTAATTGCGGATGAACAACAAGGCGACGAAGGGGAGCATCCAGACATACCACGCCGGTGCAGGAATAATGAAAAATACCAGCAGTGCAAACGTAATGGCCAAAAAACTATCGAGGAGATCGAGATTGATTTTTTTATAGGTAAAAAATCGGCCATATAAAACGAGGAGCGCAAACAGAGGGACAAGTAGTTTTACGTAGCCAAGCTGTGCAAACACATCAAACACCATCATCTGCTTCTGGTGGGTCAATACCATGCGATAGAACCCTTCAGACATGATAAAAGGTGCAACAAAAAAGCCATACACCATTGCAGCTAAAGCACTAAACGATATCGCTGTTTTAAGACCATTGTTTTTCCATAAATAAATAGCGAGTAGAGGTCCTGCGGCTGCTACGTGAAATTTAGTTGCCAGTGCTGTGCCAAACACTGCGGCGGCCAGTAACGGGTTTTTTCTTCTGATTAGGTAGAGTGCTAAAAAGAGCAATGTAGTCGGAATGATGTCTAGCTGGGTATGAATGAATGAGGCGTAGAGGATGATCGGTGAAAAAGAGAGAAAAAAAATGGTCTCCAATGCCTTGCCATTGCTAGATCTAAGCATGAGGTAGGTTAAGAGGCTGTCGGCGAGGAGGATTGGCATTTTTAGGAGCAGTGCTTGTATGGCCAAAGAGGCACTAAATAAATGACCCATTTTGACAAACGATGTTAGTAGATACAGAGTTACCGGGTTGTATGGAAATTCGATGCCGGTACCAAGTTGCCAAAAATGTTGCCATGGGTTGTCGCCATGTGTTGCAAAATGATCTACAAACGGTAAGAAAAATTTAGAAACAAATTCAGAACTAAAGATGACCAGAAAAAGAAACTTAATAGCGATACTTATGATGAATAGTAGCCGGTAATTATTAGCGCAAACACGATCCAACACTCTCTTCATACGCTCTCCTTGTGCTTTGTTGAGCCTTGAGCATACTAAGTTTGAGAGAGTATGTAACCAATCTAAATGTAAAAATTCTGGAGGCATTAATGAGGCTGCAAAAGCTGCAGATGTTGTTGGGGATTTTACTTTTCGTTATTGCTATGGGTGTACTCGCACTTCCCTACTATCCTTGGGGTTTCATGCGGGATGATTATGGATTTTTAGCTCACGCCGCTGCTTATGTTCACGGCTGGTCTGAGTTTTTTAAGCCGCACAATGTTGTCGACTTCGTCTATTCATCAGCAATCAATCCGCCATTTTCTTGGAGTGGGTCTTTTTACCGGCCAATTCAATTTATTCATTTTGCTCTCGAATATCTTTTTTTTGGTACCAATGCCTATGCGTATCTGATATGGATAGTGTTTATGCATGCTGGAATAGTAGTAAGCTTATTTAGCATAGGACGTACATTTTTTTCTGCGCAGCGAGCATTTTTTGTTGCTTTGATAATTCTTCTCCATCCGATGCTTATGTTGTGGATGGGGTGCTTTACTCAGCAAATTTACATTATTGATGTGGTTTATTTTCTGAGTATAACAGCGCTTCTGAAAAAATTTTGCGATACCAACCATTGGCGATGGTATATGGCATCATGCTTATTGTTTTTTGTAGCTCTTTTTGCAAAAGAAACGTTGATAACTTATCCAGGGTGGGTTTTTATAGCTCTTATATGGTATCTATTACAATGTGATCAATTAAAAAAATGGTATAACCAAGTTTTTCCTGCACTAAAAATAGCTAGTGGATACGTATTTGTAGGCATTTTCTATCTCGCCTCAAGGTATCTGATTTTTGCGGGAGCGACTGATGGTGTGATAAAATTTTTTGGCTTCTCAAGCTGGCAGGCATTTGTTGCCAGGCAATCTGAGCGATTTTTTGATCTCGTAACCTATGTATGCAACTATCTTTATATTGGTATGGTGCCTGGAGGTAACTGGTTGCGCAAAATGGTGCTGGTTATGTTGATTATTGGTCTTCTTGCATATCCCTTTATTCGTAAACGACAACTCCTGTTACTTTTTTTTCTTGGGTTTTCAATGCTGGCCGTAACGTGGCCAGCTTGGTTACTTTACTACCATACACGCTATGCCTATGCTGGATTGATATTTTTGTATTTCATCTTCTTGTTTGCCATTGATTTTTATTTGAATAAATTTGTGAGGCTACGTCGCATATCACCATTACTAGGATTTTGCGTAGTTGCTGTGCTTGGATGCAATGCAATCAGTATGCAACGAATAAAAAATAGTGTGCTTTCTACGGTGACGGGAGCGGCGCGTGAACTTGCTGTCCAGGTGCATGAAACGGTGCGGCCGCTTATCTTTATAGGGTTGCCGCACTGTTGGTTTGCATCGGGAGCAGGACAACTAGTTAAACTTTTCTATCCACAAGATAAGCGGTTAGTAGATGTTGGAATTTTGCTCTTTGGTGGCGAAGAGTTTGGGCTTTTAAGCCAACATGATGTCCGTGTTGAACGACGAGGAGATCTGGTTGATATCGGTCTTGCTGCGAATGATAACCTTAGCTTCTTGAATCACCAAAAAGAAGAACGTTTTGTGAGTATAAAACTCTCCTGGGAGTTGTTGACAGATAATGCAATCATTATCACCTGGGATTATAAGCGACACGGATTTAGGATTATTTAATATGAATAATATAAAACAGAGAAATATGCTGATCGTAATGGTGACGGTGTTTCTTATTGCTTCCTTAGTTGTTCTTGCACTTCCCTATACCTCCTGGGGTTTTATTACCGATGATTTTGGGCTTGTGTGGCATAGCAGGGTTGAATCGCTGTGCGAACTGGGTAAGTTTTTTACTGAGATGGGGCTGCATACGTTTATGCAACCAATAAATTACATGCCGTCCGAACAATCGTTTTTTGCTGTATTGTACCGTCCGTTGCTTTATGTTTTTTATGGGATTCAATATTTATTGTTTGGTTTTTCTGCCTATGGGTACATGATAGTTTCGGCATTACTCCATGGCATCAATGCTGTTCTCGTCTGGTTAATTTTTAGAAAATATTTTTCAAAAACAATCGCCGCACTTGGTGCCGGGTACTTCTTATTTCATCTTTCAATGCTCAATTGGTTTGGTTGGGTGACAGCACAACAACATTTGTTAGCGCTGTTTTTTTCGCTGCTAGTATTTATTTGTTATCAGTGTTTTATAGATTCTCAGCGTAAAATATACCTATTTTCGGCAATAGCCCTAGTTGCTTGCTCGTTGTTAACTCGTGAGACACTCATCGTATTGCCTGTCTGGGTAGTTTTTGCGTTGGTGTGGCATTGGCGTACGGCACAACATAAGTTTCTTCTGCTTGTTACCGCTGCATTGCCTGTTGCAGGATATTTTTGCTGGCGTATTAGTCAATTTCCCCTCAAGGCATCGAACAGTGATTTAACGTGGGTTACTCGAGGGGGCTTTGCTTTTTTCACGTTCCTTAGAGAACAGTTTTTAAATTATGTTACGTGGCTTGTTGATTTGACCAATCTTGGGTTTGTTCCCGGCGGTAATCGATTGCGCAAAGGGACGTTGATCATCATGGTAGTCATGCTGCTTGCCTACTTGTTTTGGAACTGTCGCAAGAAATCAACGGTGTTGTTTTTGCTAGCAAGTACTATTGCTTTTGCTTGGCCTTCAGTGATTCGCTTTTATACCTCGCGTTTTATGTACGAGGCATTACCCTTTTTTATTGCAGCAATTTTGCTGCTCATTTTTGAAAATGATATTTCATTCAGGCCGAAAGCGTTGATCTTCGGTGCTCTGATAGCATTTAATGGCATGATGTTCCCAAATTTTTTATCAGCGCGTGAAAAAACGTTGAAAGCTATTAACATTGCAGTTCACGATCTTGTCATGCAGCTACCAGAAAATTCGAAGTCGATTGTTTTTGTTGGTCTACCGTTTGGATGGTTTTGTACAAGTGTTGCTCAGGCTTGCTACATGACTGGGTTGTCAACATCGGTGCCGGTGTACTATGACAAGCAGACTTTTGTGTGGAGTGAGCTCGAGCCAGCCGGTATTTCTCCTGAGATTCAGATTCGGCGGATAAGTAAGTCGGTATTGGAGGTCACTCTTAACAAGCCTGTAATATTCGCATTTGGTGATCGTGGTACAAACTTTGGCATCAAAGAGTGGCGAGACGAAGATGATGCGACCGTGCTTCATTGGGATATGATAAACGATCGCTTTGAAACGCCAGACGTGGTAATCACCTGGGATTATGAAAAAAACTGTTTTCGGCTGCTATAATTAAAATTTCTGTACCTCTTCAAAATCATCAAAGTGGTGATGGGTGGTTCCAATAATTTGATATGGCTCATGCCCCTTGCCGAGAATTGCTACGATGCTAGTAGGCGTGGTAGCAAGCGCAATGGCAGCCGCTATGGCCTGGCGGCGATCTTGAATGGTGATTGTTTTATGTTGTGCATCTGAAGGAATGTTTGCTTCGATATCGCGTAAAATTTGCAGACGATCTTCGGTGCGTGGGTTGTCTTCAGTAATGATGATGCGATCGCCAAACTCGGCTGCTGCACGTGCCATGGAAATGCGGCGTTCTTTAGGCCGGTCGCCGCCGCAACCAAAAAGTACAACTAGATTATCAGTGAGTGGGCGCAGCATGCGCAGCACCGCTTCCACCGGTGGTCCGCTATGGGCAAAATCCACAAACACCTTTGCGCCATTTTTGAGCGTGTGCAGTTGCATGCGTCCGGGAGTGCCTGTAAAGGTATAAACTGCTTGTTTTATGCTATCTTCTTCAATACCAAGGGATTGAGCAATAAGCGCTGCCATGGCTATGTTATATGCGTAGGGGCTGCCGAAGAGGTAGCGGTTTGAAAGAACTAGGTTATCTACCGAGATCTCTAAACCATTAATACTGTTATTGAGTATGTGCAGCTGACTAGCTGCGTCAGCTTGCTGACTGAGCGTAAGAATCTGTTCTGGTTTCAGGATTGTTCTTGCTGCTTGCTGGGCCTGTTCTCCCCATGGGTGATCAATATTGATGATAGCTTTTCCCGTTTGTTTGAGCCGGCTAAAAATGATAGCTTTTGCCTTGAGGTATTCGTCCATGGTGTGATGAAAGTCAAGATGGTCGTTTGCAAGGTTGGTAAATCCTACAGCATCAAATTCTATGCCATAAACGCGGTCTTGACTGAGTGCATGAGATGATACTTCCATGATCACAAAATCGACCTTATAGTCAACGCAGCTAGCAAAAAATGCTTGTAAAAAATCGCTGTTCGGCGTGGTGAGTGAGCTTGGAACTGTTGTATCAAGAATTTTATTTGCAACGCCGCCGACAAGGGCCGTTTTATAGCCTGTTTGTCTTAAAATATGATCAACCATATGAGTGATTGAGCTTTTTCCCTTGGTGCCGGTGATGCCAATAAAGCGAAGTTTTTTAGTTGGGTAGCCATGTGCCGCGGCCGCTTCTAGTGCCAGAGCCTTGCGAGGATCCGCTGTGTATACAAATTCAACGGTACTGGATTGGCGTTCGAGCGGGGCGAGCGTTGCACGGTACTGTTCCCCGGCGATGATTTTTTTTGCTCCTCTGGCAAGTGCCTCTGGGACGAAGTTAACGCCATTGGTCTTTGTGCCATCGCAGGCAACAAAAGTAGTTCCAGGAGTTATTTTTGTGGAATCACAGGTTACCGGAAGGAGAGAAAAGTCCAAGTCTGGTTTCATGGTAAAGCCCTCTGCAAGTTTTTGTGTAAGTATACAAAATTGTGTGGGATTTAAGATGTTTTTTTAACCTGTGTCGCAAAAAAAATTTTTATGTAAACATTATGCAATGCAGTGGGCCAGTCGGTGTAATTACGAGTGTATAATTTTAAGACATTGTGGGTGTATCCCCTCCTGGCAGCGCATTTCTTACCCCTGCTAAACGGTTACTAACAATGTTGTTGATAACAAAATATGAATTTATAGTAATGATGATCAGGACGTTGTTTTGCGTGATTTTCGCATATATATAATTACCAAATAGAGATACTTAATTTATGCAAAAATAGTTAGTTGATTAGCTATGAAAACTTTATATAGGTGCGTGCAGATGGTCTTTGTGTTGATGTGGTATTTATTGTGTAAATTTTCAAAGAGAAAATGTATTTCTCGGGGGAGTGGGTGAATTGATAAAATCAAGCGGAATTTATAAAAGGGTAGGTGTTTCGTTTTTGCTATTTTTTACAACAACGATACACTGTTTTCCAGTCAACATTTTTAATTACTTCGAGATTGGATGCATGATGGAATTTGAAAATAAAGAGATGACTTCTGTGCTACCTGAAGCGCAGACAGAAGCACAAAGCGCTGCAGGGCTGGAAGAATCGGCAGAGGCGCAGGAGCTTTTGGTTGAAGATTCATTAGAATTAAATCGTCAGCGGAAGACCTTGTCGACAGAAGAATATCAGCAATTTTTAGATAATTTGTCCAAGGCAAATAAGAAGATAATCAAAGTGACGCCACTTGAAGTAGTGGAACAGCGTTTGGTCGAAGATGTGTTATTGTGTTTGTCAGAGCTGAAAAACGAAGTTTTGCAAAAACGTGATGAAGCGATGCGTCAGAGCAAGTTTATCAAAGACAAAGTTGAATCACTTGTTACCTCTGGAAAAGTTCAAATTCATCAAGACGAGTATAAAAAGTCAGAAGAAAGTGTAATTCAGTATGCTGGATTACTCGATAATATTGTTCATGAGATTGAGAGCGAAATTAACTATTTTAGTCTTTTCATTAGTGAAGAGCTTCCTGGACAAGTAGTTGCATGGGCGACTGAGCCTGATGATTTTGCATTCTACATCAGAGAAAAAGTGCGTTTCATCAAAAAATATGCCAAAAGCATTCGTAAAGATTTAAATATCAGTTTCTCACGATATAACTTTGGTTTTCAGGCGCAAATCAAGCGAATTCTTCAAGTTGAAGCGTATGTCCGTTATCATGAAAATGTGCAACAACAAGCTCAAGCTCGAGCAACTACAGTTCAGTCGCAGAAGGAAGCTAAGTCTTAATTTCCTGTCTTTAAAACTTTGATTAGATCACTTTGTTTGACCGGCGTCGATTTGCCGGTCATCATATTTTTGAGCATAACTGTATTTGATTGTTGCTCGTTCTCACCGATGAGCAGTACCCAGCTTGCTCCAAGTTTGTTAGCTTTTTTCATCATGTTGGTGGCTGATGCTTTATCGAGCATGATGTCGCTTGTGAGATTTTCACGGCGTAATTCATGTGCAAGCAGCAAGCCAAGTGTGTCTTGTGCTGGAGTCATTGGAATGATGACATGGAGGCGAGGTGCCATCTCAAGTGGCAACTTATCTTGAATAAGTTCAAGGAGCATGAGCACTCGTTCAAATCCTATGCCGACGCCAAAGCTTGAGTAATCTTCTGTAGCGCCAACCTCTTTGCCAAGGTGATAGCGGCCGCCGCCGCAAAAGGCGGATTGCGAGCCAAGTTGGTTGGAGGTAATTTCGAATACCGTTTTTTGATAGTAATCAAGGCCGCGCACTAAGGTGTTGTCGATGATGAAGTTGATACCAAGCACTTGTAACTGGTCTTTGAGTGTCTGCCATTCACCAGTGCAACCTTCACAGAGGTGCTGAATAATGAATGGTGCCGTTGTGTACAACTTTTGACACGCGGCGTTTTTGCAATCGAATACGCGCAGCGTGTTGGTATCTTTTCGTTTTTGGCAGGTTTCGCAGATGGTGGCTATATTGTTTTCTAAAAAACTTAGTAATGCGGCCTTATGTGCCCGTCGGTCATCTGCGCAGCCTAAGAAATTCAATTTGATAACATAATTTTCAAGGTGGAGCGCTTTGCTAAAAAGGGTATCAAGCATCTTAAGGACATGAGCGTCGTACATGATTGATTGCGTGCCTATTACCTCAACATTGAATTGGTGAAACTGGCGTAGGCGGCCCTTTTGTGGGCGCTCGCGGCGAAATACCGGTCCATATGAAAACACTTTCCAGGGCAAACGCTCGACGCGGTTTTCAAAACAAGCTCGAATGGTTGAGGCGGTCATCTCTGGTCGTAGGCATACGGGCTTTTCTTGGTCCTGCGCAAAAACATACATTTCTTTGGAGACAACATCTGTTTGCTCGCCAAGAGAATGGACAAAGAGCTGGGTGTACTCAAGAATAGGGGTTTGTATGTGCGTGAAGTTGAATTGCTCAAAATGTTTTTTCGTGGTTGTTATGAAAAAGCTTTGCAGCCTCAGATCCAATATATCTTCGGTACCGGTAACACGCGTGATCATACAAATCCCTTCATTATCACAATAAGATTTAGGAAGCATAGCATAAACTATAAAAATAGGCTTCCAATAAAGTGGGTTTTGGCTATAGATCAAAGTTTGAGCGATTGTTCTCCGGGGTTCTAACTCAAAAACTCATTAATTAATGGCGTTGCATTCATGGGTTCTCTCTTATCACACGTTTCTACAACGGTACCATCAACTATGAAACACAAGAAATCCTGGATATTGCTGACAAACCTCATGTCCTGACTTGCCAGGACAATGATAATTCCCTCAGTGCACAATTGCTTGAGTAGTTTTATTAAAATCGCTGTGTTTTCTGGATCTAGCGCTGATGATGGCTCATCAAGCAACAACACTTTTGGTCCCATAGCCAGTGCGCGAGCAATTGCTACACGTTGTTTTTGTCCGCCAGAAAGTTGTGATGGATTCGATGCAGCATATGCATCCATGCCAAAATGGTTGAGCGTTGCCAGCGCCTGTTGCTGTGCTTCTTGTTTGTTCTTACCTTGTACGACCATGAGCGGTTGCATGCAGTTTTCTAGCACGGTCATGTGTGGAAATAAATTAAAATCTTGGAACACAAAGCCAATTAATCCGGCTCGCTCTTGAGCTGATAAGTTAACGCTATTTTTGCTATCGATAGTAATTGAGCCCTGTCCTATGTCCTCAAGGCCAGCAATGCAGCGTAGCAACGTCGTCTTTCCCGATCCGCTTTTGCCAATGAGGGATGTGATGCGCCTCGAGGAGATTGTCAGCGACACTTGATTAAGAATAGGTTTTTGAGTTCTTGTGTTGAGCGTGGTGCTGGTGAGTTGATTGAGCTTGATCATGATTGTAACCTCTGTTCAAATGCAGCCGACAAGATGTTGAGCATTGATGACATGAGTAGGTAGATGCAGGCTATGGTCATGTACATAGTCATTGGATTCATTTCCCGTGCAATGATGTTGCGGGCGGCTCCCGTTAGATCCAAAACGCCAAT
This sequence comes from bacterium, assembly GCA_023249935.1. GTDB lineage: Bacteria > Babelota > Babeliae > Babelales > RVW-14 > CAMATL01. The sequence continues at coordinate 32,883 of JAHFBQ010000001.1, forward strand.
GGCCGAAATAACCGAGGTTGTTTTGAGTAACTGGTCAAACTCACCCGAGAGAGAGGGTAACGCGTTGCGTAGGGTTTGTGGCAGTATGATATAGCGCAAGGTGTTCATGGTTGAGTAGCCGAGTACCTTAGCCGCTTCCCACTGTCCAGCTACGATGGTGTTGATGCCGCCACGAATAATTTGGCTGACATAGCCTGCCGAACATAATCCAAGAGAGCAGATGGAGGCTGTTGCAGCTGATACGTTAATGCCAAGCAGGTCGGGGAGTACGAAATAGGCGATGAGCATTTGTACATAGAATGGTATGCCTCGCAATATAAAAGTAATACCGTCCAACATCTTGCCAAGTACAGGGCCGCGCAGTTTATTACTGCGTAGGATTCCCCAAATGGTGCCGATGCTGAGTGCAATAAAAAAAGAGCCAAACCATAGCTGTAAGGTTTTTGCAGCCCCCTGCATAAGCAGGGGGAGTGCTTGCATAATACTTGTAATTGTACTCACATTATTCCCCTAATCCCCATTTTTTTTCCAATGCAGCAAGGATGCCATCAGTCTTCATGGCTGCGATGAGGGCGATTACTTCTGCTCTGAGCTCAGGGCGTTTTTTATTGATCCCAATGCCTTCTCCATAAACCCGAAACTCTTTTGGTAGCGGTACTGGAAGTGTTTTGATCGATGATTCCTGTTTTTTAAATCTGGCGGCTACACGTGGTTCTATGATGAAAGCCAGCGATTTTCCATATTTTACATCTAGCAACATATCGGTGGCAGAGCCCATCGGTTTTTTTGTGATGTATGTGTACTGATCGAGAAATTTTTCTTGCGCAGAGCCAGCTTCAGCACATATCACAGCGTCTTGCATTGTGCGCAGGTCTTCGATCGATTTGATGGTTGCAGGGATATTGTTCCAAAAAACGAGCTCAAACGTTGTTACATCTTGTCCCGTGTATTGGATCATAGAAAGCTTGGCTAACCGTTGCTCGGTAATATCTAATCCAGAAAGAACCATGTCTACTTTATTTTGTTCAAGAGCGAGAAAGCAAGGTGCCAGTGATCCTAGATCTTGGATCTCAAGTCCCTTCCCCATGCGGTTGGCGAGCTCTTGCGCAACGTCAACATCAAAGCCTTCGTAGTTTCCTTGTGCGTTGATGGTCATGAATGGTGCCCAACCGCTCATCATGCCAACCGTTAAAACAGCGTCAGTCTTTTTGGTTGAGCATAGGGTGAAATAGACGCCTGCGATAAACAGGGCGACTGTGGTTGTTGTGAGTATTAAAAACTTATTCATTTTTTCTCTTTCGTTTAATTCTGTTCAATACGATTCTATAACCTTCATTAAGCTCATCTTTGAGAAAGCGTGCGACGCGAGTTATGGTGACAAGGCTTGCTTTGCTGAGTGCTTGAATTTCGCGGTAAGATAAATCACCTTGTTCCAAAAGCTGACATACGCGCCAACGTTCCTTCATTGCTCTGACTTCTTGGGGGGTACATAGGTCGGCTAAAAATCGTTCGCATTCATCGGTGTCTTTGAGCATGAGCAGTGCTTGGTACAAATCTATGTCTGTATGATGATCATTCTTCATTGGACCCCTTTCAAGTGTTAAATCATATTAATACGCTGTTACAATAGTACAGTGTCGAGATATAGTTGTCAATCACGGTATTTTTTACCTAAAAAGGGTATAAAAAGCAGAAAAAGCGCCCAGTGGTGGGCGTCTCTTTGATAGGCAATTGGTTAGTGTTGTTGTGTCGCTCAGGAATGTGCTTCGAGACAGCCCTGGCGAGCTTCCTCAGGATGAGCGGAGAGAAAAACCGCTCGTGCTGAGGAGGCCGCCAGGCCGTCTCGAAGCACAAGAGCGATTAATCGAGATCAAATGAAGATGCTCTAATTCTACGGAATGGTATTAGGACTCATAGCTTTTTATTTCAAAAAAGCCCGGTAGATGTTTTTTGAAGAAAATTGCAAAATAGTGAAAAAGTCATCATTTTGATACCTGTGGAGTTATGAAGCACTACCAGTTTTAATTCATATAGAAATTTATATATTGACTTTGATAAGCTGAATCTTGTAGCTTGAGGAGAATGAGAGCGGTTTTAGTGGTCTGAGTTGCTTGATTTAAGTTTTCATAAATTATAAAAAGGAGGTTCTTATGAAGAAGTTAGCAATGATTCTTGGTTGGGTTTTTACTTTAGTTGTGGTGCAGATGTGTGAGGGTACAGAAGTTCGTAATGATTCAGGATACAAGCTTGATATTTGCAGTTACAGTGAGCAGGATGGAAAAATGTCCAAAAGTGAATACTGCACTATAGAGGATGGTTTTACTCGACATGTTTCCGGTAATCGCCTGATTATACGTGGTGGCCAGAGTGGCCACTCCAGTGTTTTTATCGAGAGCGCAAACTATACCAGTACTTATGTAATCACATTTGAAAAAGAGTTAGGTGATGAAGGGTCAGGGACCCTTAGGTGTAGAAAAGAAACATCGGATTAGCATTATCATCCAGCATACCGCGAATAATCTATCATCCTCAATTTTCCAGGACGACCAGCCCTTTTTTGCGCATTAATCAGCCGGTTTTAATCGCTTTGCGGGTGCGTTATGACTTCTACGATTTCCCTGCTCATCCTGATGAGCAGCCCTTCGACACCGCTCATCCTGAGGAGTGACGAAGTCGCGTCTCGAAGGACATGTGCGGTGCTCAGGATAAACTTCAGCTACGTCTCGAAGGATATTCTTGAGCGGGCATTGTCATTGGCGAAGCCTGATTTGTAACTGGTGGCGGCACAACTTGGGGCGCTATTCCCGTTACTAAAGGACCAGTCTCAGAGGTAGAGTATGCAATCTGAGTTAGGTTGAGTTTGGTGCGCAAGAAATTTTGGACAGCTGGAGCTACTTTTTCGGAGAGGTAAGAGCTAGCGATGCTCACTACCATGGTTATTGCAATATCAATTGCGTTATTGAGTATGACCTGCCCGATTGTAAGGATCGTTGGTATGAAGTTATGTACAAGAATAAGATCTTCTGTAATAAAATAATTTTCATGCTTTTCGACGGAAATTCTGTGGATAGGAACTTTTATATTGAGCGGGGCCCAATTGATCTTTTTACAGAATTGAACAGGTATTGGGCCTTTGATTGCGGAAAATACGGTGTCTTTGCCAGCCTCAAGATCGATTAATTTTGTCCAAGCGTTGCGGCTTGGGGAGAAGAAATATTGTTGTGCGTCGGCATGAATTTTAGTGTCGTTAACGGTAAGTTCATAGTATACAAATTCCTCAGTTGTCTCTTTCAACGTAATCTTCCCAGGAACTATTTTACCCTCGGTACTCAGCGCAAATACCTCAAAGCCTTGGCACATATTTTGCATTGACTTCAAACCTGTCTGCCAAGTGGCAACAAGCGTGTCTGCGGTAAAACCCTCGCCAAATAGAGGTGTAGTGAACAATATACATAGAAGTGAAAGCAAAATTTTTTTACTCATGGGCTTACTCAGTAGAATTTTTTAGTTGTTTCTCTTGTGCCAACACCTCGTTGTATAGTTTTTTTATGAGTACATAAAATTGGGAATAATCTTTGGCATCTTTCTTAAAAAAGCTTTTGCATTTGTGATACATGTGATCGGTGTTAAAACCCTCTATGACGCGGGCTTTAGGGTTTTTCTCGAGTTCAAGCATGAGCGCCTTGATGTAATTGGTATAATCAGGGCACGTCTCTTTAATTGCATCGATAAAAGCTTGGTGTTTATATAATTCATGATCAGCAAGAATCTCTTTGTCAGCAGTTCTTGATACTTGGCGTTTGAGCGTTATTGTGGCAATGAATTCCTCTTTAGAGGTTCCCTCTAATTCTTTTTGTCGTTGCTTAGCATCAATCTTATTTTTTGAAGGTCCTATAAGATGAAGTAATCCATCAACTGATTTGCTGATAGCCACCGCCGCAAGGCTGCTTGCAAGAATAGTGAGCGGTTCAAATGCTTTGATGGTAGTGGTGTTAAAAACTGTAAGGCAGGTGATGGCAAAGATGCTTGTGTTGATACGTGTATTTACAGGATATATTTTTTTAAAAGCAGTATTCATCATCTTTTCAGATACCCCCAGCATGATTTTTCCCAGAAAAATTCCCCTAATTTTAAAATAAAGGTTATCTGTTGGTTCATGCAAGTATGGCGGGATGAGGTGGAAATGGCTAAGGATGTGCAGGGGTTTGATTTTGTAAATTATTACTTGCGCTTCTCTGGTGTGCCCTTTACATTGAAGCGATGGTCTCGTGTCTCTAAGGCCCTTGCACATGGAGTAGTATGAAAAAAGCGGTTTTAGTGACCGGTGGTGCTGGATACATAGGATCGCACACCACGCTTGCTCTGGCAATTGAAGGATATCACGTTGTTATTCTCGACGATTTTTCTCAGAGTCAAACAGTTGATCTTCCATGGGCTGAGGTTATGCATGGTGATATCGCTGATGTTGTGTTGTTAAATATAATTTTTAAACGGTATGAAATCCAAGCAGTATTTCACTTTGCGGCCTTCATTGAGGTTGGTGAATCGGTGAAACGGCCTCGTTCATTTTACGATAATAATGTTTCTAAGACAGCAACGCTGCTCGCCGTAATGCTTGATCACGATGTGCGGCGTATTATTTTTTCTTCAAGTTGTGCCGTCTACGGCGCACCACAGTATGTACCTATGGATGAATTTCATCCGACGGCTCCTGTTAGCCCCTATGGGCGAACCAAACTTGCCGTTGAATTTATGTTGCAGGATTATGCGCGGGCGTATGGACTTGGCTATGCAAGCCTACGTTATTTCAATGCTTCCGGTGCTCAATGGGAGCATGGTTTGGGAGAGCAGCATACACCAGAGACGCATCTTATTCCGTTACTGCTTGATGCTATTACGCAAGGCCGTGAAGTGTATATTTTCGGTGATGACTACGCAACGCTTGATGGTACGTGTGTACGAGACTATGTGCATGTACGAGATCTTGCGCAAGCGCATGTGCTTGCTTTCAAGCAGTTGCTTAATAAATCCGAATCGCTGGTTATCAATGTTGGTACCGGCGTTGGGCATTCAGTAAGAGAAGTCCTCGCTGTTACTGAACATGTTTGTAGGAGAGCTGCAAAAGTGCAAGTCATGCCGCGTCGACTTGGTGATGCACCTGTGCTTGTATCGAACACGCAACGCATGCAAGAAATTTTTTGCTGGCAACCTGAGCATTCTGATTTAATGACCATTGTAACGTCTGCGTATGCATGGCATCAGCAGCGACGCCAAGAAAGGCAGGCGCTGCACGTGACTCTATGATCTTAAAGGACAGGAGAAGTGATGAAAAAATTGTACGCGTTCTCATTACTTGTGATCGTGGCATTCGTGCTGAGGGCTGCTGTTTTTTGGGGGTATCTTGGCGAAGAAGACCGGTACTGGCAAATAGATTCAGCAACGTATCAAGCGCTTGCTCAAGAGCTCTCAGTCAATAATCGCTTTACTACGCCGGATGGCAATCCAGATGCCTATCGTGTTCCAGGCTATCCACTTTTTCTAGCAACGGTTTATAAAATGGTTGGTGTTAATCATCATGCTGCGCTTTGGGTGCAGATTATTCTGGCAAGTTTCATACCATTACTTGTGTACTTTCTCGCTTGTGTTTTATTTCCTGCACGCCGTCGGATTGCGTGGGCTGCCGCCATTGTTACGACGATACATCTTGGGTATGTACTTTCTGCCGGTTTTATGATGACTGAGACGTTGTTTGTATTTTTGTTTTTATTATTTCTTATTCCCTTCTCGCGTGCAGTACTTCGTGCTGATACAGAGGGAGCTTGTGCAATCTCTGGAGGGTGTCCATCGTCGGCAGAATCAAGGCGGTTTTATGATATGATGGTGCTCAATTCGACGGCAGAAGGGCAGGCATTTACAGGATTTTTTGATGATATTGTTGAGTCTGATATAGCAGCTGTCCGTTGCATGTGCCAGCCAGAAGATTCGGAGGGGTTGGATGTTTTCTTTGCTGGAATGATGCTTGGCTTGGCGTCCTTAGTGCGGCCTGTCGGTCATTATCTTATGGTAGTTGCAGTGCTGATTTTATTCTTTTCAGGGCATAGCCGCGTTAAACAATTCTTAGAATGTGGAGTGCTTGGGTTTGGCTGGTTCATCGTTGTTGGTGGCTGGTTGGTGCGTAATGCATTACTCTTTGGTCACCTTTTTTTTCATACGCTTCCTGGGGGGCATTTTCTGTACCTTTCAGCGGCACGTGTTGTAGCTGTTCAAGAAAATATCTCATACCAAGATGCACGTGCCGAATTGCGCGCCATTATTCAAGATCGTGAAGCTGCTGCGATTGAACAAAAAGGAGAAAGGCTATCTCGTATTGAAGTTAGCAAATTGCATGAGAGATTGGCACTAGAAACGTTTTGGGCTGCGCCTATGATAACGTTAAAATTATGGGTACAGGATATGTTTCGAACGACTTGCTCGTTGCATAGTGCTGAGCTTTTATATCTTGAATCTGGACGGCAGGGCATAGATTATTTTGCTACCAATAGGCCAGTAAGTAATTGGTTTAAGCGCTATCTTGAACCGCAAACGGATAAGTTTTGGCTGAAATGTTTGATCTGGGCTGAAATCGTTTTTAATGCACTGATGCTTTTTGGTTTAGCGTGGTTTTGCTATCGAGCATTACTTGGGGGTGTGCGTCGCATACCAAAAGTATTGTGGTTAGTATTACCGTTTATTCTCTTGTTTATTGTCATTGCACTTTCTGGTGGCTATGCTCGCATGCGGCTGCCGATGGAATTTTTGATAATTATTTTGGCATGTGCTAGTGTTCCCTGGTTGTACTACAAAAGAGCTTAATGATTTGTTTAAAGATTAAAAAAGTTTTTCTTTTCTGCCTGTCCTTGGGCATTATCGCATTTATTGTCTATGCAGGATTTTATTTTCTCTTTCTGAGTAATAACCCCTGTGTATTAATGTATGACTCGGGTCATTACCATGAAGGAGCTATTGCGCTGATCCAGCAGGGTGCGTATGTAAGTGATTCTGGGGTGCCACTTTTTTACCGCCTCCCAGGGTATCCATTTTTTTTAGCAATTCTCTATTGGATAACTAATTATTCCGTGCGGGGAGCACTTCTTCTGCACATTGTTTTTGCCGCGATGTTGCCAATACTTATTTGGTTCGTTGTCTTGCGATTAACAGGGCGGCGACGGCTGGCTGGTTTGACAGCATGGTTAAGTGCGTGTGCACCAGCATTTATGATATTTTCTGGTCTTGTTATGAGTGAGATTTTATCGACGTGGCTGTTTCTTATATTTCTTATTTTTGTATTGTGTGCTCTTGATGATCCCAATCGATTGCGTTTTTTTATTGGTAGCGGCATCTTTCTTGGTGTGTTGTCGCTTGTGCGGCCAGTTGGCCACTTACTTGTGCCGTTTGCTGTAGGATTTATGATTATTTTTTTGGCTACATCATGGCGTCAAAGACTTTTATCCATAGTAATATTTGTTGTAAGTTGGGTGGCGGCAATTACTCCTTGGGTCTTACGCAATTTTATGCTTACTGGGCATCTGTTTTTTCATACACTGTCAGGCCCTCATTTTATTAACCATGTTGCGTTGCGGTTAGTTGCGGCAGGTGAACAGATTTCCTACAGCGATGCAAAAAGCAGCCTGTATGAACGGTTGAAAGAGCTTGAAATAGAAAATCGAGAAGTTCTTGGTCACGGCCTTTCTGAGATTGAACTTGCAAACTTATATGAACGCGAAACGATTTCTATCATTAAGCGTTATCCCGCGCAATTTTTGCATCTTACAGCGATTAATTGCTTTAAAACCATGTTCTCATTGTATTCTAGCGAACTGCTTGTGATTGATGCCGGCGGGGCATTGCCATCGTATGATCGAACAGGATTAATGGTAAAGATAAAGCGTTTTTTAATGCCGACAGTGAACAATAGTTTGATTATTGGTGTTATTTATCTTGAGCTTGTATTGCTGCTTCTGACGATTGTTGGCGTATTGCTGGCGACTGTACGGTTCTGGCGTATCCTGTTCCAGCCGCGTATCATGTTAGTTGTGGGATTGATGGTTTTTTTTGTAGGCATAAGCTTGGCTTGTGGGTATGCACGGTTGCGGATAGCTCTAGAGCCTTTTTATTTATTAGCAGCTGCCTATGCGCTCAACGAGCTGTCTCTTTGGTATCAACGCTCTGTATCGGGTCGGCTGTTGTCAAAGTAGTTTTTTTTCAGTAACGTGAACTGAAATCGGTTTGACTTTCCAAAGAAAAGGTGGAGTGGTGAGTATACAGAAAAAACAGGCCGTGATTATTGGAGCGGGCCCTGCTGGCTTAACCGCCGGTATTGAGCTTTTAAAGATAGAGCACGTGGATGTTACTGTCCTAGAACGTGATAATGTCATCGGAGGTTTAGCGCGTACAAATGAGTACAAGGGCTATCGCTATGATATTGGTCCTCACCATTTTATAACAGATTCCGATGCGGTAATGGCTTGGTGGCTTGATATGATGGCTGATGACTTTCATCCTCATAAGCGCTACACGCGGATTCATTATAAGAATCATTTTTTCAACTATCCCCTTGAACCGCTCAATGTGATTATGGGACTTTCTTTTTTTGAGTGTATTCGATCCGTCTTGAGCTACGTCAGGGCGCGCATATTTCCTATAAAAAAACCAAAAACATTTCAGGACTGGATTACTAATCGATTTGGTTCCCGTCTCTTTGATATGTTTTTCAAAACATACACCGAAAAAGTTTGGGGTATTGCATGCGACAAAATTTCTGCTGACTGGGCCGCCCAGCGTATCAAGGGCTTCTCATTGAGCCAGGCAATGTTTTATGCCTTTTTTGGACGATGGTTCAAAAAAAATGCGCCGCGCACCATTCAAGACACCTTTTATTACCCATCGCTAGGAGCGGGATCTTTCTGGGAGCGTGCAGCTAAGCGCTTGACCAAAATGGGAGGTACAATTCAGCTCAATCATGGTGTGCAGAAGCTTGAACATGATGGAGCGCGCATTGTTGCCGTGATAGCTAGCGATGCAAAGGGCGGGCAAGAGCGTTTTGAGGCGGATGAGTTTTTTTCAACCATGCCTTTGCAAGCATTAATTCATGCGCTTGACCCATTGCCATCAGAGGAGATAATTGTTGCGGCAAAGGCGTTACAATATCGTGGTCTTATCACAGTGAATTTGGTTATCAACAAGGATACCGTTATTCCTGATCATTGGTTGTATGTGCATGAAAAAAGTGTGCGCATGGGGCGTATCGGTAACATGAATAATTTTTCCCTTAAGATGGTTGCTGATCAAAATCATACAGCGCTCAGCTTGGAGTATTTTGCTTTTGTTAATGAACCGTTTTGGAAGCTCTCTGATGCAGAGTTGATTAAAATTGGGGCTCAAGAGCTTGAGCAGCTTAAGCTTGTTAAGGCGAGCGATGTAATTGATGGTATGGTTGTAAAAACCAGTGAAGCATATCCTGTGTATGATCAAAATTATCATCAACACGTGGCTGCGGTACTTGGGTATCTAAAGCAATTTTCGAACTTGTATCTTATGGGGCGCAATGGTATGCACCGTTACAATAATATGGATGTTGCCATGCTTTCAGCCATGCACGCGGTGAATGAGCTCAAGAAGACCTTGGGAGAGATAAAGAAACAACCAGTCCGCATGAAACAACGGCGTAAAGGTGTGCAACCATCTGCGTAGGGTATAATTTTTTGACAAGGGAGCGCGTCATGTGTGGGTTTGCCGGTTTTTGCCGACTTGAACGAACTGCTACAGCAATTGACACGCAACTGTTGCAGTCGATGGCCAAAAAGCTTGTTCATCGTGGGCCTGATGACCAAGGTGTATGGCTCGATAGAAAATATGATGTTGGATTTGCAAACAGGCGGCTTTCAATCATAGATCTTTCTACTGCTGGGCAGATGCCTATGCATAGTAAAGATGGTTCCATTGTTATTACCTACAATGGTGAAATTTATAATTACAAAAAATTACGAACAGAGCTAGAAGCCCTTGGGTATGTGTTTTGCTCAAACACCGATACCGAGGTAATTTTGCAAGGCTATGCGGCATGGGGTGATGGCGTATTGCATAAACTAGATGGCATATTTGCCTTTGCAATTTTCGATAAAGAGCGCAATGAACTTTTCATGGCGCGTGATCGTATTGGAGTAAAACCACTCTACTTTTCTTTGCAAGGTGGCTTTGTTAGTTTTGCATCAGAGATTAAGGCGCTTTGGGAATTGCCATGGATGCAGCAAGAAATATCACAACAGGCCATGTACCACTACCTTACCTTTATGGTTACGCCAGCACCATACACCATATTTCGCGGTGTGTACAAATTGCCGGCAGGGTATTTCATGCACGTTGATGCGCAGCGAAACGTTACCTTTTGTGAGTGGTACGATATTTTAAAGCAAACACCAGCCATTGCGCCGGCAGCGTGTATGGACACCTATGCAAGCATTGAAGTTATACATGATCTACTACTTGAAGCGACCAAGAAGCGACTGATTGCCGATGTGCCAGTTGGCGCGTTTCTCTCTGGTGGGTTGGATTCAAGTTTAAACGTTGCTCTGATGGCGCAATTTTTACCCAAGGTGCAGACATTTACCATAAGCTTTGCAGACGGCACAGAGCATGATGAACTTGCCTGGGCTCGGTTGGTTGCTCAACGTTTTGAGGCGGAGCATCATGAAATTACCATCACTGAGAAAGAAGCGGCGGAATTTTTTGAAACGATGATTTATCATCTTGATGAGCCGCTTGCCGATTGTGTTTGTATTCCTTTCTACTACGTTGCAAAGCTGGCTCGTGATGTTGGTATGAAGGTTGTGCAGGTTGGTGAGGGTGCTGATGAACTCTTCTTTGGGTATCCCGTTTATGCACAACATGCCACCCTGCGTGATACCTGGTGGAATCCTGGCTTGCGGGCTGTGCCGTCATTTTTACGAAAACCTTTGAGTAGGGCTGCTGGAGCTTTTTTGAAAAAACGTCCTCATTATGCCGAGCTAATCGGTAACTGGGCGCAAGGCAGAGGCCATTTTTGGAGTGGGGCGATTGCGTTTAGTGAGCAACAAAAAGCGCTTATTCTTTCTTCTTCGTCCGTTCTTCAGCCGGAGCACGATGAGGTAGTTGCAAAAATTTATCCTGGCTTGCGACAGGAATTTGATAGCTATGCGATTATTGATTATCACCGCCGGCGTCTTTTTGAAGCGCGGCCAAATGCTGATCTTGGTCAAGAAATTCTTTATCTTGAGCTAAAACATCGGTTGCCTGAGCTGCTGCTTATGAGAGCAGATAAAATGGCGATGGCTGCAAGTATTGAGGCTCGGGAACCGTATTTGGACTATCGACTTGTTGAATTTGCATTTCAAATCCCGCTTTCCATTAAGTATCAAAATCAGACCACAAAATTTTTGTTAAAACAGTTGGCGCGTGGCATTTTGCCCGATGTGATCATCGATAGGAAGAAGCAAGGTTTTGGGGCACCAACAGCTCGTTGGTACGAGCAAGGTAAGTTTTTCCCTCGTTATTATGATAAAGTTTCAACTGCTGCTTCGCCTGGAGCAAAGTTTTTTAAAACGGCGCAGCCAAGCCTCGAAAAAACATATCGTGCCGCGCAAGCACAATATGCTGTGCAGCGCTGGGTGCTGCAAAACCTTTGGGCAACGCGGTGATGAGAATGCGTGAGTATGGTTGGCTTGCGTGTGGGGGTGCATTTTTTTTTCTTATGTCGTGGATACTTTTTTATCAAGTCCCGCCTACTAAAAACCACCAAGATATTGACTCCGGGGCCTATGTTCAGGCAGCAAGTTTTTTACTTGAGGATGGTTCATTTGAACGGCTTGTCACTACGCCGTACTATGGTCTTGGTTACCCTCTGTTCCTTGCTGGATTGAAAAAGATTGGGAGCAATTCTGTCGGTTTTATCGTTGCAATACAGGTTCTGTTGGCGTGGTTGGTTGCCCTGCTTGCCTGGAAGATAGCCGACAACTTTTTTGGTCGTCGTGCTGCATGGATAGCTTATGTGCTTGCTCTTACTAATGTTGGCTTATTGGTGTTTGCTCAATTTTTATTAACCGAAATAGTATTGGTACTGCTGTTAACACTTTTTGTTGAGCGTATGATCAGTTTTCTTGGCAATAAAAAACTAAGCACTCTTGTGTTGGCTGGGTTTTTTCTAGGATTGAGCTGCATTGTTAAGGCTGTGGCGGTGATGTTTGTTGTCCCTCTTGTATTTTTTGTAAGTGTTGCTTTTTGGAAAAATTGTTCTGTAATAAAAAATATCTTTGGTTTATTAATTGCATTTGCGTTGCCATATGGCTTATACCAGGTGCACAACAAGGTAATGCTTGCTCCACACGGGCACTCGATGTTTACTGTCAATCTTTATGGTTGGTACTATCCACACCTACGAGCACAGATTAATGGGACAACGTCTGATGAAGAAAAAATATTTGTTCGGCAACAAGTTGCATCGCAAGAATTGCCTGCAATGCTGGTGCATGATGTTTTAGCCTATCCAGGGAAAGCATGCATTGCGCTAGGAAAAAATTGGATAAAAACATTATTGGGATTGTATACAAGTAATGTCAAATTACTGATTGATACCCAATTTGTGTCCGGCGGTCTGTCATTTTTTAATTTAAAAGGGACGCTCTGGCAGCGTTTGTGGGGTTATATTGCCGGCAAGACTGCACACGTGTGGATTGGCGTGCTTGGTGTTGTAGAGGCATTTTTTCTCTTAATGCGCTACATCCTTGTTCCGTGTGGGCTCTGGGTATTGTGTACACGTCGTCGTTGGGTTGAGCTTGTTTTTGTAGTCTTATATCTGGGGTATTTTATTGGCATCACTGGGCATGATGGCTGCGCTCGGTTCCGTTTGATGATCGATGTGCTTGTAGTTGTTTTAGCTGGTGGTGGGCTTGCTGTACTGAGTAAAAGCTGGTTGCCCAATGTTGGATTGCTAAAGGGTACTAGAAAAAAAGGATAAAGAATGAGTAATGTATATGTTGGTATTTTGGCTGGCGGCAGTGGAGAGCGTTTATGGCCATTAAGTCGGGCCAACAAGCCAAAGCAGCTAATTCCTTTTGTGAATGGTAAATCGCTTTTGGATCAAACGATTGATCGTGTACTGATAAATCCAGCCATAGATAAAAATAATCTTTTCATTGTTACAAGTCAGCAACATGCGTTATTAATCGATGATGCAATCAAAAACCGTGTAGGCTTTATCCTAAGTGAGCCAGCGCCGCGCAATACGGCACCGGCAGTGCTACTGGCATGCCAGACAATTATGCAGAAAGATCCGCAGGCGGTAGTGGTATTTTTACCTGCAGATCACTATGTTCCTGATGAGCAGGCATTTAATGAAACTTTGAATAGAATGATCGATTACGCAACCAGGCATAAAGAGCTGGTACTTATGGGGTTAAAACCGCGCAATGCAGCTACGGGGTTTGGCTATATTCAAACAAGTACGCATGCGCAGGAAGTGGGTGCTTTGCGTGTAGTGCGGTTTCATGAAAAGCCAAATGAAAAAACTGCTGAATTTTATATTCATCAGGATGATTTTTTGTGGAATCTTGGCATTTTTGCTGGCCAGGTCAAGGTTTTTCTCGATGAATTTATCACCTATGCGTTAGATCTTTTTGTTGGTGTAGAGCGTTATTTGGCTGGTAACCTTGCCTATGAAGCATTACCAAAAATCTCGATTGATTACTCGATTATTGAAAAATCACCGCGATTAACCGTCATGCCGGCATCATTTGAATGGTTCGATATTGGCAATTTACAATCATTTCTTTCTGTGCAGGCCCAATATTCTCAACTAGCAAGCAATGTTTTGTCTCTGTATGCCCATGATAATTTAGCCTCTGTGAATAAAAAAGTAGTTGCTTTTATAGGTGTAAGTAATGTCTGTGTTGTTGAAACAGATGATGCACTGCTTATTGTGAATAGAGCAAACGTTGAAGAAGTGCGCGATATCCTTCCTGCGGTGAAGAAAGTTGAGGCTTCTCTTCTGTAAGAGACTGTTCAGAAACTATTTTTGCAGCTTCTTGAAAATACTCTTGTCAACCGATTAAACTATCCCTGGTGATTATTCGAAAAAAAAGGGGCTGGTTATGAAGAAGTTGGAAGATGTTATCATTTCTATCGATGAGCGTGTAGATAGGTCATTTGGTCGTTTTTTTGCAAAAATAGCAAAGCACTTTTCAGTTTTTAGTAGTTTGGTTTTAGTGGTTCTGCTGGCGTTATTTTTGTTTAAGGTTGTGCATTATCGAACCTACTATCTCTCATCGGTAATTGAGCAAGATGTAGTACGAATTGCACGAATCCTTGCTTCTGTTGATAAAAATTGTACCGTTTTGAGCATGAATGGCGAGTACATGCCAGTAAATTTCTTGACGGTGAAATCATTTGTTGGCTCAAGCGTTGGTGGTCTTAATTTAGCCTATCCACAAAAGTGGCAAGGGCCTTACGCAGAAACAAGTCCTACCTATCAACAACGTTTTTATGAAATCGTCAGAACGCGTGAAGGGCTTTTTGTTGTACCTGGTCAGGGAGTAACATTGCCAAATGGTTTTATTATGGGGCGAGATGTTCTTATCGACTATGATACTTCAGTCAAAAAAATGCTTTCAAAGGGCGGGGTACTGAATCATCAAGGGAGCTTGTTGGGGCAACAACTTGGCTTCAAGGCTGGTGATTGGGATCCAAAGATTGGTGCAAATCGGTCAACGGCTGATCGGATAAACTCCTATATCAAGGAATTTAATCAGGCGATGCCTTTTGCAAAAAATCATATAACGGTGAATGAAGAAGTTATTGATGCTTAGTGTTTAAAAATGTCTAACACCTAACAGATAAGGCGAGTGGAATAATTATTCCACTCGCCTTGTTTTTTATGACTAGCTACTTGATTGTGGTGTGATATGAACAAATCCAGTGCAACCAATGTTGATCATTGTTATGCCAATTGATCGTAAGATACCGCTGCATGCCATGGCTAAATTCATCAAACCACCAGATATTTTGGACTTGCTGAGTACTGTAGCTAAGTATCCTAGGTTCGCAATAATATCAAGGGGTTCTCCAAATTGCTCGAATGTTTTTGCTATATTTGGATATCCAAAACCTTCAGCAACCATACCATAGCCGTCATATCCAGGGATTGGGAGAAAGTTCTTAAGTTCGCCGATGTCTTTAAGATCTATAGTTGTAGTCGAGATTCCTTCTGCAGCCTTAAGAGCTGCATTGCTGGCAAGGCCGCATAATGGTCCAGCTGCATAGTAAGCTGCAATTTTGCCATGATTTAGAAGATTTTTTTTGTGCAGAGCGGATTCAAGTTTGGTTTTGTACTCAGCAGATTCATACAGCGTTTGCAAATCAGAATTAGGGTACGCTTGGGCTAATACGCGCAAAATGGATTTTTCAACTGTACGGGTATCTTTTTGAGTTACTTCCTCTAGATCTAACAGCATTACAGGTGTTACAAAATTGTGAGCATCGGGGTTAATGCCACAGAGATTAACTTGTGGAAAAATCTCGATGCTATCTGAAGGGATCTCTAGTGATTCGGCGCCGAGATGCATCGATGGGATGTGTCCGTTAGCAAGATAATTTACAAGAATATGTCCGGCCTCATGACACAATTTTACGAAGAACCAGCCAAATATTTGCTTAGGGAATGATGCAAGTAAGTGTTTTGGACAGAGTTGTGCCAATTCAAAAAACTGAAAATCGTTGTTTGGGTTTGTATAGTGAAAACAAAGAGTGCTTAGCCCTACGAGTATTACTCCAATTGCTCCAAGATCAAGTTTTGACTTGCAGCTTCCTTGCCAGAATGATTGAAGAGCTTGTTTACTCCAGGTAAGGATTTCCTTCAGAGATGGTCGCTGTTTCCAAGATATAGTTTTCGTTTTTGTTTTCTCGATTAGCTCGTCAAAGCTATAAGGTTCCTCACCAAAAAACAGATCAATGCGCTCATTTAGTAGGGAGGTTTCTTCTGTAGGCATTTGAACTCTGAACGTATCAGAATCTAAAGGGAGAGCAAAGGCAATGATTTTTGTAAAGGAAACAAGCATCAGTCCTATGCTGATAACAGATGCTTTGAATAAAATTGATTGATGCATAATAGAAGTGCTCCAGGATGCTAGGTTTTTAATTGCCGGTACAGTGGAATTTCCCCATTGAGGCGTAGTTTATACAGACGAGGCCTAGTGCGTGCATTAATAAACTCATAGGATTGCGATTGGGGTGTTTTGTATGCAATTCAGCGAGTGCTTTAATCAAGAGACTTGTTATTACTGTTGGCTGGTAAAGCTCATTGCCAATCGCAACAACACTTGGTGCATCAAGAACTTCTTCTATAATTATTCCTCCATCAGACCTAGTAGTTGGAATTAAATTGAGAAGTTGTTTGATATCAAAATGATCAATCGAAAGAAGAGACGTTCCTGTCCAAAGTTTAAGGAGGCCGTTGGTTATAAGACCACTGGCCACACCTGCTATTGCAATAACGAAAAATTTGAGACGTTGTTTTAAGCTTTTATCATGGGGTAAATTTTTGGCAGCAATAAAATCTCTTTGGTACTCAGAAAGCTGTAGGAGCTCTTGAGAAGAGAGTGATGGATACAAAGCAGCAAATTTTGCGTGGATCTTGTTAGCGATTTGTCTGAATTTTTCTTCGGAATAGAATTGATTGCCTATATTGGTTGTACAACCAATAGAAGGATCAAGCCCGCTTAGGGTGACATGTGGTATAACCTCAACGCCATCGCTCTCTTCATGAGTGCCGAGGTAAACATCAGAAACTTTGCCGTTTACAAAATAATTGGCCAGCGCATGACCGCCCTCGTGAGCGAAATTAACAGCAAGATAACGTGTATATTGTGCTGCCATAGCCATAAGAAAACCTGAAAGGGAACTACTTTTAAGATCCTCAAAATGAACTTCTGGACTGGACAAGAAGATGAGGGTTGCGCCGAGCAAAAGAAGGCTTCCTGGGAGTTGAGGTCGCTCAGAATCTTCAGCTATCGAAGAGCCAAGGCTACAGAACCATTCTTTCCATGAAAGCTTGCGAGGCTTTTTTGGGGAGTTTGCAGGGAATGCTGATGGAGCTTGTTCTTCAACATCATTCATAATAATCGAATGGGATGATTGGCAAGAAACCTGTTCCATCTGTGCAGAAAGCGGGCATGTGCCCGCGAAGATGGTGGCACTAAGAAGAAGATATGCGACTAACCGCATGGAAATCATAATCTTATCCCTATTCAAGAACCCCATAATTTCTCATAAACACCCAATAATTCTAGGGTGCGTGCATAAAGTGTCAATCGACCCAATGCTACTATGCAAGGGCGAAGGGGAGGGTTGAGATAAGAGATTTCAGACAGCAATAATCGCTATCGTTTTTTTACTATTAGATCATTGTGTAGGTTTAAGAAACGTCGACAGGATCTTCTTTTTGCCTATTTTAAAGATGGCGGTAACATAAAATTCGTCGCTACTGACTCGTTCAACCTCTGTAATGATACCAGGCCCGAATTTTTTATGGCTTATTCGCTGATTCTTGAACCAGGGAGTTGCTACTGGCGCAGGTTTAGAAGCGGTTGCTGGGCGAGCGAGGGGGGCTGTAGGAGCGGTAACCGGTTTTTTGGTTATTCCTGCAGTTCCATATGTTTTTATAGTGCTTGCCGTTGTGCCGGCTCCAGAGAGAAGCTGGTTGCCGAGCCATTGCTGAAGAAGTTGGTTGATTTGCCAGGCCTGATATCGTTCAACATCAAGAGATTTGAATAGATTTGGGGTAATTTCCCCGATAAAACGTGATTGTACTTGATCGGTGAATTGGCCATACGTGTTGCGAGCATGGGCACTCAGCAGCAATAGATATTCTTTTGCTCGTGTAATTCCAACATAAAAAAGCCTACGTTCTTCTTCAAGTTCGTTGTTTGTGTTGAGCGATTTAGTGCTAGGGAGGATGCCGTCATCAAGGCCGGTAATGATTACTAGATTAAATTCTAGTCCTTTGGCCGCGTGCAGTGTCATGAGCTGTACTTGTTTCTGTGGATTCTCAAGATCGTTTTTTTCTTGTAACAGCGCGATATCTTGTAAGAACAGCTCAAGTAAGCATGCTGTACTATCAACGACACCAAGGATGCCTACCGATGACCCATCTATCCGCGCTTCTTGTGCATTTTTTTCAAAAATTTCTACAGCGCGCAGCAATTCGTTAACGTTTTGTAATTTTTCATCTGCTTCTTTGGGGTCCAACGTCTCGCGTAAAAAATTTGCATATTCGGTGCGTTCTAAGATTGCGTTGAGTAGATTGCTAGGTAGATCGTTTCTATGGAGTACTTCAAAAAGATCGACGAATTTATTGAGACCATTGAAGTGTGCTGCTAATAAATCTACTTGTTTATCAAGTGGCAGTGTTCGAATGAGCTCTTTAAAATCAAGGAACGGGTTGCGTCCCATAGCTGCAAGCAGTTCAGTTTCGCATTTTTTCCCGAGGCCGCGCGTTGGTGTATTTATAACGCGCAGTAGGCTCAACCGATCAAATGGGTTGATAATAAGCTTGAGATAGGCAAGCAGATCTTTAATTTCTTTGCGTTCATAAAATCGAATGCCCCCTACAATTTTGTAGGGAATACTGTGATAAATTAGAGCTTCTTCTATGGTGCGTGATTGATAATGAGTGCGGTATAGAATTGCTACATTATTCAAGGGAGTGGTGGTAGGTAAGAGCTTGAGGGTCTGCGCTATGATCTCGGCTTCCTGTTCTCCTGATCTGCTTTGTAGGTGTAAAATGCGCTGTGTGCCTTTTTTGTCTGACCAGAGATTCTTTGGGTTACGTAGCTTGTTATTGCTAATGATGCTGTTGGCTGCTTGTAGAATGCTGTTGGCAGATCGATAATTTTGTTCGATCTTTACCATGGTAACTGGTTTAAAATCGTGCTGAAATTTGAGCATGTTGGCAACGTTTGCACCTCGCCAGGAGTAGATAGATTGGTCTTCGTCGCCAACCGCACAGATTGAATCTACGGCAACTTTGTTCTCGTTTGTAAGTGCCATTTCTCTCAGTAAATCGTGTTGTACGGTACTAGTATCCTGGTACTCATCAACGAGGATGTGTTTTACGCGGGATTGAAACGTTGTTTTAAAAACAGCATTTTTCTTAAGAAGGCGCAACACATTGAGAATAAGATCATCAAAGTCAAAAGCGTGGGCAGCATTTTTTTCTTCTTCGTAAGCATGAAAAATTTCACGCAACAATGGCTGAACGATTGTCGTTTCATCCTGCGAATTCTTAATCGAAGAGATTTGGTAGGCAAGTTGAGATGCGCTTACCTGTTTTTCTAGTACATGCTTTTTAACTAAATTTTTCAGAATAGTAGCTTGATCATCTGAATCAAGAATTGAAAAGTGAGGGAATGGCAGCAGGTGAGGGTTGTTGCGTAAAATCTGCAGGCAGTAGGCGTGGAAGGTGCCAACAAATGGAAGATTATTTTTTGTACCTAAGAAATTAATGATGCGCGCTTTCATTTCTTCGGCCGCTTTGTTAGTGAAGGTAAGTGCTACAATGGAGCGTGGATCAGTGCCTTCTTCAAGAATGAGATTGGTGATGCGAGCAGTAATGACGCGCGTCTTTCCTGATCCTGCACCAGCAATAACGAGCAACGCCCCAGTGGCGGGAGTTACAGCATTTTTTTGGGGCTCATTGAGCTGTGAATCAATAAAATTTTTAAAAGAATCAGGCGCTACTTGCATGCGATCACCCTTGTCAAAGAAGCTTATTTTTTATCCGTCTAGTGTACGTGAGTTTATAAAAAATTCATCTTCTATGTGTGATCGTATATACAAAAAAGGGCTCAGATTTTTGTCCGAGCCCTTTTTTAACAAATCTACGGAGCAGATTTTTACTGAATTGTGTTGCCTGATTCAACAAGTGTCTTGTTGGTACGACCAACATAGAGTGCTACGAGAATCCAAACACCAATGACACCAAGAGATACGATTGAGCCGTAGAACATAAGGCTTGTCATGCTGGTGAACATTGCGTTAACGCTTGAACCAGTAGCTTTAGCTGAGCGTCCGCCGAAACCGTCAATCCAACCTTTAGCTTTGAATTTAACGTCTTTGCTTGTTGGAATGTACATGATTTCTTTACAAGGATTGTTAAGCGCATAGCTCAAGCCCTTGATTGCAACCATGGCGATGAAAAGTGCCCACAGCATAGGGAATGCCATAACGTAGATAACTACGCAAGCAACAGTTGCTGGGAACATTACCAAGCAGAAGGTTAGGCCGAAGCGACGGATGAAGAAGCTTGTACCAATGAGTGCAAATACAAGAGCCAAGCCGTTTGCGGCGATACCGAAGAATGACAAGAATTCAGCAACTTTTTCTGCTGAACCATATGCTTCATCAGCCAAAAACTTCATTTGATAGTCAAGAATAGTTCCGATGATTTCATACAGCGTTGCGATGCCAAGAATACCCATGAGGTAAGGCTTAGAGAACAATAATTTCAAGCCTTCGATTGGGCCAGTAGGCTTCTTGCTGCTTTTTTCGTGGACATAAGGGTATTTTTTAACAAAAAAGAAAATAAGTATTGGAACAAGGAAAATAGAGATAGCTGCTATACCGAAAAGAACAGGAAGGCCCCACAGGGTAGCTGTTCTGTTAACAAGGAACGGTCCAGCCATTGAGCCGATTTGTGCGCCGCCTATGATCAAGGCGTACCTTTTTTAGCAGATGTTGTGTCGGTTGTACTTGCAACAAATGACCAAAATAGTGCCACTACAAGCGAACCAA
>JAHFBQ010000034.1 GCA_023249935.1 bacterium
GCATGTTGACGGCCTTTTCTTAGCAATTGGTTCCACGCCGAACACAAAAGTTTTTGCTGATCAACTTGCTCGAGATGTTGCGGGCTACTTGTGTTTGGTCAAAGGACAGCAAACAAGTGTTGAAGGTGTTTTTGCTGCAGGGGATATTTGCGATCCTTTTGTTAAGCAGGCGGTAAGTGCAAGTTCCATGGGATGTCAGGCTGCTTTGCAGGCGAAGGAATATTTGGATGGAATAGGGTATTCAGCTGCTGTGCAATCAGCTCCACTCAGATCGGTTGTAGCGGAAGTTGAGCATCAAAATAACCTCGAGACAGAAATAACCTCTCTTGCCGTAGCCAAGCAACTGGTGAAAGCATCGTCAAATAAATTGTTAGTGGTTGATCTCTACGGCAACTACTGTATTCCCTGTCAAAAAATGGCGCCGATTTTTGCAAGCTGCGCGCAGGATTATGCGGGTCGTGTGAGTTTTGCCAAGCTCAATGTCTCGGACAGAGGAATTGATTTAAATGAATTTACTCGTCTGGTGAAAACCGAAAAAATTACGCAGGTACCAACATTTCTTTTTATCAAACAGGGCAAAGTGGTGTTGAGAAAATCTGCCTTGATGACCAAGGAGGCGCTTGTAGAGATGATTGAATCACAGGACTCCTCCACTTTGTTGACATAGCTTGGCCAAACATTAGAAAATCAGTGACAGGGAGATTTGTACTTTGGACTGATACCTTGGGGGTACATATGAGGCCATCACAGAATTTTTTTGTCATTATGAGCTTTTGTAGTTTTTTTTCAGGATCATTGGCTGCTGGTAGCGAGTTTCATTCGTTGCTGAGCGATACAACAAACTCGCTTACTGCTGCGTCGTCATCAGCGGGCTTTTGGTTTATATTCTTAGCGTTTCTAGCGGGCATTTTAACTAGTCTTTTGCCATGCATTTACCCAATGATTCCAATTACGCTCGGTATCATTCAAGGGCAGGGGGCAAAAACACTGTGGCGTAATTTTCAGCTTACTTTTGCGTATACCAATGGGCTTGCCCTTGTTTATGCCATGCTTGGGTATATAAGTGCAACATCAGCAGTACTTTTTGGCAGCTGGCTTGGCAAGCCATGGTTTATTATAGCTGCGGCGATGATATTTATATATTTTGCTGGCGCCATGCTTGGTTTTTATGAGCTGTACATACCAACAATTTTGCAATCACCAAAAATGCAGATCGAAGGCGGTTCTGTTACGTACTGTTTTGTGTTGGGAATGCTCTCAGCACTTGTCGTATCTCCATGTCTTGCGCCACCACTTGTCGTGCTGCTTGGACTTGTAGCAAAACAAGCAAATCCGTTGCTGGGTTTTATATCGCTCTATGCTTTTTCGCTTGGGATTAGTATGTTTTTGCTTGTGGTTGGTACTTTTTCCGGGGTACTGATGTTGCTGCCGCGTGCAGGTGAGTGGCTTGATTATGTTAAGCAGGTTCTTGGTTTTTGCCTTCTTGCTGTTGCAGTCTATTTTCTCCAGCCGCTTGTCGGCGTCAGGGTACTGTTAGGGCTGTATGCTTCTGTGTTGCTTGCGGCAATCTGGTTTTTTGCGCATAAAGTGTATGTTTATCAATCTCGGCAAGGAGCCGTGCTTTGGGCGCGCATGAGCTTAGTTGTTGCGTTTTTCTTGACCGCTGCATGCGGTCTTTATTTTAGAACGATATTTTTACGACTTATGGGGATGCTGTCGTAGGTTCTTGTACAAAAGAGATGAGGGGGAATCATGAAGAACGCATTAGCGTTACCTATTTTTATTGGGATGGTTTTAAGTAATTATTGTGATCTTGAGGCTGCACAAAAAAGATCAAAATCTGCTGGGGATCAAAGAGAGTTGAGTGGCCCTAGGCGTCCTGGTGTAACACGGAGAGAAAGCTGTGCTGCACCGAATCCAAATGGCTTACGAATGCAAGCAGCAGAATTTTCTGAGGCTGTTGAAGCTCATAAGCAAAAGCTATCTAAAACACGAAAAAATCTCTGGGAGAGAGAAATGCTGTCCATTTTTAGTAGTATGATGCGTAATCTTGCGGTGATTTCAAATAATGCTGGTAAGCAAAGAGAAATTGAAGAGCTGCTTGCTGATTGTAATAGAGCTACTTGTGAGGAATTTGATGTCGTTAGACTTTCTGCTCTTGTAAATCGCATCAAAGAATTTGAGCCAGATACAATTCGGCAGATAGAATCACGCGGAGCGCTGGACGAGGAAGGCGATTTATCGCCAAGTCATCCAGCGCGTCAACAGCGAAGTAGTATTGATTTGCACGAGCAAGCTGTACAAGCGCGTCGGGAGTTTGAGAGGGTTGCGCAAGATATATTTCTATTTGATGGCAGGGCTTCAAATTCATTGACCGATGATGATTTGAAGCGTCTTGCAGAATTGCAAGACGCTGTTGATGGCATTGTAGAATCAATCTTGAGCGATCCAGCATTGGGAGATCATGCCCGTAATGATTTGTGGGAAGAAATTCAAAGAGTAAAAGACACACTGGCTATGCAACGTCAAGCGAGTTGTACCAGCCCTGATGGAAGATTGATAAATCCTACAGCACAAGTTACGGCACAAACTGCGGTTTATGTAGTGATAGCATTGGTTAAGATTGCCACGATTCTCGGAGCCAAAGCAGAAACTCTTAGAGTGGCCACAGATCCAGCGTTGGTGGCACAGCGCAATTCATATAGGAAATGGGCTTTCTTTTGTGCGGGAATTGTTCTTGTCGGAACGGTGACGCTGACAGCTCTCAATGCTTTTGGCGTTATACTTCTTGAAGTTCCTCCATTGACTGACGTTTTTGCGGCTTTAACGAATGCATTATAGAAATTTATTAAGCGCGTAAAATTTTTAATGCAAGCCGCCATGAGCCTTAAAAAATCTTATGGCGGCTTTTACTTTTGATTTGCTTGCTCTTGAAAAAGTTGTGTGCTAGGTTTCTCGATGTAAAAGCTATACTTTGTGGCGATTTTATAAATCTTGGTTAGGAGAAACCGCATGAAATTAGTAACGATGTCCTATGTTCTTATTGGGCTGATGTTGGTCGGCTGTGTTGATTCGGCATTTGCCGCGGGCCGAAAAGGTAGTAGAAGAACTACGCCTTCTCGAGCAGAGAAGGGAGATGAATCTAAAGATGTTACTCCTCCAGCTCCCTCAAAGTTAAAAGGGACTCAGTCTTCTGCTGAAGACTCTGATATGCTTGCTGCTGATGCGTCTGGCGAGAAGGTTGCTGGTGATGTTGCTCTGGCAGAATCGCGCAAAGGTCTAGCCGCTTTGCCTGCAGCGATAGTGGCAATTACTGGTGAAGACGGCAGTGTTAATCTCAAAGAGCTTCGTAAACTTGGAAAAGTGGCGATTAAGCAGCTGGAGTGTCTGGTGCTGCTTGATGGGGCCTTAGATGAAAAAGCAAGAGCAAGATACAGTGCTTTTGTTGCCAATTTAGAAACAGAGACAAAAAAACGTACTACCCTTGATGGTGCAGCTGTTGTTAAATTGCTGGCTGATTGCGCAGAAGATTTTGCTCCAAAAGCTGCAGCATCAACCGGCGGTTCAGTAAATACTTCTAAAGTAGGCAAACCTACCGCCTCAGGGGATGCTAAGAAATTGGGCAGAGTGGCGGAATTGTGGGCTAAGATGCCATCGAGAGCGTCGATGAGGGAGCGTGTTTCAGCCATGCCATCTTTGAGCAGAAAAGCTAAGTATCAGGTTGGTGGTGCTGTGCTTTGTGGTACATGTGTTGTTGTTGGTGTCTGTACTGGCTATATTGATCCGATGGCTATTGCTACAGGAGTGCGCGCAGCAGTTTGTGCTTGCCCAGCCTAATTTAAATTCAAATTTTAAGACTTTAGAAAATAGTATTTATTTTCAGACAACGACCCAGGAATTTTCCTGGGTCGTTGTTTTTTGTGCTTAAGAAAAAGTATCATCCTCTGGAGGGTAATATCAAATTAGAGTGGGGGATGGGGCATATGAAAAAAATCTTAGGCATAGTTATAGTTTTTTGTGCTGTGGCTCAGGTATCTCAAGCGGCTCAGACGCTTAAAGAGGGTATCAGCCGGCAGGCTGGGCTTGATGATGCGGAGTGGCAAGAGTTACATCAGCAAGCTGTTCCGATCTTGGAGGCTTTGAATAAGTTTAAGTTTGAGCCCGGTGGGGATGGTGACGCTTTGCGTCTAAAATTGCGAAATTTTCTTGGGCAGAAAGATGCTAAGGCTGAAGAATTTAGAGACTGTCTTAGGCAGTTTATAACGGTTATAGAGCAGCTTGATGAGGATACTGAGGCATCGTTTCATTGCCTCCCTGATGACATAGATGAACACTTTACAAGAAAGTTGCTAGCAGCCATACGCCGACTTGTGGTGATTGAAGAAGAGTTGGATGAGCTTGAGGCGGAGCTAGATGCTCTCAGGCCTCCTAGCGCTTCTCAGCTGCCTCGTCGTCCAGAACTTGATGAGTTATAGTGGTTCGAAGCCAGAAATTTTTGGTATCCATAGGGGGATCATGAAAAAAATTGTAGGACTTATTTTTGTTGCGCATCTTGTGGCAGCGCCTATGCAATGTATGGAACGGCTTGTGTCACAGCTTGATCTTTCGTCATTACAGCCATGTGTTATGTCTAGTGGAGAGGTATTTCAAGCTGTTGAGTCCATTATCTCCCAGCTTGATAGACAGCGACTTAATGACAACGTGTTAATCTTATACAATAGGTTGTGTGCAATTCATAAAAATAGGGCGTATAGATCGCTTGATTTTGAGACCTGCCTTATAGGTTTGCAACAAGCTGTAGAGGGTAAGACTTCTGCGCTAGAGAGTTTATTAGTAGCTTTACGACCTCTTAATAGTCCGAGAATTGGCTTCAGAGTTCAGAGGCCAGGGCATGATCTTGTTGAAGATGTGCGAGTGCTTAGAAAGAATATTAAAGCGGCGCAGCAGGTTAGTTTTTCAAATTCAGGCTTGGTTGAAGAAACAATAGCTACGGTGACCTGGTTAGTAGCGCTGTATCCAAACCAGACCAATGAGCTTCAAAAAGCTCTCAATGAGCTTAAAATCACAGCTGTTTCAAATAGTAAATCTGAGCGAGCAAGAGAATGTATGTGCTTGGTTGGGCATCATTTATCCACAGAACAGCTTAAAGGGCTGAGTTCTATTTTTGGCGATTAAGACCAGGGCTGCTCTTTTTTTGAGAACCTGCTACACTTGCTTGGCAAAAGAAGGTATGTGGCCGGTTTTTAACCAAAAAGTAAGGGCGCGTTCATGGCAGAGCTACGTAGAACAACGTGGTGTGGAGAAGTTAAACAAGAGCTAGTTGGCACGCAGGTGTGTGTTGCGGGATGGGTGGATAGACGTCGCGATCATGGCAACGTTGTGTTCATTAATCTACGAGATCGCACCGGTAATGTGCAGCTCGTGTTTGATCCTGGCTTTGATGCATCGGTAATGTCTACCGCCCAAGATTTGCGTCTTGAGTATGTGGTTGCTGCCAAGGGAACTTTGGTTAACCGGGCTCCTGAAGCTGTTAATGATAAAATTCCAACCGGTCACTTTGAAATCAAAATCTCGCAGGTGGTGTTGTACGCGAAATCAGAAGCCTTACCATTCCAGCTTGAAGCAGCTGAGAAGGTGACTGAGGAGTTGCGGCTTAAGTATCGTTATCTTGATTTGCGTCGCGTGGCAATGCATCGCATGATGAAGTTACGTCATGAGCTTGTATTCTCGATACGTGATTACATGAATAATCTTAATTTCTATGAGATTGAAACACCAAATCTTTCCAAAAGCACACCAGAGGGTGCACGCGACTTTTTGGTACCGTCTCGTATGAACAAGGGCACTTTTTACGCGTTGCCACAATCACCACAGATTTATAAACAACTTTTGATGGTTGGTGGTATGGAGCGTTATTTCCAGATTGCTCGTTGTTTTAGAGATGAAGATCTACGTTCAAACCGTCAGCCGGAGTTTACGCAGCTTGATATTGAGATGTCGTTCATCAACGAAGAAGATGTCTATGATGTCTGTGAAGGGCTCATGCAACGGTTGTGGAAACAGTTTTTAAATATTGATTTACCGCGTCCGTTCAGACGTTACTCGTTTGATGAAATGTTTTGTCGCTTTGGTTCAGACAAACCGGACATGCGGTTTGGGCTTGAAATCAACGATGTAACCCCTGTTTTTGCTCCAATACAGATTGGTTTCTTGCAAGAAATTTTAGTTGCTAGTGGTAAGGTGGGTGCACTCTGCGTCAAAAACAAGATTTTCAGCCGCTCTGAACTTGATCATTGGGTTGATCGTGTGACCAAGGAATTCAAGTCCAAAGGTTTGATCTATGTTCGTTTTAACGAAGATAAGACGCCAACGGGGCCACTTGCAAAGCAGTTGCCTGCGACCTTCTTTGAAGATATGAAGAAGCAGATTCCTGATCTTACTGAAAAAGATACCTTATTTATCGTAGCAAGTGATTTTGATGATGCATGGGATATTCTTGGTAAGTTACGCATTGAGCTAGGCAAGACACTGCAACTTATCGATAAAAACCGCTATGAAATGTTCTGGGTGACAGAATTTCCAATGTTTGAGTGGAACAAAGAAGAACAGCGTTGGGATGCCAAGCACCATCCGTTTACCTCGCCAAATGCTGGCTGGCGTGATCTACCGCTTAAAGAAGTCAAAGCGCGTGCGTATGATTTGGTCTGTAATGGTGAAGAGTTGGGTGGTGGTTCGATCAGAATCCATGACGCGCAGACGCAAGCGGCAGTGTTTGAATTGCTTGGGTTGTCACCAGAAGAAACGAAACAGAAATTTGGGTTCTTACTGGAAGCGCAACAATTTGGCTATCCTCCAGAAGGCGGCATCGCCTTTGGTGTTGATCGCTTGGTCATGATTCTTGGTGGTACCGAGTCTATTCGTGATGTCATTGCGTTTCCTAAGACGCAAAAGGGGTCCTGCTTGATGATGGAGACGCCGTCTGAGGTTGACCAAAAACAGTTGCGAGAGCTTGGTATCAAGGTTTTATAGGGGTATACCGACTCATTAACCCGCTCGCGCAGTCCTAAATTTGATAAGTTCTGGTACGAGATTTCCTGCTGCCGCATTGATCTGTTTTGCCACAGCGATTTCAGTTTCCGTATAAACACGTATTGCTTTCTGCGCCGCCCCCGTTGCCTTAACTTGTTCAACAGCACCACCAACAGTCTTGTTCAATGGATTTAATGTCGACACATCAATACCCATAGCAGCGGTGGCAACCGCAATACGAGTTTCTTGCACAAACAATCGACCAAATTCTTTGGCGCGCGCTGAAATCTGGTTTGCATCTTTAACCAGACGACCAGTAAGTGCAAACTCAACACCAAGTGTTGCAAGTTGAGCCATTGTCTCTGCTGGACTGGTGGCAATGAGCTGCTGTATGCTTGAAAAAATTTTACGTATTCTTTGCGCTTTTTCTGGTTATTTCTGGACCCTCGTCAGTGTTAATCTCAAGAATCTCTAGCATTATATCATTTAGAATAAAAACATAATGAGTAAAGTCTTTTGCCTTGAAATATTCTGCTGATTGTTTTTCTAGTTCTTGTGCGTATTTTAAATTTGTTACTTTAAAGAAGTTCCACTCAATAAAAGCAGATCCATAAAAACTTTTTAAATTGTCTAGGGTTTTCTTTTTGAATTTTATATTTGTTTTCTGAAAAAGGTGTGATGAATGTTGAAAAATTATTAATAACTCATCATTTGTATCAGACACATTAACCAGTCTTAATTCAAATGTATCTAAATTATTAAGCAAATATTTCAAATTATACTTTGATTCTAAGCATGGAATTGGTTTCCATTGAACCCAAGTTTCACTTAACATGAGAAATTCCTACAAAGAATGGTTCAGAAGTAGTAATAACATCAACAAAATCATCAGTTCCAACTAATACGAAATGTACTAAATCATCTTTGTTGTTTTCAAATTCATCCTCTTCTTCTAATTGTCGAATGAGTGACGAGTTGATTATGCGAAAAAGAGTATGCTGAAGTACTGAATTTCCATCTACATCGTCGCTTATTTCTGATAAAAAGCACCATAAAGACTCGCTCATGCTTCTATAGAACAGAACATTTTGGAATGTTATAAGTTTTTTTTCATTACAATTTTTAGCTGTGGATTCTAAAATAATTTGCAGTTTTCCATCCTTGTCAAAAATAGTATGGATGGAATATGTTTCTGACAAGTTGGAAAACATGTCACATTTAACCCAATATTCTTTGCACATATAAAATGTCCCCGATTATTTATAGTTTTTCGTCATATCGAACGGTCATATAATGTGAGCCATCCTGAATTTCTAACGTTGGTCTTCCATCTCTACTAAATGTTCTAGCTACCAACTTTTTTCCATTCGGTAATTCTCCAACAAATCCTTCGCATGTAGCTGTTTGAAAGGGGTGAACGTTTGTAGGTTTTAGAGACTCGAAATCTCTTATAACATCATTATATTTGCCGGGTTTTATATATTGAATGGTAGGACCGCGAGTTTTTCTACCGGGGTGTGCATTTTTGAGAATATCCTCAACAAAAGTACATTCCCAGGGCTTGCTTCCAGACGACAACTGTTTGCAGGTTACATGCACTTCTTTGCGTAAATTTGCAAAAGCTGTTTTTGTAGCAGCTCCAGCCTGCTTAACTTTCTCAGCCGCACCCCCAACTGCTTTGCTCAATGGATTCAGTGTAGATGCTTCCATGCCCGCAGCAGCGGTGACAGTCGCAACACGTGTTTCTTGCGTAAACAATCGACCAAATTCTTTGGCACGCGCTGAAATCTGGTTTGCATCTTTCATCAAGCGACCGGTGAGTGCAAACTCAACACCAAATGTTGCAAGTTGAGCCATGGCTTCTGCTGGATTGGTGGCAATGAGCTGCTGCATACCTGAGAAAAAAATTACGTATTCTTTTCGATCGGCATAAGCACTGTAGAGAAATCGGGCAAAAGCAACCTGCGGCATAGCTGCACAGAGCAATATTTCGCCGGCGTATGGCATTGGATTTTTAAGAATTTCTTTGGCGCGATTGCCCAAGAGTTGCATGGTACGATTGGTGACATGTTCAATAAACGCACCAGTACGTCGCACAGCATCATCGCATAATGAGAGATGGTCACCAGTTTTTGTTGCAGCTGTTTGGCATGCGTGGGCAAAGTCAAGGAGGTGATACGCCGGCAACGTGCGAGTAATGTGATCAGCAAAACAAACTTCGTTGGCCGCCTTGACCGCCCAGATAGAACACGCATTGAGGTGTTTAACGTCATAGAAGTGCCCATAGCGCTTTTCATTCTCGTACACGCTGTGCAAAACATCATTTGTTTCATACTCAATTTGAGCAATTGGTTGGTAGTACTCTACCCCACGTTGTTTGTTTGGATCAAAGCCATGGGCAGCAAGAAAATTTTTGTATTCTTCGTTGTATCTTATGGGATTACGACATTCATTTTTTCCGGTCTTAAGAGCATTCAATCGCTGTGCCCAGCGCTGTGCGCTTTCAGTGTCTCCAGCCCCAAGAGACTGCTGAAAATAATCTACCATATTGTTCATGGCGATTGCACTTTCCTCAGCCCAAGAGCTTTTTGGATTCGCCGCAACGACCGCATCATACTTTTCTACAAGATCATCAAACATGTCCTCATGCAAATCTAGGGGAATTTGTTTTATGAATCGTTCAAAATCTGCTTTTCGATATTTGTCTTCAAATACAGAAATTTCTTGATTGCATAGGTGTTTTGCGGTCTTGATAACCTGTTGGTGCTCTTTGGTAATGGCATCAAGCGCTGCTGTTTCTTCTTTCTTGCAGGCCACAATCTCAGCCTCTCGCTGCTTGTACGCAGCCACAATTTTTGCCGCAAGATGTTCTTGAAATTGACGCTCAAGCTCTCTGTTAAGCTGCTCCTGTGCAAGTTGCCGAATTTGTTCATGACGACGATTAACTTCATCAGATAGATGATTGACTAACTCAGAAAATTTAACTTTACGCGAGGTATTATCTGTTTTTCTGTTTTCGAGAGTATCAGCACCAAAAATATGATAGCGACGAGGATACCAAGGATCATCTACTTCTTTTCTTTTATCTTTGTCGGCAATCATTTTTATGCGCAGCGCAAGTATTTGCTGATCGTAATCAGGAAGGCTTTTAAGCAAATCAAGATAGGCATCATGCTCATAAAGATCATAGCGATCAAAAAGAGCTTGTGTCGGTATTTCTTGATAATAGTTTCCCTCAAAAGCAACACGCTCAAGTAAGAAATTTTTATTACATTGCTCAGGGTTTTTGTAATAGTAATCCCAGGTTACATCATCACTATCAACAACATCCCTGAACCGATTTACACGTTCTTGCTGAGCCCTTCTTTGATCACTAAAAAGAATTTTGACCCCACGGCCTGTTCTTCCAGAATGAAAATGGTGCGGTGAATGAGAACCAAAGTTCACTTCTACATTATCACCCCAAGATGAATCGGGGTCTGGTGGCACTAAAACAGTTTTGGATATGTTACCAATCCCCGGAGGTAGCCCTATGGCGACATTGCGCTCCTGCAATAATCTCATTTGATCGGATATCGATAATCCCCTGATTTCATTCAATGCTTGCAGAGAAACATATACTCTGCGCAAGTCATAGCGTGTTTTTTCATCGTTAATATCAATGAAAGAAGCTTGGTTTGGCAATGGAGCTTTTGGCACGCCTCTAACACCAGATGAAATAACCGTTCTCTGCTTTGGTTTTTGCACATTGGCATTAAATAAAAATGCCGTTGCGCTATCACCTTGAATACTCGGATTACCCGATGGGATATTACCTTTTGATGGAGATGACTGCTTGATAAGATCAACGGCTGACATCCCTGCTTTAGCATCCCCGGGAAGTAGCTTTATAACACCATACAATGGGCGGCCAGTTGCGGGATCAACAACATTATTTTGAGGTAGCAGCGACATGACAAGCTGGTAATTGTACCAACGAACCATCTCGGGCAGCGTCATTGGAGCAGAACCAGGTATGGGTTTGCCAGTGGCCACATCACATACAAATGAGAAACATTCTTGCGGTTTGGCTGCGGCCTGATTTATTTTCGCGCAGATGCAGGGCGCTTCTATCGTTTTAACCGGATTTGGTGAAGCATTACCAAGCAGAGCCTTAAATCCATCGCCGGACCAGTTCATTCGAACAGATGATGAGTATGACTGGCAAGCAACAACTTGAATAAAACCATGCCTGCCATCAGCGCTTATGCGATTGGGTGGTGTTGTAATAATCTTATCAGCACAACCAGTACAAGTTTTTATTTCAATGGGAACATAGACAACATAATCTGCAAAAACCTGCCATGGAAGAGATATAACGCAGATTACCGAGAACAATCTCAATACAAACTTGAACAATTGTAGCAGCATTGTTGGTGCCTTTTGAGAGCTGTTAAAAAATCTACGTTAAGATCGCATAAAAACAGCATGTATTGCAAAGTGTTTTTATTGTTTTGTATCAAGAAATAAAGCAGCTCTTTACAGTAATATTTTGCTTACACCTGAAAGAACGTACGCAAGCAAACTTAATCCCCGTTTTTTCTAAATCCATAGCAGCCATACAAACATTCATTTTCTCTAAAGAGGTTTTAGCTTCTTCAACTTATACCAAAGCTATGTTAGCAGTAGCCAAATCCACTGCATCCCTTTTTTAGGTTAACGATAGATCTCGGCGCTTAGGCCGGGATGACAGGTGAGATCTCATCAATCGCTGCTTTCACTTTGCCAAATAGCTTAGTAACAACCTTGTTATAAGATCTAAAAGTGCCCAAGCGTACACGCTTGGGCACTACTATTTTTGTCTTTCTATCATCATCAATTTCGTCGAGAGCTCCCGCAATTTCAGCCAAAATGTAATGAGCAGTAACAAGCGTGTCGTGGTTTTCGCTGTCAAGAATTTGCTCGGCGACTTTAAGACCTTGTTGAAAGACTATTTTTGCAGTCGCTGGGTTTGTTTGTGCAATATCATCAAGTGCTGGCAAGGTAAGAAAGTTAAAAGGCAGATCTTTGCTTGTAGTGGAGAAATGCTTGGTTAATGCCTCACTGGAGCCGTAACGCTGAGAACATTTTTCAAATAGGGTTTCTAAGGTGGTATCGAAACGGTCAAAGATAGTTTTTCTATTTTCGATGGAGAGTTCAAAGGTGACATCGATTGCGTCTTCTAGTAGGTCATCAAGCGCTTGAGCCTTGTTCGCTGATGGAACATTCCAATACAATGAAAGGCCGTAGTCACGCAGAACGATGTGATTGATATCGAGGTCGAGTTTTGGTGATATCAGTGTGATGTAATCCTTAATAAGGTTCCAACGTAAAAATTCGTTAATACCATAAAAATGGTA
Organism: bacterium; assembly: GCA_023249935.1. Classification (GTDB taxonomy): domain Bacteria; phylum Babelota; class Babeliae; order Babelales; family RVW-14; genus CAMATL01. The sequence goes on from JAHFBQ010000034.1 coordinate 12,408, forward strand.
GCTCAAGATTACTTTCTTTGTTGAGCAATCATAGCAAATCTCTATTTGAATACTATGAGCACGTAGTTGGCGATTATAAGTAAATATTACCTGCGATCCCTCAAAGCGAATGCCCGTCAGATGATCTTCAAGCTCAAGGACATCTTCTATTGCTGCGACAAGCTTTGGTTGATTCAAGGAGCTTGTAATATTCCAGGCGACAATTTTTTTACCAATCTCATTAAGAAGCACTTGATGAGTTGAGGTGAATAGATCCTCGAGCGATTCAATATAATCAAAGAATCGTTGCTGATTGAAGCCATTTTCAAGCATAGTTTGTTGTATCACAACATTGACATTAAAATGACTGGAAACAACAAGCTCATCTTCGTTTTCTGCATCATAATTTTCAAGGCGTTCGTTGAGAGCGTGTATCAAGTTTTGATTAGAGCAAACCTTATCGAGTAAGCGAACATATCCTTCGAGCATGGAATGAAAATGCGTGATTTTTAATTTTTTATTGGGGTACTGGGTGCTGCCTTTGATGGCTTTTACAAAAAGGTCATAACGATCGGTTATTTTTTTAAGTGCGGTGATTACCGCGAGTTTGAGCACGTTGTTGTCTATGGTTTCACATAATTCAAGTAAATCTTCGAAGGCAACATCTTGCAAGGGGATTAAAACGTTGAGATCAAAGTGCGTAAAAAGCGCATCAAATTTTTTGGGATTCTCCCACTCAGTAGGTTGGATAGCAGCCATTGTCGCAAGAATTTTGTTGAGGGGCGTGAGTTGATTTTGAGCACTATTAAACTCAAATGAGAGTGCATCACTTATTTTACTGTTAGCTCGCGACATAGCTTGGACGAGTGAGGTGTTAATCCAGCCACTGAGTAGATCGTGTTCGGTAAGGTTGGTTAGAAGCGTATTTATTGTGAGGTATTGATCAGCTTTCTTATTTCTGGCGTGGGTATCGAGAAAGGTAAACCAGGCTTGTTGCTCCATCTCTGTTAAGCAGCGATTATATCCATCCTGAGCTTGTGATAAGATTGTTGCGTTGTGTACGAAAGCGGATGAGATTTGTTTTTTGGCCAATGCTGGTGCTATGACTTGGTTCAGAAAGGAGCTGAGAGCTACTCCTTGTGTGTGCAGACTTTCATGAGAGTAGGTATGGCTATATCCTGCATTTGGTTGCTGAGTCAGTGCTAGTTCAAGCATGCGTAAGTGGAAAATGCGCTGTTCTTTGTGGGGGGCTTGTGTGATTTCATCAGTAATAGCACCGACAAAATTATGCAAGATAGATCGTTTTTTGCGCATTGCGTGTTGAACTTCTTGAGTAGAATTTTGCAGTGAAGCATCTATAGTATAAAGGTCTTGTTGCCCAACGGCTTTGCATATAGTCCTAAGGGTTGTGCGATCGGTGTGGTTGTTCTTGAGCTTAAGTAGTAGTTTATTGACGTCATAATGTGTGTTACTTGATAAGTAAAAGTGTGACCACAGGCTGGCATTTCCGCAGATACTAAGCGGTAAGTTTGCTGGGTGGCTGGTTAACCCCTGTGCAACATCATCCTGCGAGAGTGGAGAACTTGAGGTTAAATCTATAATCATACCTTGCTGTGTACTAATGGCTATGTGCGCCTTGGGTTGTGTCATGATATCTTCAAGTTGCTTGATGCCATCGGCCATTCTGATAATGACTTTTCCCTCACCACGAAAAACGGCTGCAGCATGCGAAGTGGTCTCAGCTTCATCTTCTACGGCGATTACTTGTATATCATCTTTGCCGTCACTGAGCTCATTAAAATCTGCCAGCGCTTTCTCAAGCGATTTTGCCATAATGATTTGATCTGAGTCGACAGATGTTAAAAGCATCCCGCGATTGCTGTTGATGATGGTACATGGAATGCGTTGTGTGGCTTTAAACTGAGAGATATCGCGGATGTATCGAGCTGTTTCTTTATGTTTTGGCATAACAATTGGACGTGCTTGTACCAAATAAATTGTTTGCTCGTGTGGCATAACGACTAGCTCAAGATCCATTGGTTTGCCATAAAATTGCTCGACTTCTTG
>JAHFBQ010000035.1 GCA_023249935.1 bacterium
GCTTGCGCGCCTTCTTTTTAGAGTTCTGTAGCTTGGTTATCTCAGTATGTAAGTTGTCGCAGGTGTTATAGATAAGATAAACACCTCCTCCAATAAATAAACCAAGTGCTGCAAGAACGATGAGAAGATGGCGAGTATATTGCTGCTCTTCAAGAGAGTGTATAAAGCGAAGTTTTTCTATAAGAAAGGGTTTTATATTCAAATTCATACTCTGCCTGTCAATTGTTGTTGTATCGCAGTTGATTTCTTTTGTAGTTTAACACTAAACTTAATACCTCTTTCTGCTGCAGGAATGGCTGATGGGGGTTCTACAAAAGTGAGTAAAGGTGATTCTTTAATGCGGTCTTCGATCTCAGCCCATTCTTTATGATGAAAGCCAAGACCCTTCTCAGATTTAAAGTATCCCTCAAGTTCTACAATGGGATTGCCAGGTTCTTTTTCGCTAAGGATAAATTCTTCAACATCAAGCTTAAATTGTTGTTTATCAAAGGTTTGAGTGACCTCAAGAAGAACTTCTAGAGGCTTTGTACGTTCTTGGCTAAAAGGGGCCCACAGTGTAGTTTTTTCTTTTATCACATCCTCTACTTTACGAAAGACTGTTTGTAGTGGAATTGCCTTCGCGCGATCTTTTTGAGGAAGCAATGCCTTGAGGCGTTGAATCTGGTCCTGTTCTAGTGCTTTTGCTGCTTGGCTTAATTGCGAAATCTGTGAGTAGCCAACAAAACCTATTGAGATGCACGTAATGAAAAACAAAAATACGCCAGCATACAATTGTTTAAGCGCGAGCGTTGTGTCAAATAACGCAAATTCTTTGCGGCGTAAATTGAAGCTTTCAAATCCAGGGGGTGCTAAAATAGCTCCAAGTGGATTGATAAAATCTTCCCAGTTGTGTGTATCTTTAGAGGTATTGTTTTTTATAACAGGAAGATCAAAAATTTTCTTTGGATTAAACATTTCACAGGGTATTTGCAAAAGATCGGTGCTGTACTGTGCAAATTGAGGAATTTTCGCTGCTTGGCCCATGAATAATATTTTACTTACACCATCATAATAATTGAGCTTGAGGCTGAATGAATTAAGGGTGAATTGTATCTCATTAAAAAAATTAATGAGATGTTTTTGGATGATTTTATCTAATTCACTTTGTGATTCAATACCAGACATTCCCTTTTCTTGTAGATGTTCTAAAACTTGAGCAGGTGAAAGCTCAGTTTCTTCGCTGATGTGAGTCAGAATGAGATCTAATCCCTTAGCAATGTATCTGGTCAACTTGAGTTGATTGTTTTGTAAAAAAGTGATGCGTGTGCCTTGATGGCCAATATCGACTAATGCTGTGCTGCCTGGTAAATCATGGTAGGCAGGTATTCTTTGGTAAAGGCCGTAGGTGGCAAAAAGATCTATAATGACCGTGTTTACTTTAATCCCGCTCTGCTCATAAGGCTCAAGAATACTCTGTAAGTCTTGTTTGCGCAGAGCAACAGCAAGAATTTGTGAGCTTTGAAGTTCTTTGTTGCTTTTGATTATCGAAAAATCAGTTACTGCTTCTTCAAGTGAGAATGGAAGTAAAGGTTCAATTTCATATTCGATCACCATGCGAATTTTATCAATATCAACGAATGGTACATCTAGTTCCTTAATGACGGTCATAGTTGCTGGTATGATGATGCATATGTTATCTATTTTGCCTGCCGCCTTAATCAGGTCGGTCATGGCTTGAATAGGAGATTTTGCTAGATCTTCGTTGGTGCCTTGTGTAAGAGGGATTTCTATTAATTTTTCAACGATAGAGGTCCGTGGTTTTAATGTTATAACGGCGCCGTGTACATAATTATCCTGCATCATGATGCTCAGCGTGCGTTGTGTAAAAAGACGATAGGAACCTATTTTTTCAGGCAAAAGAATGTTGCGCATCATGATGGGTTGTTCCTTGCTGCTTGAGCAGGTTGGTTGGCCTGCAGGAGGAAATCTTTCAATGAATTTCGTTTGGCAGGATCAACAGTAAGTTCGGTATTGCTAGGTGATTTCGAAGTAGGAATATCTAGCAGCGTCTTGAGCCCTGCCTGCTTGTCTTGCAAATCCGTGTTTAGTTCTTTATTGTTGGTATTATAAGTCTGCGAGATAAGCGTCTTAAGTTTTTTTCGCTGGTTAGTCAAGTGAGTATCATCTACATCAATCAAGCGCTGTTGCTGCATTCTGTCATTCAGCAATGTTAAAACTTCTTGTTGAGCAATATGTGTCTCTGGTTGCGGCGTATTTACAGGGGCCTGAATTGGTTGTTGCAGCAATGGTTCTTGTTCTTGCTGCTGTTTAATAAGTTGTGCACCATTGTTTGTTACCCCAAGCTTTGATTGAAGCAAGTTTTTTACACCATCAGGTGTTACTTTTTTCTCAGACTGTTTACTTACAGTGGGGACTGCAAGTTGTGGAGGGGGTGTTTGCATGGGTAGCGCTGGTTCATCAACCAATGTCTCGAGTTGTTTTGAAGTTAGTTGGATTTGAGACTGTTTTGCTATTGATGTTGATGGGGGCATTATTGTGTCTTTGGTGGGTGTTATTAATTTGGGCTTGTTTTTAGGTTGCTTAATCATCATATGATTTTCAGGGTCTTCATCTATGGTGCGATAATAAGGATCATGTTTGATATCTACTGATGTTGGTTGATAACGAGCATTAGCAAAATCAACCACCTTGTGAGAGTAATTTTCTTGCTTAGGATCAAAGAACCAATTAAATAATGGATCGTTTGTTTTGAGTGTCTTAATACCATCTTCAATATCATTTGTTGCAGCGTGAAGTTTCATCTTGGTGCATAGTTCAACGCCAGGAGCTGTTCGAGGCTTGACAATGGTTGGTGCCATAAAAATAAAAATATACGAACGATTGACTGTGCGAGATTGATTCTTGAAGAACCATCCCAAGATAGGAATATTAGAGAGTAAAGGAGTTCTCGAAATGCTTTCGCCAACTTTTGTTTTCACAAAGCCACCAAGAATGAGAACTTGGCCATCAGCCATTGTGACATTTGTGTTTACTTGTTTGTTAGACTTGTCTCCAGTTCCAGCTGTAACGAATTCGCTGATGTTAACATTAATTTTCAAACGAATAACGCCATCAAGATTTATCTGTGGTTCAATTTCGAGTGATGTATCTGCATTGACAGGGCCAAAGCCTTTTACTCCTGCACTGCCAGCATCTTGTAGTAGAACGTTGCGTTCTTCACCGATTGATATTTTACCAGTTACTTTGTTAGCGATAGTCAAAAATGGTTGGGAGAGAATTGTTGCATTGCTACGAGTTCTAAGCATCTCAAAAACAGCCCATATATTTGTTTTACTGCCAAATGACAGTAGGGTTGATCCTTGGGTCTTAACAAGTTGTGTTAACATATCACCAAGCAATGTTATTGGGTCTTTGGAGGCATCAGTAGGTGTGCTGAGTGATGCGTCACCTGTATTTGCTGACTGAAAATTTACACGGCCGCCGAGCGTGTTTAATTTAGGGTTACGAATAGATCCACTGATCTGGTCCATATCATTTGCATCAACCTGAACAAATAATGTTTCCATAGCAACTTGTGGTTGCGGCTTATCAAGATCTTTAATGATGCCTTTAACCATTTGCCAATCTTGTTTATCAGTACAGGATATGACGAGACGGTTCGCCTCCTTATCAGCTAAAAATTTCATTGCTTTAAAATATTTTACACCACCACGAATTGCACCATATTTTGCTGCTTGTTGACCAGGTCCTTGATCGGGTGGCGTGGTCACTTCTTTGAGAATTTCGGCAATCTGTGTGGCATCGCTATATTGTAGTGGATAAATGTGCAAAGGTGATTCGGCAGCTTTTAATTCTACGTCGATGTATTCAGTAATGAATTTCTCTATTTTTTTTATAGGATCAAGTGTTCCCATCAAGATCAGGGAATTTGTTCGCTCTTCGGCAACCAGCTTGGTTCCTGATGGAAAATAATCATTGGTGGTGTCAGTAGATTTTGCGAATAGCCGTGCCAACGGATTAGTGTCTGCTTTTTTCATAAGGCCCTCTAGTAGGCCCTTTACGTCAGTTGCATTGGTGCGTGTAAGACGCATGACAACAACTGTTTCTGCCTGCCCCATGGTGTCGAGTTCTTGAATAACCTTCATGGCAGATTTAATGTTGTAACAACGGTCTGTGATAATAAAACATTTTGCTTGGGGATAAGGGAAGAGTGTGTGTTTATCGCTCAAGAGGCTATCAAGAAGATCTTTAACAGAGTCGATTTCAAGATTCTGCAGAAACATGACATAGCGTACGGTTAGATCGCTATTCGGGAGTGTTGTGTAAGGAACGTTAATGTAAGAAGGTAGTGCTTCTGTTAATTTTTTATCTCGAGGAAGTACTTTGTGCAATCCATCAACTTCAACAATGCTAAAACCAGAAACCTCTAGTAGCGTTAAAAATATTTTCCAGGCGCCTTCGACAGTTTGAGCCTGGCGAATGGTGAGAGACACTTTGATATCAGCAAGACTTTTATCGGGGAGCAAATTGATATTTTTTAGTTCGGCCATGTAGTTAACCACATTATCAAGAGAACTATTTTCAAAATTCAAGTAAATATCAGGGGCCTTGGCATCGCCCTTGTCTTGTTTGGTCGGATCAGTTTTCTGAGAGGATTTTGAAGGTTTTGGATCTGAGGTCGGGACAACAGAAGGCGATGTAATAACAATATCACTGTTTGGTTCTGTTCCTGGCATGGTAGTGGTAAATGGTGTTGAGGTAGAATTGTCCGCGAGTAATGGATTTTTCTCATCGGCAGCAGGAAGCTCTTCTGATGTAGTATTCTGCCCATCATTGATGGCTTCTGGCAATTGAGATGGTAATGCGGATGCCGGGAGCATGAGTCCAGCTAACATAACTATTGCAAGAATCAGTGAGTACAATACCATCCGACCATCCTACTATTTGTTGTTAGTGAACTCGAGCACCTTGAAGTCGTGCGCGTAAATTATCTAGCAGTCGCTTACGAACTTGTGCAATGGCCTCTACTTGCTGGTTGTTGTTATGGCGCTCGCCGAATTCACGATTTTGCTTTTCACGTTCTTGTAGCTTACTCATCTTTAGATCTTCTTCAGGTTTTGCAGCATCTTTTGACTTATTATCACCAAACAACATCTTCTTTGCTTTGCTAATGTAGGCCAATTTATAAGTGTATGCGATTTCTGCATCATTCCGTTTTAGTTTGACCATGATAGCATCTCCCGCGGTGGTTGCTGAAATTTTATCGAAAATAGCTACGCGATTAGGTGCTTGAGCCATACTTACGTCATTTATGGAAATGATAATATCCCCTTTTTCAAGACCAAGTAGGCCGCCCAAAGAATCTTTGGCGAGATCGCCGATGCGAACCCCAATAGGATTGCCTTGTTGATATGCGGTCCCAATGACTCCTGTGCGATCAAGAAAGCTTCCTAGTGAATCAATTTCATGCTTAAAACTTTCAGGATCAACTTGCCATGTCGACGCATCAATTTTTTTTAGAATGAATTCCCACTTTGTGGGGCCATCCATAGCTAGATCAGCATCTTCCTTGCGCAGATAGAATGCTTCTTGTTGACCACTTGATCGCAAAAAAACGACACTGTTGCGTGATATTTTAATAATTTGTCCATCTTTGTACATATCACCGATATGATAAACAGACTCTTTTTTCGATTCATCTTCTATCATGGCAACATTCTGTGTTTCATCAGCTGCAACAATAATTCCCTTTATAGATAGGGTGAGTTCTGGTGTAAATTCAGGAGCTTTTGGTTCCGGAATGACTGGGGCAGGGGTTTCTTGTATTTCTGGAAGCGGAGTAACAAGATTTTTTTGTACAGGCTTAACAGCTTGTGAGATGTAGGTTCCAAATAAGTCATGTTTAAAGATAGGTTCCCAGTGAGAATCGGGAAATGCTGTCTTCTTTTTATCAATGACTCGTTGTTCTAGATTGGAAAGTTTAGTTATCTGCGTCGGTTCCTCATGTAACACTTGCAGAACAGCTAATGATAGAATCATAAGTCCGACAATAGAACTATTAACGACCCATATGGCTTGCTTCATACCCGCTCTAATCCTCGTTTAAAATACGAAGATACCGGCATTTAAATTTTGCTGTCAAGCAAAATGTCGAGTCATTCACTCATGCCTCTTTCATGGAGCGGGAACCGTGCGAATGATTTGTTGTATTATTTGATCAGATGAAATGTTTTCAGCCTCTGCTTCGTAGGTGAGTAGAATACGATGTCTTAAAACATCACCAATAACTGCTTTTACATCATCTGGCGTTACAAAATGACGTTTACGCAAAAATGCATGACCTTTTGCTGCATGATACAATGCAAGTGTTGCCCGAGGTGATGCGCCATGCTCGATTAAATGCTGAATATCAGTAAGACCGTATTCCTGGGGCTTGCGTGTTGCAAAGACAATTTGTAATACATAATCGATCACTTTTTCATCAAGATAGATTTGTTCGATGAGTTTTTGCGCTTCAAGAACTTCATTTTTTGTGATGACGCTGTGTACTGTCTTTGGCTCGAAAGCTCGTTTCAAAATTTCTTTCTCTTCTGTAACGCTTGGGTGTCCAACTACGACCTTAAACATAAATCGATCGACCTGTGCTTCAGGTAGTCGGTAAGTACCTTCTTGCTCAATTGGGTTTTGTGTTGCAAGTACTAAAAACGGCTCATCGAGTTTGAACGATGTTTCGCTAATGGTTATTTGATGTTCTTGCATTGCTTCAAGAAGAGCAGATTGTACTTTTGCTGGAGCTCGGTTGATTTCATCGGCCAAAATAATATTGGCAAAGATAGGGCCTTTTTTAGTTTGAAATTCCTGATTTTTTGGATTATAGATAAGCGTTCCGATTAAATCAGCAGGCAGTAAATCTGGTGTAAATTGAATGCGTCTAAAATCGACACCAATCGCTTGAGCTACTGTTTTGATGAGAGTTGTTTTTGCAAGACCTGGCACGCCTTCTAATAAAACATGCTGATTGCAAAGTAGGGCAATGAGAATGCGATCGATAGCATGCTCTTGACCAACAACAACCTTTTTAATTTCTTGGCGTAATGCTTGCCACTGGTTACTTTTATCTTTGATCTGTTCTAAAATTTCTGGCGATGCAGTCTTGTCCATAATGAGACATCTCCAAACACTTGAGTTGAACTTGTTTTCATGGATTAAAACCCGATCAAGATCGTAGCGATTTTTTTTCAGCTGGTACAGTAAAATTTTTTGAGGTGTTTTATTGCTGACTAAGTACTGAGTGGAATATTAAGGCGGGCGATCTCATTGTGCAAGTCGCTAATCTTCATGCTTAATGCATTAGAAACTTGGTTGAGATCGTAGCGATTTTTTTTTAACTGATAGAGTAGGTATTTTTTTTGAAAGGCACTTGTTGCCTCGTCAAGCGTTGCAAACCCTTGAAAGCGTTGTTCTTCGATAAAGGGGCGATCGATTTCTGGTAAAAAGAGAGATATCTGCTCAAGCATTATGATTGAAGAGTTTGGTGGTTGGTTGATAGCAGCTTGCATAAGTAGCTGTTTGAGTTCGCGACAATGCTCTTGCCAGGTGTGATTACGCAAGAGTCTTATCGCTGTCGCCGAAAGTGATAATGAAGAGCACAATACATGATTGATTTCCGTTAGAAAGTGGTTAACAAGAAGGGGAATATCAAAGCGGCGTTTGTTAAGCGACGGGATTTCAATGGGGGTTGAGCTGAGCATGTAGAATAAATCTTCGTTGAATGTTCCCTGTGTGCTTAGCGTAAAAAGATTTTTGTGTGTTAGGCATAGCATGCGTGCTTTGGTGTTGGGAGATTCTAGTATTGTAAGGAGTTTTGTCTGCGCTTCTGAAGTTAATGCATCTACATACCGAATGATTACTGTGCCTTCTGTTCTTAATGTTTTCTCATCAATGGTAAGTGCTGGATTTTGGATCCCATTGATGATTGTTATTGTGGTTGAGTTATTTTTTTTATCATGCATGTACTGTGCAAGTTGTGTTTTACCTATGCCGCGCGGGCCGTAGATAAGGACGTGGTTATCAAGCGGGACTATGCGATCGACATAGTGCATGAGTTCTTTGAAGAGATAGCTCTCTCCAACTAGGCAGGTATTTGTTTTAGTGGGCTCGTTGGTCTGTATATCATCTTCTACTGAACAATATACAGCAGCTTTATTAAGAAGATCTTCAGCAGAGAATGGCTTTTCAAGAAAATCGATAGCACCTTTCTTGAGTGCATCAACAGTAAGTGAGATGTTGCCGTAGCCTGAGATGATGACTACCATCTGAGCTGGAAATTCTTTTTTTATAGCAGCAAGCAGATCAAGTCCATTTGTATTGGGCATAAAAATATCAAGAAAAACCAGATCTGGAATAAGCTTTCCAATCAAATCAAGAGCGCCGTTAGGTTGAGTAGTTACTTCGGTCTGATAATCAGCATCCTGTAAAATATTAGCCATTGAGGAGAGGATTGCTTGTTCGTCATCGATTATAAGAATAATAGGCTTGTGTTCATGTGCCATGAGTAATTGGACCCTCAGCTAAGCCGCGAATAAATTGATAAATGTACGGGTTTTGGCAGTCCCAAATGGAAGAGGCCTCGCCCTTGAAGATGATTTTTCCTTCGTGAAGCATGGCAACGTGAGAGGCGTACTTAAACACTTCAACATCGTGGGAGATGACGATGGTGGTTGTGTTAAATTTGATATGCGTTTCTTTCATAAGTTCGTGAATCAGTCGAGTTGTGATAGGGTCAAGGCCGGTAGTTGGTTCGTCATAAATAAGGATTTTAGGAGTCATCATTAACGTACGGGCAAGGCCAACACGTTTTTTCATGCCACCCGAAAGCTCATCAGGAAATTTATTTAAAACGTCTGGGTTCAAACCAACACTTTTAATTTTTTCGACAACAAGGGAATGGATATCATCAGCCTTAATACCATGTTCAAGGTGATAAAGAGCAACATTATCAAATACCGACAGAGAATCGAGTAGTGCTGCAAATTGAAATACATAACCACACTCACGAAATATTTTTTCGCGTTCTCTGCCATGTAAAGATGAGAGGGATAAGCCATTGATAGTGATTTCCCCATTGTCTGGTTCCAGGAGGCCTATGATTTGTTTCAGTAAAACTGATTTACCCTCACCAGAGCGCCCAATGATGGCTAAAAATTCTCCAGTACCTACTGAGAGATTAAGATCCTTGGTGACTATCCTTGAGCCGAAAGCCTTGCTTAAGCCTTTTATTTCTATCATCGTTAAAACATCAATGAGGTTAGAATGTAATTTGCTATAAAAATAGTCACGTTAGAGGAAACAACACTTTCAGTGGTTGCAAGTCCAACACCTTTGGCGCCACCGCGAGTATTAAAACCTTTGTAAGTGCTAATCAGTGTGAGTAAGAATCCAAAAATAGCCGCCTTAACTAGACCGCTTGTAATATCAGAAAGTTCAGAATTTGCGCGAATGGATTGCATGTATACTTCGGAGTTAACATTGAGAATAAATACTGAGGTGATGTAGCCTGTTAAAACTCCCCATGCTGTGCACCAGATTGATAGAAATGGCATAATTAAGGTGCCTGCGATCAAACGTGGTGTAATTAAATATTGTCGTGGATCAATGCATAGGGTTTGCAATGCGTCAATTTGCTCGGTAATGCGCATGGTGCCAATTTCTGCCGTAATTGCTGAGCCGGCGCGGCCGATTACCATGATTGCAGTGAATGCAGGACCAAATTCACGCGTCATTGAGAGAAAAATGACTGGGCCAATGAATTGTTCTGCCCCAAAGCGATGTAAGCCGATGTAGCTTTGTAGGGCGAGTACTGCGCCACCAGTGATGCCAATAAGCGCTACGACGCTTAGGGAGCTGACGCCAATAAAGTGCATGGCTTGGAAAATTTTTTCAGGATTTGGCTTGTGAGAAAACAAAGAAATAAGGGACTGGTAGCAAAATACTCCTACGAGTCCCAAATGTTTACAAAGTTTCAGAGTTATAGTGCCAAGACTAGTTGCCAGCCTTAGAACCATGATATTTTCCTACGCGATTGGTTCTTGAGAACTTTCTGAATTTTCAGGCGCAGGTGCTGATGCCGGTTGTTGTTGTGTTTGAGCAGAAGCAGAAGCGGTAAAGCTTTCAAGACGTGAAGAACGAAGTTCACGTGACTTCAGTACGGATAATCCTAGCGCGCCAAGCATAAAAATTGCGCCTAAGATCCAGGTGGTTTTTTCAAAAAAAGTTTGTCCGCCGGAGCCACCAAACAACATTTGTGTGCTACCGCCCAGGGAGCCCATACCCATATCGCCTTTACCTTGTTGGATGAGGACGAAGATAGCGAGGAAGAGTGCTGATAAAACGAACAAGAACGTCAAAATGCCTACTAACATGATACCTCTCTTTATGAACAAGCGTTACGCGTCTAGACGATGTAATTTCCCATGCCGTAACGGAACTCAGTTTGGCGTGGGTCAATTAAAGTAGTCTACTATTTTTTTAAATTCTTGAAAGTCTAAACTTGCCCCACCAATCAAAAAACCATCTAATGGTTCGATGTGGCTGAGTATTTTTATGGTCTTTGAAGAAACACTGCCACCATAAAGAAGCTTGTAGCGCAGGTTTGGAGATTTTTTCTCTATAATTTTTGCCAGGGAGGCAAAAATGAAGGAGAGTTGCTCTTGGGTGGGAACAAGGCCAGAGCCGATTGCCCATACAGGCTCGTAGGCGATTAGGATAGGTTGAGAGTTGTTATTTAACCGATCTAATACGTAGCTGATTTGTCGCTCGAGCACATCCAATGTCAGATTATTTTTATACTGATCAAGTGTTTCACCAACGCAGACAACTGGTGTGATCTGGTGCTGGATGAGAACATTTGTTTTGATTGCAACAAGATCATCGGTCTCGTGAAACAGTGTTCTGCGCTCGCTGTGTCCAACGAGGCAGTAGGTTACATCGTACTCAACTAAGTCTGCTGCGCTAATTTCGCCGGTAAAGGCGCCTGCCGTAGCGGCCCCACACGTTTGAGCCCCAAGTTTTATTGAAGTATTGGTGAGTGTTCTGGAGAGGTCAGCCAGAGCTATTGTTGAGGGACAGAGGATGATGGTATGGGCTGCCGCGAGTTCTTTATAGCTTGGTAAGTTCTCATTAACGAGTTTGGTAGTTGCTGCTGAAGTCAGCATCATCTTAAAATTTGCGATAAAAATCATAGAGGCTCCTTTTTGATAGAAAAGAAGCTTGTAAAAAAAGAATCCACTTTGCAAGAGAAGAGTGATGTGCTGAGTATTAAGGGTGACGAGAAAAAGTCTAAGCTTGTTGATGCTACTTTGCGCTAAGCCTTTTATTTAAATCTCAAAATTTGAACGAAAATGTCGTTATCGAAAATCAAAATATCACTTCTGCAATTTTTTAATTTTTAAAATTCTGAGGCAAAATTTGGTTCTTCTGTAAGGGGAAAAATAATCTCTAGCGTTTTACACTATTCGCAACCAGAGGTCCTCTTTTTATTCCATAAGAGAATTTTTTATGGTGCCTATTTTTGAATCAAAAAATATTTCAAATAATATTATTAGAATTTGTCGATTTTTATCGCGACACGGATTGATAAACAAAAAAAATTTGTAGACATTTTTTAAAAAATATGTGCATATTTTTTTGCACAGAATATCTTAAAAGCATGATTCCAAAAGCTTTTTCACAATTTAAAAAAATTCATTGCCTAGGGGGCTTCAACCTGTTAGAGTAAAGCCGAACAAGTAATTTATTTATTTACAAATTAGAATTATTGATAATAAGAATTATAAAAAGAGTACAGCCCTTGCGGGGCAATATTTTGAAAGGAAGGGGAGTTATGAACAGGCTAGAATTACACAATGATAGTGGGGGGTGTCAAAACAATCCTGGGCAAGAGATGGCGTCAGTGTTAGGCATTGCAAAAGCTGATGGTAGGGTTGTTGCCATAGATTATAAAAAAATTGAATCAACCATTGTACGCATTGCACAAGAATTAAACATATCAGTAGATATGAATCTATTGATGTATGAAGTCAGTAAAAATATTTATGACAAAGTGAGTTCAAAAGATTTAGAACGTGCGCTCATTATGGCGGCGGTTGCTTTTATAGAAAGAGACCCGGCTTATAATCGCTTAGCTGCTGGCCTTTTTTTGCAAAAAATTTATAAAGAAGTGATTGGTAAGTCGCTACGTGGTGTTAATCTTTCTTATGCATACAAGGCAGCATTCATTGAAGGAATTAAGAAGGGTGTATCGGTTGGCAAACTCGACCAAAAACTTTTAGATTTCCCTCTTGAGGCTTTGGCAGACGCTTTGGTGATTGAGCGCGATAGCTTTTTTAAATACACCGGCGTGCAGACATTATATGAGCGTTATTTTTTGAAGGCAGAAAAAAAACTTTATGAGTTGCCGCAAGCGTTTTGGATGCGCGTAGCAATGGGTCTTTCTATTAATGAAAAAGACAAGCTGTCCTCTACGGTAAAATTTTATACGCTGTTTTCAACGATGCGCTACATACCGAGTACACCAACATTGTTTCATGCTGGCACAACCAAAGCGCAGCTCAGTTCGTGCTACCTTAATTATGTTGGTGATGAACTTGAACATATTTTTAAATGTTATAAAGATAATGCGTTGCTTTCTAAGTGGTCTGGCGGCATTGGTACTGATTGGACGGCGCTACGTGCCACAGGTGCTATGGTCAAAACACTTGGTATGTCTAGTCAGGGGCTGATTCCTTTTCTAAAAATCGCTAACGATGTGACCGCTGCCATCAGTCGTAGTGGTAGTCGCCGTGGCGCCACCGCTGTATATCTTGAAGTTTGGCATCTTGATTACGAAGATTATTTGGACTTGCGTAAAAATACCGGTGATGAACGTCGCCGTGCTCATGACATGAACACCGTGAGTTGGATTCCCGACCTTTTTATGAAGCGTGTTGAACAAGGTGGTTCATGGACCTTATTTTCTCCCGATGAGGTTCCTGATCTGCACGAGATCTATGGCAGAAAATTTGAAGCGGCTTACGAGGCATATGAGCGCAAGGCAGCCAAAGGAGAAATGAAGTATTTTAAAATAATTTCAGCAACGCAGCTTTGGCGTAAAATGCTTTCTCGTATCTTCGAAACGGGGCATCCATGGATGACGTTTAAAGATGCTTGTAATATTCGTTCGCCGCAGGATCATACTGGGGTTATTCACTCTTCTAACCTTTGTACAGAGATCACCTTGAATACGTCACGTGAAGAGACAGCGGTATGTAATATCGGTTCGATAAGTCTTGAGAAACACGTCAGTGACGATGGTGTTTTCGATGAGGCATTGCTTGTAGATACGATTATGACAGCCGTTCAGGTGCTTGATAATGTTATTGATCTCAATTTTTATCCAACGATTGAGGCCCATAACAGTAATAAAAAACATAGACCTGTTGGATTGGGTATCATGGGGCTGCAAGATGTGCTTTATAAAATGGCTATGAATTTTGATGATGAAAAGGCGGCAGAATTTATCGATCGTTTAATGGAAACAATCTCTTACCATGCCATACGTACCTCGGCGTTGTTAGCAAAAGAGCGCGGCGCTTATGAAAGCTTTAAGGGTTCAAAATGGGATCGCGGTATTTTTCCTGTCGATACAATTGCGTTGTATGAATATGAACGTGGTGAGGCTATAGATATTAATCGCATCAGTCGCTTGGATTGGCAACCGGTTAAAGACTTGGTTAAAGAACATGGCATGCGTAACTCAAATCTTATGGCGATAGCGCCAACGGCAACGATTTCGGGTATCTCAGGTTGCGTACCATCAATTGAACCTATTTATAAAAATATGTATGTCAAAGCAAATATGAGCGGTGAATTTACCATCGTTAATGAATACCTGGTTGATGATTTGAAGAAACTTGGGTTATGGAATCAGGATATGCTTGATCAAATAAAATATTTTGATGGTAGTATTCAGATGATTGAGAGCATTCCAGCTCATTTGCGTAGCAAATATAGAGAGGCTTTTGAGATAGAACCTGAAGTCTTATTGCGTCTGACGGCGTTGCGTGGTAAATGGATTGATCAAAGCCAGTCGCATAACATTTTTATGAAAGGTGCTTCTGGTAAGCGCTTGCATGAAGTTTATATGGCGGCGTGGAAAATGGGATTGAAAACTACTTATTACTTGCGCACGCTGGGTGCGTCTCAGATTGAAAAATCGACGCTTGATGCTGGTAAGTTTGGTTTTACACAAAAGCGCTCCTATGAGAAAATTGAGACTGTGGCTGAAAAAGTTGAGACTGCGGTAGCTCAAGCTCTAGTTGAAAAGGGGGCC
>JAHFBQ010000036.1:0-1615 GCA_023249935.1 bacterium
ACTTTTCCTCGTAGTACTCATTGCTTCCCCACCCAATCATCATTTCTTCGAGTAAAAAACCAGATGCCGTAACAACATTTTTTAGCCAACTGTTCAATATTTGTCAAAACAAATATCGTTTTCAGTATGTTTTTCAGCGTAAATCTTATATTTAATAAAAGTCAATTAGTTTTAAAACGGTGCTATATTTAATTCAGATTAGCATTAAAATTATTGATTCTGGGGCTGGGTCTGGAGTACGCTAAGATGAGAATGGGTGGGAGGAATGGTTCCTGCTACCGGATTCTGATTATTTTAGGGGGGCTTCTTTCAATGAAAAAGTTAATACTGACACTTGTTGGGGTTTTTGCATTGGTGTCGGTGCGGGTGTGTGCAGATAAAGGGAATGTTACAGTTAGGAATATAACGGGTTTTTCGATTAAAGTGCGTGCGTATCCGAATAATGATAAACTTACGGAAGAATTTGTTTTGGATCATGATGGCATCAGAAATGTGTACGGAGACTGGTTTGCAACAACTACGACACCAAGCTACATCGAAGTGGGTACCGACGAAGAAATTATTAAGGTTTTAGATCCTGAACCGGGGGATATACGCATAATTAAGTTGAATGATGAAGGGAAACTCCGTTCCGAATGGCGCAGGTAGTTGAATAACGAATTTTCGATCATTTTGAATGAATTTTAAAGAGCCTGTAGTTAAGTCTGCGGGCTCTTGCATTGCCATACATTTTTTTTTTCAGTAAACTCGCCGGGCAAACCTGTGAGACACAGACAATGTCAAGGTGAGGATGAGTATGAAAAAATCAGTATTTCAGTATTGGCAAGACGCTTGCCAGCTCTTTGGTAAAGATCAGCGTAAACTTTTTGCACTGGTAACCTTAAATAATGTAGTAAAAAGCTTTCGTGCTGAGAGTGGCATGGTTGGGATGATGGCCGTGCTTTTTTTGAGCGTCATGCTTACGCTCAACGCGAATGCAAGTATACCAATGTGGGAGCGCGTGTTTACGCTGTTGTCACTCAAAAGTTTACTTGGTGTTAAGTGTCTCGGTGTTACCAAGGCTCAGGGCGTGAGTTTTTTTGGCGGCTTGCTGAGCTTTTCACTTGCTATTGCCATAATAATGAGGCCATCGCTTGAGCGCAAAGATGGGCGCTACTTGCTCAGCTCACTCATCAGATACCTGCCATTTTTTGTCATCGGTCAGGAATTAGTCTTGGTGTTACCGTTTTTCGCCTACCTGTACATGGATATGAAAAATAGTCCGCTGTCGTTTTTTAAAGCATTGCGTGGCACTGTGTTTTTGGTGCTGTGTCATCTACCGGTGATTGTGGTATTGATTGCTGGATATGGGTTGTTGCTTGCTGTTGGTACGTATCTTGTACAAGGTGCGTTGCTTCTTGGTTTGCCATCGTTGCTATCATTAGCCATTTTACCAATGATGTGGTTTGTGCTTGTGTTTAGTTTATTCTTTAGTGCATGTGCAATGTACTACACCAAGGTAAAGCATGCTGACAGGCAGCTTTTGTTTGGTAATCAATAAAAAGGTTCGATCATAATGAATGGATTACTGTATCATTGGCTGCTGTCATTTTCTATGCTGCGGCCTTCGTTTCTC
>JAHFBQ010000036.1:1626-14318 GCA_023249935.1 bacterium
GCTACAAAAAATTTTTTCTTAGCACTTGTTACTATGTTGCGTCATTTCCCGTGGGTTATCAGCGTAGATCTGTTCTGTGTAGCTCTTTTTGGCGGTAAGATTATTGGGTTTATGATCAAGGCGCTAGGGAAACAACCAGTCACGTTGCATCCGCTACTCGCAATCTCCATGCTTTCAATTGGTGTTATGACATTTTTAATGCAGGTATTTTTTGTACTTTTCTTGCGGCGCGATCATTTTCTACTTAACCCGCGCGTATACATCCAGACCTATGTTTTTAAGTACGTACAGTTTGTGTTTTTTGTTGCATTTGTAACGACACTAGTGCGGCTTGTGCTTTTTGCAGGCGGTGTTGTGCAGATGCCTCAGGTACCAGAGCTTGTGCTCTTTCTGATCAAAACCTTTGAAGTTTTAGCGTTGTTTTTTTGGCTCGATTCTGCTCATACGATTAAATCGCTTATGCGTTCTTTTGAGCGTTCTGCAAACTTATTGGTGTACACCTTGCCGTTTATGCTTTTTGTGGCTGCGCTATCATTTGGCATCTTGGCATTACTAGTCGGTGCTGTGCTTGGTTGGGACAAGGTATTACAGGCGCCGTATGCGCTGGCCTCATTTATAGAATTTTTTGTTGAATTTGGTAAAGAACCTGCGCTGTGGCAAGTGCTTGCCATAAAATATGGGCGCTTCATTATCGATGGGCTGACTGTTGCTTTCTTGTACACCTGGTATCGCCGTAAGCGGGGCGTTATGTATGCTGCGCTCATGTTTGAGGAGTCGGCAAGTACATGAAGCTTTGTGCATTTTTTTACAATTTTCGAGCCTGTGCCACGTTCATTGCACTGACACCCATTTTTATTATTCTAGCAGTACCGATAATTTTTTTGCCTCCTTCGTGGCGCTATGCCAGCCGCTGGTATTATGGTGTTGGGCACTACTGCTCGCGCATTTTTTTGCGCGCTGCGGGTATATCTTTTCATCTTGAAGGCAAGGAAAAGCTTGATGCGCTGACTACCACGCCGGCGGTGATTGTTATTAACCACCAATCGTGTCTCGATGCATTCATCGTAGAAATGTTGTTGGGCTGTCAACCTCGTATAGCTTTTTCAAATGATTATTCTAGAGCTCCGCTGCTAGGAACGATTCTACGCCGTATGCATGTGATTGTTGGGCGTTCCTCTGTACGTAGCAGCAATGCGGCGCTTGATAAGGCGATCGATCTTGCTAAAACTCATGGCAACCACGTGGTAATTTTTCCAGAGGGGACGCGGCATGCTGATGGTCATGTGCATAAGTTTTATCGAGGGTTTACTGTACTTGCCGAGCAACTTAATCGCCCGGTCGTTCCAATTTTTTGTCATGGCATGCACAAAATTATGCCCAAGGGTTCTTCTTGTATGAAACAGCGTAAAGAACCTGTTTTCATTCGAGTGGGAGATCAGTTTGTTTTTGATCCGGCCACGCAGACGCGGGAGGAATTTCTGGAGAAAGTTCACAATTGGTTTATACTAGAGGCTGGTCGAGTTAACCAAAACCAATAATCTATTGATTGCTGGAGCAGAACCATGTTTTTGCGTTTTGCCTACCCATTCTTGCTGTGGGTGCTGTTGCCTGTCTTTATCGTAGCGGTGATCTACCGCATCAAATTTTATCGTTATCCTCGTTATGTTTTTCCACTCAGTTCGTTTTTTGTGGCGAGTGGATTTTCTGGTCGCTACTCTTACCGGCGGTATGTGCTGTTCGTTTTGCGAGCTGTTTCGTTATTTCTGCTTATTATTTTTGCGGCACGTCCGCAGTGGGTAGATGAACGTTCTACGGTGAATGTGAATGGTGTCGATATCATGATTGCACTCGATGTGTCAGGCAGTATGCAGCTGGTTGATGATCTTAAAGATCCGCAACAGCGCATAGAGGTAGCAAAGAAAGAAGCGATTCGTTTTGTTGATAAACGTTCAAGCGATCCGATTGGTCTCGTGCTTTTTGGTGCGGATGCGATTTCGCGTTGTCCGCTTACGCTGGATAAACAAATTCTTAAAGACATGATTGGGCGTATTGAGCTTGGTGTCATTAATCCAAATGGGACTTCTCTTGGTACCGGGCTTTCTGTAGCATTGAATCGGCTTAAAAATTCTAAAGCAAAAAGTCGTATCGTTGTCCTTTTGACCGATGGGCAGCCGTCACCGCAGACCGATATGATCGATCCTGTTCATGCTATTGATTTGGCAAAGCAGCTTGGCATTAAGGTATACACGATAGGTATCGGTAGTGAGAGTGGTGGGTATGCATCTTTCGCAGGTGTTGGCATGAGGCATGTTCCAGATTCAATCAATGCAGGGCTTCTCGAAAGAATTGCGAAAGAAACTGGGGGGCAGTTTTTTAGGGCGCAAAATCCAAAAGATATGCGTGCCGTCTATGATAAGATTGATCAGCTTGAAAAAACAGAGATTGAAACCAATCTTTTTCACAATTACTATGAAGCGTTTTTACATTTCATCTGGCTGGTGTTTCTCCTCATTGCTGTGGAGTATGGCTTGCGGCTATTTTTGTGGCGAGGGATGTAGGCTATGACCGATTTATTTGGTATTCATTGGGCAAGTATTGATCGTATTGTTTTGCTTCCACTCGTTGGTGTTATTATTTTTTTACTGCTCAAGCATCTACGGCATCGTCTTAGTGTTGCAAAGCAGCTAACACATACACGTCACGAGGGCATGTTTTTACAAAATTTTTCTGCGCTACGAGAGCGGTATAAATTTTTTCTTGGCGCCGCGGCCTTAGTGCTCACCTTTTTTGCGATGCTCCTGCCTCAATGGGGTAAGCATGATGAACAAATCGTGCAAGAAGGGCGTGATGTACTTCTTGTACTTGATATTTCTCGTAGCATGCTTGCACAAGATTTGCGGCCAAGTCGACTGATGTTTGCAAAGCTTAAGATTCGTACGTTGCTCAGCAAGCTTAAGGCTGAGCGCGTTGGATTGATTCTTTTCTCTGGTAGCGCCTTTGTGCATTGTCCGTTGACGGCTGATTACAAGGCGTTTCTTCTTTTTCTCGACCAGGTAGAAGTTGAGCAGTTTTCGCTTGGTACTACGGCGATTGATAGGGCGCTTCTGGAGGCGGTGCAACTTTTTGCTCAATCCAAAGATCGCAAAAATAAACTTGTTGTACTGATGACCGATGGTGAAGATTTTTCACAAGATCTTGAGCAGGTCAAACGTGTTTCAGCTGAGCAGGGAATTACACTGTTTGCTATGGGGGTTGGTACTATTGAGGGAGCGCCGGTGCCAAAATTTGATCGAAGTGGTAATCAAATTGGTCATGAAACAGATGCCAGCGGCGGCGTTGCTATGACGAAGCTTAATGAGCCGTTGTTGCAGGGTATGGCGCAAGCATTGAAGGGATATTACATGAAAATGCGCCAAGATGATGGTGATCTTGATGAGCTTGTTAGCATCGTCCAGCGTTACGAAAAAGAACAATTCTCTGAGCAGAAGGTGTCGCTGTATGAGCATCAGTACCACTGGTTTCTGCTGTTTGCGTTTATATGTCTATTGATTGAATGGTTGTTGTAGGTGATATCGATGGACCAGATAAGAAATAAAATTTCGACTAGTACGTCGTCCCGGCGAAGGCCGGGATCCGGGTTTCTCTGTGATTTGTTATTGGGTAATTTTTCTATGAAAATACTACAAATTTTGTTTATTGTTACATTTTCTTGCCAGCAGCTTGCTGCTTGGGAGTGGCCGTGGAACAAAAAACAATCGATTAATGATAAGCAGCTTGCGTTACAACGAAAACAAATCAATGATCCGACAAATCCGTACATAAATTTTAATGCCGGTGTTGCTGCGTATAAAAAGCAACAGTTCGATGCGGCTGCGGCAAGCTTTGAGCGAGCAGTTCAGTATGCACCTGAAAAAAAACTTATTTTTAAAAAGCAGGCTCATTTCAATGCTGGGCGTACTGAGTATCGTCGAGCGCTTGGAGCTGTTGGGTCTTCGTGGGAAAAAGAAAAGCCTTCTGATGAAGTTTTGGATAAAGCAATTGATCTTACAGACCGCTCAATAAAACAATTTGAAGCAGTGCTGGTATTAGAGGCCGCACATCAAGCGGCAAAGAAAGTTAAGGAAGAGGTCGAGGCTTTTCGGCACAAATTGTTAGCAAAGAAATATGAAAAAGATAAGCCAAAAGACAACAAGCTTGATGACAAAAATAAGCAGCAGCAAGGCGATGGCAACAATAACCAACAAGGTGACGGGCAAGGGGATCAAGATCAGCAGTCTGGTGGCAAACAGGGTAATAACGGCGGGCAGCAGGGTAAAGATAAGCGTGATGCCGGCAACCAAGAAGATGAAAAAAATAAAGATAAAAACAACCAAGATGATCAAAAAGATCAGGGTGATAAAGCCGGGCAAGATGGCAAACAAGATAAGCAGAAATCATCCGGTAATTCTGGAGATCAAAAGCAACATGAGAAGGGCGATGAACGGTCACAGCAGCCTGGATCTGATGGTCGAGATGAGCAGGGAGAGAAAAAGTCCGGTGACAAGTCTGGAGAAAAAGAGGACAAGCAAAAAGCTGGCGGCGGTAAAGGTGACAAGCAAGATGGTAAAGATGAGCAATCTGCTCAGGAACCTATGCAGGGCGCTGCTGCAGGAGAAGAGCAGGCTGGAGATGAGTCTGCAGAGCGTATGCTTGATGTGCACTCTCAAGCGCTGCTGGACAGAGCAGAGCGTGCTGCTACCGATGCGCAGAAGCGTGCAATGGCGTACGATCTGATGAAAATGGGTAGGGGTAATGCTGGAGGGAATCAGAAACCATGGTAGGAATATCTATGCAGAAAGTGCTGCAGGTAAGTTTTTTGATGTTGTGTAGTTTCGTGCATGCCATTGAAGTGAATGTGTCATTGCCTGATCTTGAAAAGACAAAAGATGCTTCTGGGCAAGAAGTTTTTGTTGTAGAAATCGGTGAGCTATTTGGCATTGTTATTGAAATTAGTGCAAGTGGCGAAGCGGTTGATGAGGTCTCGTTGCCCGGTCTTAATGCGTTTGATGTTGTTGGCAAGGGTGAGGGAGACAGCTCGACAATGATCAACGGCAAAGTAACATCTACAAGAACAATTACGTTGCAGGCTAAGAGTAACAAACTTGGGCTTCATAAATTAGGTCCTGTTGAGGTACGATCTGGTGGTAAGTCGGTGACTGGCAAGGAGATATACTGCCGTGTTGGACCGAAAAGTGTATCTGCTTCAAATGCCAGGAACAAAGAGCAGCTTGAAGGGGAACTTGTTATCCCTAAAAGTGAAGTGTATTGGGGAGAGCCTTTTGATTTGACTGTGCGATACATAGCGCATGAGCCTATTTACCAACTGCAACCGGATATTCCAGAGCAGGCGCACTTTTTAGTTAAGGGAGTTCAGGAGCGTGGTTCTCGTGAAATTTTGCGTAACGGCAAATTAACGCGTGTCTATGAGTTTGTTGTTACGTATCTTCCCATAAAGACCGGTGTTGTGAATATTGGTCCTATGCCGGTGCATTACACGGTTAAATCTAAACGTCAGCGGCAGATGGGCGGATTCGATCTTTTTTTTGGTCCTCAGGTAGAGCAGAAAGAGGCTACGGCTCCGGCGATACAGATGCGTGTTAGGGAGCTACCAAAGCATAAGAAGAAAACATCACTTGTTGGTCAGATGACTGAATTTGTGCTTTCTGTTGATAAGCCGACGGTGCAGGTAAATGATCCAATTAAGCTACAGGTGATGTTTTCAGGGAAAGGCAATCTTGACTTTGTAGAGGAGTTGCCGCTTGATCTTCCTGCTGGTTGCAAAATGTATAAAGCAAAAACTTCAATGGATTCTATTCCTGGTGGTAATGGAGTAATGGCAAAAACAATTGAGTATGTGCTGCAAATCAATAAATCAGGACAAGTTGTGATTCCTGCCCAAGAATTGTTGTACTTCGATCCTGAAGCGGCGGCCTATAAAACAATAACTTCAAATGCTGTAGAGCTTTTTTTGACTGGCGATGTGGTCGAGCAACCTAAGAAAAGTATTGATGAGCTCGCAAAAGAAGCCAATGACGATGGTGCTCAGAAAAAAGTGAACAAGGAGCCTGCGTACATTTTTGAGCATGCTGGAAGCACCGCTAGTGCTTTGCCGTGGTGGTTATTTGTACTGTTTATGCTTATGCCAACACTTCTCTATGCTCGATCTGTAGTAGGTTTTATTGATGAAAAAATTATCAAGCGCTTTAAAAAGCAACCTAAAACGAAAGAGATTATTGAACAGGCAGTTAAAGAGCTTTCTCGTATCGTGCATGAACGTAAAGTTGAGCAGTTGCATCAATTTTTTATCAAAACTATGGCTATGTTATGGCAATTGCATGAGCAAGATGTTACCGAGCAGGTGATTGAGCAGCGTTTAAGTCAATTGGGCTGGGATGAAGAGCGGCTTAAGGATTTTGTTGATTATCTGCATCTGTGTGCAAGTGTACACTTTACTAAGCAGGGAGTTGGTGAGCAAATGCATGAAGTGTTGTTGAAAAAGTCTCAGTATTGGTTGTTACTTCTTGGCAAAGAGTAGCTGTGTCTAAGGGAGTTAAGTAAGTGACTAAAGTAATAAGAATTCTATTAATGTTTATGTTGTCTACACAGTTGTGTTCTGCGCTTGATGCGCAGGATGGAGATCGTTTTGAGCGCGCTGGTCAAGCGTATACTCAGATGCATTATCAAGATGCGTACAATCTTTACCAAGAAATTAATAGTCCAACTTCGGTTGTGTATTTCAACATGGGCAATTGTGCATTTAAATTAGGGTATACAGGTAGGGCGCTCTGGCACTGGCGGCAGGCAGAAGAGCGCTGGGGGATTTTACATCGTGAGGATCTTCGCGAAAATCTTGAGCTTGCTCGTGAGAAACTTGGCCATGAGGCCGTCAAAAAAACATTGATTCAATCTGGTCGTGGACTTATAAAAACGATATTGAACATAGCGTCAGCAATACCACTCATTCTTGTGCAAATACAATTTCTACTCTTCTGGACGCTGCTCTTTGTCTTTGTCAGAAGTCTTTTGAAAAAAAAGATGCGGTTTCTTGTGCTATTGCTTGGTGTTGGTGTTTTTATTAATGGTGGATTGTTGATCTATCGTCAAATCCGAGCTATGGATGTGCATGCGATTGTTATTGATGTCAAAGCATTGGTGTATGCAGGGCCGAGTACAACGTATCAACAAGTGGGTACCTTGATAGAAGGCCAAGAAGTGTTTGTTGATAGACAACGACAAGATTTTTATAAAATACGTGCAAAAGATCAATTTGGTTGGGTTGAACGAAAAGCATTAGGGATTATTTAAGAGGACGATAACCTCTTGTTTAAGGGAATTTTCTAAATTCCATAGCAGTTTTATACTAGAAACCTGTCATCCCGGACTTGATTCGGGATCCATGCTAAGAGGTAAAAATGATTTTTGTCTTTGCAGGATAGCGGGGGTCAGCAATGAGAACATAGCCTATAGTTAGGTCGCAGAATGGATCCCGGATCGAGTCCGGGATGACAGATCAGGAGCATTAAAACCATATGATTGTAAAAAACAAAGTTCATAAAAAAACACTAAGTAGCTTCCTTCTTCTAGCAATCACAACACTCTCCTTCTCCGGGTGTGGCAAACACGAAGCAGCTGGCGGTGCTGTTGGAGCAACTGCAGGGGCAATTATTGGATCAAGTCTTGCGGATAATCGTAATAAAACAACCGGGGCTGTACTTGGTGGGATCATTGGTAACATGATTGGTGGTGGGGCTGGACGTGTAGCCGACCAAGAAGAGGCGGATGAGCGTCGTCATGAAGAGCGTATCCGACGCAACCATGAACGTGAGATCTTGGTTCGGGAGGCAGAAATACGTAAAACACGTGCAGGGCTTGATCGTTGGTGTTTATCGTGTCATAGGCAGAACTACATTGATGGAGCAAAGCGCTGTCCTGCCTGCGGAGATACATTGGTTAGAGAAAAATATTGTAACGGCTGTCTGACTGTGTTTGCGGCAACGAGTGTGTATCGCTACTGTCCGTACTGCTATGAGCGGCAGCGATTGATCTATCGGTAACAAAACAGTATTTTTTGCGAAAAATCCATGGGTTTTAATAATCATTATTAAAACCCTTTCTTTTTTGTGTTAATTACAAATAGAATTAATCCATGGTTCAAAAGGGAGAACCGAAAAAGATAGTTTCTAACCGATATGGGGAGAATGTTTATGAAGTTTGCAAAAGTAATGGCTCTTGGCCTATTGGCCGCAGCAAGTTTGATGATTGCTGGTTGTTCAAAAGGTGAAAAAACAGCGGCTGGTGCCGGTCTTGGTGCCGCAACCGGTGCTATAATCGGTGGCGCTGCTGGCAAGGGTGTTGGCGGTGCGTTGCTTGGTGGTGCTCTTGGTGGTATCACTGGTGGCGTAATCGGTAACGCAATGGGCGGTGACAAGTAATTGTCCGTAGATCCCGGAGCTGAGTCCGGGATGACAATGCGTATGTAATGTGGCCCGGGATCTCTCCCGGGCCTTTTTCTTGCAATAACTGGATTTTCCCCTATGCTTTACCTTTCTTGAAAGTTTGAAAGAAAGGATCTGATCGTGTCTCCATTGCTTCTAGTTGATAATCTTCATGTGTCTGTTGGCGAAAAGGAAGTTCTTAAGGGCTTATCTTTGCAGGTGCAGCCAGGTGAGGTTTGTGCCATCATGGGGCCTAATGGGTCTGGTAAAAGCTCGCTAGCGCTTACGCTCATGGGGCATCCACGGTATGCGGTGTTGACTGGATCGATTAATTTTCTTGGTGAATCGGTCAATGAATTGTCTCCAGATAAACGTGCTAAGCTCGGTATATTTCTTGGTATGCAGCACCCATTCGAGATTGAGGGTGTTCTCTATAAAGATTTTTTGCGACAAGCATACAATGCGTTGTATGATGGAACGCCGCATCAGATGCGTATTCGCGATTTTCATAAAATGCTTCTAGAGCGTCTTGATCTATTGCATATGGATCACGCGTTTATCGACAGGGCGGTCAATGTCGGCTTTTCTGGTGGTGAAAAAAAACGGGCAGAAATGCTTCAGGTTGCTGTTCTGCAGCCTAAACTAGTCATTCTTGATGAGATTGATTCTGGGCTTGATATCGATGCATTGCGTCAGGTGGCAGGGGCGCTTAACAAAGTGCGTGAGTTGCACCCTGACATGGCAGTAGTTTTGATAACCCATTACCAACGAATTTTGCAGTATGTCAATCCGACAACTGTTCATCTTTTGAATAATGGCGTCATTGTCAAGAGTGGTAGTGCTGATCTAGTTGCGCAACTGGAACAAAGCGGGTACGCTGATCTAACGTAGGTTTTGATGAGTTATTCAGTAATGCCGCTGCAGGAGGTTGCATGGAAAACCGAATTTTACGAGGCAGGTTGATTCTGCTTATAAGTTTTCTTACATTGCTTCAATCAAGCCTTGTCTTAGCATTTTTTGATTTTTCTTCCTGGTTCAGCTCTGGTTCTGTAGCTGAGCAACATGTTCCTGTTACTAAAGCTGTGCGCGCCGATTTCTTTGAGGAGCTTATCGGTGTAAGTGAACCGGAGTATGTAAAAAATCAAGAAAGGCTATTGCGCAAGATTGTGCGTGATGGGCGTGTGCATAATATTAAGACAAAAACCTCATTGCCTGCTGGGGTATTCAAACCTTGCAGTATTGCACAGCTAGATGCTCTCGTAGAAGAAAAACCATCTCGGGGACGAGGTACCTTTAATGTTGTTGTTGGTTACAACACCAAACACCTCCCTCTAGAAAAACGTGCTCAGCTTGATATTGGTGCGCTGCAGGCTGATGCAGAAAATAAAGATGCTCTCTTTCAGCTTGCTTCAAATTTTGATTGTCGAGAAAATGCGTCTTCTGTCGGCGATGGGCATCATTGGATCTCTGAATATATTTATGATATGACACAGGGACCTTTTGCAGCAATCTCTGCAGCACCGGGGCTCTTTTATCGATGCTATTGCGCAAGGCCTATTAACTTGTTGAAAAATTTTCCTTATCTGCCGTTGCGCAAAGGGTATCTTGTGCTTGATGCTGCTGACAGCAAAGTGCTAAAACAAGCAGATGATCTTGATTATGAACAGGTAATGGTTGGGGTTCATAGGGATGTTGGTGTGATGTACGGGCAATTACTTAATGCCAACGAACATCTTACTTGCGGGGACAAGGAGCAGACTATTTCTCAGGTATATGTATCATCGCTTGATCTAGGCTTAGCCAGCGGTAATGCGCTCGGTAAGAAGCTTGGAAATGATAAAGTGCGTGAACGAGTTGAAGCGTTAGCAAAAAAGCTTTTGTTAGCGGCTTACCAAGGTACCATCAAGGCAGCAATTGCTTTTGATAAACAGAAAGTGTTTTTAACGCTTGTTGGCTGTGGTGTGTTTAATAACAGGCTTGCATGGGTACAAGAGGCGATTGAGAGCTGCGTTGACGATATTATGAAATTTGGGCTGGATGTAACACTTGTTGTATACGATGCCAATACACCGAATACGCTCAAAGAAATGCCTGCGTTTCTTGGCCACATGAAAAAGATCGTTGATAACACTCATGGAGAGTATAGAGAACTTTTTGATGCATTTGGATATATGCAATCGCCTGATCGTAGGGGGCGACTGTGCTAATTTTTCATTGGGGATTTTTATGAAAAGAATTTTATTTGTACTTGTGACTTGTTTTGTTGTCGATCACGCGGCTGCGGCTGACGTTTTTGCTGACAAAAAGCGTGTTGCTGTTTCTCGAGGAGATGCGTTTGAGCACGTTACCGGTGTGAAGGAAAAAGATTACGAAAAATTACTCATAGGTTCCAGTAAAGATCGTTTCTGGATCCAAAACGTTGTGACTGGGCGTGAATGGTATGCCGGTAAATTTTGCGATCCATCAGTTGAAGAGTTGCGTGCGATGGTTGAAGAAAAAGTTGCAAAAGAACCTAAGCACAAGAAAGCTAAAACAGAGATAAAGAAGAAAAAGAATGTCCCAGGACGTTTCAATGTTGTAGTCGGGTATTCATTTGCACCAGATGTTTTACGTGAGATTGAGGTGCAAGCATTGCAGGCAAAACCAGAAAATAGAGGCGCTGTGTTTCAAGTTGCGTCCCGTTTTGAGTGTCTTGAAGGTGCTGGTGAGCAGCTTACAGATTACACGCACAACGGTGCGCAAGGTGAACTCGCAGCTATTTCTGCGTTGCCGGGTACCATTGTGCGTCGTTATGCATTGGGGCCAATTAATTTACTTAGAGATCTTGAGCATCCAGCTTTCACGCTGCATGGTCGAGGTGTTGTGAAGCATTTATCTTTTCAAGGAATAGATGCCGAATCACTTGCTCAAGCTGCTGCATTTGATACCGATAAGGTGCGTGTTGGTGTACATCTGGATAGCTGTGTTACTTTTGGTCTTGTGGATAAGTCGAATAGAACGCATGAGCTGTGTAAAGATAGGCATCAGCAAGTTATTCAGATCTATACATCTGCTGTTGATATGCCCTATCGATTAAGAGCATTGTATTCTAATGGCCAGATGAGGCAGATTGAAGCAATAGCTGCAAGAATGCTTATGTCCTCGTATGAAGGAACCATTCTTGCAGCGGGCGTCTATGGAGAACAAAAAACGCGTGATGACGATAAAAGAGCTCTTCAGCAAGTGTTTCTGACATTAATGGGCTGCGGCGTATTTCGCAATAAACTTGAATGGGTCGCAGAAGCCATAGAATATTGTATGGACGATATTATAAAATTAGGTCTTGATGTGACGTTGGTTGTCTTTAATGGAAACGATTATCCTGATACCATGCCTGAGTTTTTGAACAGCATGAATGAGTTTGTTGAGGCTACTGGTGGAACATATACAGAAGTTCGCTAAGCAGCGCGTCTCTCGATACGATTGCTAGCGCAATCACTCGAGATGAGCGGGATGATAATGATGAAGGCAAGTTTGAAAAAGCTTGCCTTTTTTTTTGCTTACAGAGTAGCCTCGCTCCGGTGGGGTAACTAAGCGTAAGCAAGGAGCAGTCATGCGCAAGACCGGTTTTACCCTCATGGAGTTGATGGTTGTTGTAGCCATTATTTTTTTCTTGGCAGCTATTTCAGTGCCGCAATATTTTAAATATGTAGCACGGGTAAAACAGGCTGAGGTGGCAATAAACCTTGCGTCACTTCATACTGCAATGCAGGCCTACTATGCGGAGCATGGGCAGTACCCTTCTGCGCTTGGCGGAGCTGAGGGCGCTGGTTGGATGCCGGCCAATTATCGTGGTGGCGGCAAGAACGAAACATTTTTGTATACCTACGGGTTCAATGTTCCTGGCGGGCAAGAGGGTATTCATTATTTTACTGGAAGCCTTGAAACGCCTGTAGAATTTTTAGGTGCAACCTATATTGAAAATGATGGGTTTGTTGGGGCAGCTGCGGCAGACATTCGCGGACGCGGTACCATTGATGTCTGGACCGTTGATGAAACGCGCCGCATAGAAAATTCGAATAAGGGTATTGAGTAGGGGTTCTAAAATAGCCCAAGCAGTACGTTCAGCAGTCTTGGAAACATCAAGTGGCAAAAGGCACCAAGTGCTAAAAATGGGCCAAAGGGAATCATTGGCTGAGCGTCAACAAGGTGCGCTTTTTTTTTAATCAAGCGCATGAT
>JAHFBQ010000037.1 GCA_023249935.1 bacterium
TGCGTCCAAGATCCCATCGGTTATTTATAACCAATCCAGGTTAAACGGCGTCACTCCCTTGTTTATGGCGTATTCTACCACCCTCAAAGAGGGCATCAAGATACAATCCAGGTTTTCCTGAAATTTCCATTTCTTTGGAAACAATTTTTAATGTTTGTGCTGCGAATAAGAAGGGAGTCCCTAGAATTATACAGTTTTTAAAACTAAGCCTGGATCCCGGCCTCCGCCGGGACGACGTGAGGAGACACGTAGGAATTATTATATCATTATAACAATGCGAGTCCTACGACAAAACATACCTTATTCTTGACGCCGATAAGTCCTCACTTAGAGACTCATTGAATTACATTTTAAATTTTGATCGGAGAATTACTGATGAAAACCAGAATGAAAAGCTTGATATTCCTCTGCGCATTATTATGTAGATCGGTACATCCAGATGCTTACTACTACAAAGAAGCAACCGCAGCCGATACGTTACGCATCGAGATATTCTGCGAAGAACAACATATCGAACCTTCTAAATTAATGCTGCACCTTAATGGAAAAGATAGTCACTGGGCTTTTGTCGCAATGGAACTTGAAACAGAAGAAGTAAAGGGACTTGCTCTTGGCAAAACAGATAAAGAAAAATCCCAGGCCTCAATTGATTTTCTCTACACCGATCCCAAAATTTATAAATTAACAGAGGCACAGCTGCGCTACATGTTGGTACAGTTAAACAAAAAGGCTATTTCATTGTGTGTTTTGCCAGCACAAACACTACTCAAATCAGGCATACGTTCTATAAAAACTGACATTAGCGGTATGATTGACACCTTCACGCTTGGCACAATTAGGTTTGAGTTTTATCCAAACACATGCTTTATCAATCCTGATAAAGAAACATTATCCGTGCTCTATAAACAATCCCAACTCATGCATAAAGGTAGTGTGGCTAGTAAAAAATCTACAGCAGCTCTCATTCCCATACTTGCAAAGAAGTATCAAGAACCAAAAAGCGGCCTGCTCGTTGCTTACTTTGGCGATGTGATCGTCGGCATTACAGGAATTTGGCAAGATTTAACCAGCAAGAAAAATCAAGCTCATGTTGATGCCGTTGTTACCGAAGACGGTTTTGATAGTACGGAGTTAAGAAATGAGTTGCTTAAGCAAATAACCGTAAAAGCCCATGAACTTGGACTTGATCTAGTATAAAAAAAGAGGCCACGCAATCTCAAATGATTGCGTGGCTATAAGATTCATAAACCTAATAACTAGCGCCATAATCCAAACAAGCTCCTCCAACCGCGTGATTCTTTAACCAGGGCATCTGGATGAAATTCTTCACCAGCAGGCACTACATTCATCCCGCCACGCCTAAAATTCTTAATCTGTCGCCTTTTTTGATCACTTGAAAGTAACGTTTTATTTGCGGCAGCAAGCTTCATCTGTATAAGGTCTTCCATCGCATTACCAGATTTCTGCAATTGACGATTTTTTCTCAACAAGTACAGAATCATGCACGTAGCAACGCCCGCGGTAACACCAACTGGATGTTGTACAATAAATTGCTGCAACGGTGCTATAAATTGGCCAACGGTTGCCGAGCCAGGTATCGATTGAGCCAAATCCGTAAGTCGTTTGAGCAATGCAGTTTGGTCTGGGGTATATTGAGCCACGGTTGACAGCAAAGTTGCTGCATAATCCACAATTCCTGCAGGAGCAGGATTATTCGCTGCAGACACCACACCAATGTTCAGAACAAAAACGGTCGCGAGGACCAATAAAATACGT
Source organism: bacterium (assembly GCA_023249935.1). Lineage (GTDB taxonomy): Bacteria > Babelota > Babeliae > Babelales > RVW-14 > CAMATL01. The sequence continues at coordinate 1,777 of JAHFBQ010000037.1, forward strand.
TTCATAAGAACCTCCATTGAAGAAAAACAGTTCTTTCAGAGATTTTCCCAAAGAACCATTTAGAATTATAACCTCGTTCTTCATTCTACCCTTTCCTGGAATTATTGCAAACAGCAATTAAACACCATAATTTATTGAAATTATGGTGTTTAATTGCTGTTTAATATTCTTAAGATTCTAGACTTGCTGTAATCCCGCTTGAACTTGGCCAGCAAGCAAATCCATGAGCCCTGGAGCTACCATTTCTATCCGCCTAATCAAAGCAGGATTGTCTTTGACTTGTGCTTCTAGTGCAACGCCGCTGGTTGTTGCTGCCTTGGCAATCACAACATCCTTACCACCAACTGGCTTTGAGCCCGCTATATCACCAGTACGAACGTACTGCAAAATCGCAGTCACAAGCATAGGACTTGCATGCGCCAAGAGACGCATAACCGTTTCTTTTGGATTATTGGAACCACAAGCTAACATTGCTTTTAATTGTTCTGGAGCTATACCAAGCGCAGTCGCGCCAAATTGCAATTCTTTAGGCCCAAGATTTACCAACAACCCCCTGTCTCCAAGCAAATTTGTAACCACACTGCTAGCAGCGTTGAATATAAATCCATTATTCTGCAGCACCTTACCAATCTCTTCGAGTATTGTAATCATCTCTCTGAGCAAGTCAGCATACAGAGCAGAGCTTTTACGCGTCGGAATGGTTGGTGTATAAGTCGCTCTAAAAGCCTCTACCAATGAATGGCCACTCGTATTGATTACTGCGTGGGTACCGGAACAAGATGGTACAATTTTTCCAAGTAAACCTCTCAGCTGCATAAGCAACATAAGATGTTCACGATTAGAATCTACACAAGGCGTCAATTGCCCCATAAGAAAGCGGCCAACCAATGATTCATAGTGCTTTGCCGCCCCAGCTAACTGTGACATCGATAGCATTTCTTGAAACATTGGGTCGAAGACAATCAAATTATGTTTAACATATACCTCTTGATGGATACTAGCATGCTTGCCACCACGAGCAAGTTGCACTTGCACTGACATAGCACGCTTTAATAAAATTATTTTATAGACAAAGAATTGCGCCCAGACGGCAGCAGCATCACTTCTTGCGCATAAAAATGCTTTTTCTTGCTGTAGATCGTGCATCAGCACATCAGCTCTATGAATAAATTTGTTCTTAAAAGTATCATGTTGTGTACTTTGCAGCACAGGTATTGCTTCGATTTCGCCCTCTAGCTCAACAACTCCCTGCATAAGATCAGCAAGAGGTTGCCGAAACGTCATAGCGAATGCTCGCTTAACATTTCTATTTTTAAAAGGCGTTTTCCACGAAGCTTGTATAACTTTTTCAGCAGCTAAGACACTAAACAGTAGTGATTCATGTGCAATTTTATTGCCAGTACACATTACGGCATGAAGAACTTTAACAAAAATGTTACTCAAGCGCTGTTTATCAACATGCAATATCGCTAAACCACCAAATAAACTTCCTACAAGGGCAGGTGATACCGTCAATAACTGCATCTTATAAAACAACAGACGCGCAGTTTCTACAAACGCCACTATTTCAGCGTGGATGCATCGCTGCTGATCTTTATCGACCTCATCAAACGCTCTTAATTTATTGATAAACTCTCGCTCCAAACCTTCCGCCAACACAACCGCATGCTCATCTAAATGATGCATTACAATGAAGCGCTTGAACACTAAGTCCAGCTTAGCTTTAAGGGTAGTTCTTTCTGCTTTGGATTCCTGAGCAGGAACATGAGCAACCAATGACCCTGGCGAGGCTACAACGACCAATTGAGTTGCTTTTTCTTCAACAATACTTACCGGAGACTCGGCGTAGCCAGAGGACGAAGCCTGAGACGTTGACGATAGATTAGCCATCTCCATAGTGAGTCGATGCTGCTCAGCTTCTAGATCAATCTTTCGATCATTAGCTATACCCTCAACACCAAGCTCTTGCTGAATTTCTTCATAACGAGCTAATAATTCTGTCTCTGATTTAGCCAAAGCGATACCACTTAGAGCACCAACAATGACGAGTCCCAGAATATTTTTACACACCATCATAATCCCCCCAGACTGCAAAGAAGTGCGCGCGTTAAACGCGCGCACCTTGCAATATTCGTTCCAGAACCACACCCTGAGCAGCAGGAAAAAGCAGACTCAACGCGTATTTAACCATGGCTATGTTATTTTTAGCAAAATCTGACCGTCTCATAATGGTCGATAAAGCCTTAATAAAGTCTTGATGCATAGGTTCAAATACTGATCCATATGCTGGTTGAGCAATTTCTTGTATAAATCGTTTTGCAATTGATGGTTGTACCTTTGTAACACGACAGACATCAACTGGATTATTAGCCGCAAAAACAAAACCCAAGGTTCGCTCAAGATCATAAAATTCTTTTTGGCGCTCTGTTGTCAGCATAACCCCTTGAGCAACCGCGCTCCTGTAGGCCATCAACTTACGCAATCCAACCTGTTGATCTTGCATACGTTTAACACGCACCTCTAAGAATTTTTTATACACTTCAAGCTCTGACATACGAGCAAGAGTCTCAACACCAAACGCGCTACCGCGACTAAGCTTGTCAAGTTCCTGCCCTATCATGATAAACTCTTGCTCGTAAACATCCATCACAGCATCACGAAGCTTTAGCTTTTCATCATCAGATAGCTTGATTTGAGTTTGTAGCTTTGCAGCAGTTTCTTGCTGGACAGCAAGTTCACGCTGTAGTTCTTCAACTCGACTACGCAGGTCATGATCTATGCCCTTACCAGCACTATGTTGACTTTTCAATACCTGCATAAGTTCATCAATTTCAAAACAGGTTGCATCAGTTTCATTTTCATTCAGTTGCTCTTTGAGACATGCAACGTTTTTCTTTAGCTGTGCAATCTGTGCATCAAGATTGGCAATAACTGCCGCCATTCCTCTTTGATTACCTCGTTGTGCAAGCACTGCTCGCGAGGCAACTTTTTCATTAAGCTCACGCTCCGCTTTCTTGAAAGCTAAGCGCACTTTTTCAAACGGGTCTCTAGCGGCTTTCAATGCATGCTCTAAACGCTCGCTTAACAATTCGCCTTTCTCTGATTTAAGAAATTTTCTGAGCATCTGGCGTTCGCGCACATCTTCAAGCAACAATTCATCTGCATCAACTAAATCATGCCCTTGAGCCACTTCGTTACGCACAATCGTCATGTACTGGCCCCATGCCTTTGCAACCGAGGCTGCCAAGACAGAGAACGTTTGCGGCATATCAAAAGAAGCTTTATCGGTACGGCAACATACAACGGTAAACTTACCTTTTTGCGCGGTATATACAGTACCAGGCTTGCCTAATTGCGCAGCTTGATCTGGGGTCAACAATTCGCAATCAACTAATGCCGAAGCATCGTTACCATACGAAATCATTCTACCAACATTAAAGCTAAACCCTCGAACGGCTGTACCACCATTTTGTATTTCACAGAAATCATCCCAATCAAGCACTTGCAGATGCTTAGACGCAAAGAACGCTTCTAATCGCTCTTGACAATCTTCATCATCAAGCATGGTAAGTGCAACTTCTTTGAATTCCTGAGCTACGGTAGCATTACCATCAAATACATACGTTAATGTCTTGAAACCGGCTAGCGCTTCATCATTATTTATTCCTGAAAACAACTTCTTCGACGATGCAAACATAGAGTCTACAACTTCTAATAAGTGCGGAGCTTTGCCATTGATAGCATCCACAAGCCCCTTAGGAAGTAACATAGTCAATGAACTATCTTTTAATCCCGGCATGTTAATATCACCGGATAATACTAAGCGGCACAAGAGGAAACCAAGCTCATTGGCAAAGAAATTAATATCTTGAGTTTTGAAAGTATGCTGAATCAAAAGCGCAAGCTTAAGTAAGAAAATAGCGCGAGGCTTCAGAATTGGCGAAACACCCAAACCTTGCAATACTTTGCCTAAGTCTCCATCGCGCGCGACTTTATTAAGCTCATTTTCCATCAGCATTTTACCAAAACCAACCAAGGCTCCATCGCGACCAGCTATAGTAGCTGACACATCTTCATTAAGCTCTACTTTAAAAGGCACCGTAGGCAATGGCAGCATAAATTCTAGATTATGCTCACCAGCACCACCAAAGCCCCAATCAAGCACAACCACATAACGGGTACCTGGAATGGCAAAACGCAACGACTTGCTATGCACATAGTCAAGCCCTTGCAATACATCTTCTAGTTGAAATTCTTCGTAACGATCAGCAGTCAATCCATCCGACAAAATTGCCGCATGAATGAGGGTTTTTCCCGTACCGTCAGCTTTTTTAAATATATGCATCAATGATTCGTACTGATCTGTACTCGTTGTTTTTGCTGGTTTGTACAAGGCTGGCTCACGAAACCGAAAGTCATGCTCGGCACCACGTTGAGCAACCATTGTAGCAGCACCAACCGCAACCTTTGCTACCATAAGCAAGATTACGCTTAAGATCGTTAGAACACTTACTCTGTTCTTCATAGAAAAGGCCCCCCAAATAAGGCTTATAAAAATCCATGTTTTGCAATTCAAATATCTAAACCTGGTTGCTAGTATTTCAATAAGTATTGATAGTATAGCGAGACCAAAACCAGGCGCAAAACCCCCTCCCACAGCTTGAAATTTTTTTTAATGCCAATGTAAAAAACGATTCACGTTGAAAGAAAAATCAGCTCGGCAGACTTTTTAAGAAGGTTTAAAATGTTTAAAAACAACGAACAGAAAGACAATCACAAAAGATATTACTACCAAATACCGATGAATGTGGCAATTTTAGCCACAAGCATATTTTTTACCACCATGGTAGAGCGCTATGAGCACAACATTGGCGGCGGCATTGGCCGTCCGTTACTTTTTTTACTCATCAACGTAGAAATTTTTATCGCAATCTTTCTGGCTGCAAGTATCATCCGCCAGAGCGTCATCCTCTTTCTCGAACGCCGCAAAGAACGGCCTGGGTCTGTTTTTAAGAAAAACTTGCTCTTTTCGTTCATTTTTCTTTCAATTTTACCAGGAATCTTCATTTTTCTTGGTCCAAGCAAGCTGGTAGTCAAGCACCTTGACCTGTGGTTTGGGGCGCGGGTTGAACAGGGGCTAGCAGGCGGGCTGACTCTGTATCAAGAAACTTCACGGGAAATGAGGCATAGGCTTGCCCTGGCTGGCGCCAGCATTGCAGACAGTATGACGATACCAGGCGCCACCCCACTCCCCATTCAAATCGAAAATTTCGAGGTCCACTGGTGGCCGCTCGAGGAAGAGGACATCAACCTTAAGGCAGAAACTGCTCAATGGCGCGTCTTTCGTGAATTTAATGACCGAGGAATCAAAGAATTGAAAGCTTCTTTTACTAATCAACTTAAAACCCTCACCCCCGATAGCAGCACTATCATTGACTTTTTTGGCTCTACCTACTGGGTCAAGCACTACCCTACCGGCATCCTAGCACTCATCTTCCGTCCGCCTGCGGGAGTACGCAGTGCCCTGATCAAAATACAGAACGCCCATACCGACTACATGCACGTGCGCGAAATGAAACACGTCCTCAAATTCAATTTCTATCTCCAGGCCATCATTCTGTTGTTTTTAGTCCTGGTCCTCGCGATCTGGTGTGCATTTTACCTCGCCCGCGGCATCAGTCAACCTATTCAAAACCTGTTAGAAGCAACCAATGATGTACGCGCTGGCAAGCTTAAAATACAGGTAGAACCAACAGGCTCTCGCGACCTACAAGCATTATCAGTGAGTTTTAACGAAATGACCAAGTCTTTAGCCGCCGCTCAAACAGATATTGACCGAAAAAACAACGAACTGATCAGTAACACGGTAAAACTCAACACGCTCAAAACCTGGCAGGAGGCGGTAAAACAAATTGCTCATGAAATCAAAAACCCCCTCACTCCCATCCAACTAACAACACAGCGTCTCCAACGCCGCTGCCTACCGACACTCCATGGTGATGAGGCAAAAATTTTTGATGAAAGCTGCTCACTCATCCTCGATCAGGTCAGTACAATCAAAAGATTAGTCGCCGATTTTTCTTCTTTTGCAGCACCAGCCAAACTTGATCTACAACCATGCAACATCGCAACATTAATACAGAGCGTCGTTGCGCTTTTTCAACTCAGCTACCCAGACATTGAGTTTGTGATCCTTCGAGACGGCCCTGAGGGCCTCCTCAGGATGATCGGCACCAAACAAGATAACCCAACCATCATGATCGACATCGATAAGATGAAGCGCGTCTTTGTAAACCTGATCACCAACAGCATTGAGGCGTTCAAAAACGCTCAGACACCGAAGCCAACAATCACAATTACAATCACATCTCTTCTTGTCATCCCGACCTCCGAGCCGGGATCCAATCCTACTCTCACCCATACCAAACAACTCCACATCACCTTTCAGGACAACGGTCCCGGCATCGCGCCGACAGTAGCAGACAAATTGTTTTTGCCGTACATCTCTACCGGTAAAAAAAACATGGGCCTGGGACTTGCCATCGTGCACGAGATCATTACGCAGCACGGTGGCACCATTTGTGCTCAACCAGCACAGCAAGGCGCAAAATTTGCTTTTGATATCACAATTCAGTAGAATATTCGGTTTTCCGGGCTTTTTTCAAAATCCCGTTTCAGTGATATTCTCAGTAGGAATGGAAAAATAAGTTTATTTGTTCTCTCAGATTGGGGTTACCTATGAAAGTATTTAAAGTACTTGTATTCGGATTGTCATCAGCATTTGCGTTGTCTTCAGGAACACTGATACACGCGTCACAAGCGCGGCCTGATGCAGCACAAAAACAGTTTAATTGTGTTAAAGAAGCTGCAAAAACAATAAGAAACCTCTCTAATAAAAAAACTGCTTTAAGTGATACCAAAAGCACCCGTTTCGCTGTTGCATGCAACCTGATTTCAGACGCATATGGATCAGATAACGTTGCTGTGATCAATTTTATCAATGAAGATGCAGATCTATTAGGTCTAGCCAACGTTTTCGACACGCTGCGAGAAGAAATAGAATCAGTAAAAGCTCTTGCTGCCCAAATCAGCACGAAAAGTCTGGTAGTGGATGATGCTGAAAATTTCACTGGAGCATGCACAATGATTTTGGATATGTACAGACAAGACAACCCGTATGTAAAAGCCTTCATTAATTGCGATACACAGCTACAATTCATTCTAAATACTTTTGCGAAATCAACTGAACAAGAGGGCGTTGGCAGCGTTAAGACAACGCTATCGCTCGCACAACAATTTGCAAAGCAACTTATGGATGAAGAACGCCAAAGACGTCTCCAGCAACGCCAGCACCGTCGCTAAAGACGGACACTTCTTAGCGTACTAAAAGTTTATAAAAAGGCTCAAAGTCCTTCTAAAAGGCGGCTTTGAGCCTTTTTCTTTGCTTGATGACACGAGTTTGGCAACTTCTCAAATGAGAAGCATAGCCACGCCTATACGTCGTCCCGGCGAAGGCCGGGATCCAGGTTTAACTGGAAAGATTGTATCATTTCGTGTATTCTTTTCTCTTGCTCAAGGAATAGAAAAATGTATAAAAGCCTGGATCCCGGCCTTCGCCGGGACGACGTCGTGGTAGACATAACTCACTGTAAAAAGCAGACAAACTCGTGTTTTGTTTATAACTAACAATGAAGGAAAAGTTTATGAAAAATTTATATCTCACAGGCCTATTTTCAGCACTAGCACTAACTTGCGCAACACACATATGCACAGCATCCGACAGACCAGATACCATTGCAGTCTTCAAAATAACTTCACTTAAGAGCATGTTTACTGATATGACCAAGCTTCACGAAAAAGCAGTCCTCGCTGAGCAAAAGCTTGATAAGAAAGCATACGACGAAGCTGTTGCTGAGATTAAAATGCTTGTTGACGAAGTTTCCAATATCAATGAGACGGCACGGAAAAACCAAAACACCGCACTGATTGAAATAATCAAAGCAAATCGAGATGTACTCTATTACTGTCTAAAACTTATAACACCCCCAGACATTGATGCTATCGCTGAAGAATATGCGACTGATCTTCAAGCTGCTCGGGCACAGAAACGTCGGCAACAGCAAGAAAATCGCCAACAACAAGTAGCCGCTGTTACTTCTCCGAAACACCTCCAATGTGGATCCCCTAGTAACCACGATAAAGAATCCGCAGGCTCTCGCCAACCCGCACGATTCGGCAAGGCCTCACACAGATAAAAATAAATCACTCATTGCACCAGCGAAAACAAGCTAAATTTCAGCACAAATTCACCATGCAATACACAACTCTATCCGTGTAACAAAAATAGTAGTAGTTTCTCCGTAGTGGAAATCATTGTTCAAGGTGATCTCACAAAAAAGGAAAATGCTATGAAAAAACGTTATATCGTCGGCATGTGCTCTGCACTCGCACTGTCTTTTGTAACGCAAGTGTGCAATGCTGCTGACGGCACAGTAGGAAAACAAGTTCCGCAAGAGCAATCATCTGAGGGTTACTGGGGAGGCTGGGCAAATCCTTTGAACTGGTTTAGTGGAAGCGGCGCTCCGATCGCTCAACAAATTCAAGCGGCTCTTACAGAGGCTCTTGAAAGCGGAGATCCTGATGCTCTCGCTGACGCAGTAGATCATGTTTCAGCACTTCGCTTTACCGCCGGAGAGAATGGTGACACAGCTAAAGTAGCAGAACTCGACGCTGCCATTAAAGCCAACGAAGGATTAATCACAACCTGTTTGAAACAAGAAGTAGAAAACAAAGCCAAGGACGGTGAGGATGATGCCCCACCACCATTGATCGAAGTCACAGCCGCACAACCTAAAGTTAGCCCTAGAACTCTTACAGCAACTACTCACGCTACCAAAAAAGAAGATGAAGCGGTAAAATTAGCACAAGAACTTCAGGACCTTAAATTACAGGTTATCAACCTAAGCAAAGCCCTATCTGAACGTGGAAAACAAGTAGTACAAGAGGCAGCAGAAGATGATTCTCGTGAACGCAGCGGCCTTCGCGGACTTTTCGAAGAAGAAGACACAGCACCTACAGTCAAAGCAGCCGTTCAGGAGCCTAAAAGATTAACAAAAGCCCAGAGAAGAGCTGCTAAAAGCGGCAAAAATAGACACTGAGAAAACTCGCTAAAATCACCGGGGAGGGGCATAAAAAGCCCCTCCACTTCTCCTTTTCAGCCGTGCTAGCAAGAACGATCGCCCCCTTCTCAAACAATTCCAGAAGATAATTGTATATTTCTATTTGAATATATGATAACCTGATATCAACAATTACGAAGTTTTCGTAGGTAAAAATCTTAAAATGGTCTAGCATAGTGGGCTCATTTGAATGCCAACGAACTAGACAATAATAATCTATATTCCCACATCTTACTTTCAGGAAATTATGTCAAAGTACAGTAATCCAGAACATTCGTCAGAAAAGAAACCTTTTTTTAGAGCATCAGCCGATAAACCGGCTCGCTCTTTTGGTGGAGGCGGCAGACGACCTGCTCCTCAACGCAGCGGCGGCTTCGGCGGTCCAAGAAGAGGTCCAGCCCGCCCAATCAAAAAATTTAACCCTTCAGACTTTATTAAAAAAGTTGAAGAGACCGTAGTTGCGCCGATCTATAATCCGACGCACATGTTTGCTGATTTCGCACTTGAAGTTCAAGTAAAGAAAAACATCAGCAAGCGCGGCTACACCATGCCAACCCCTATTCAAGATGAAGCGATCCCTCATTTGCTTGAAGGCAAAGATTTGATCGGTACCGCAAATACCGGTACCGGCAAAACAGCTGCATTCTTGATCCCTCTGGTAAACAACGTTTTAACGAAAAAAACCAGCAGAGTGTTGATCATTACCCCAACCAGAGAATTGGCAGCTCAAATTCAAAGCGAACTTGATCTGTTCAAAGAAGGTACGGGTATCAATTCAGTGTTGTGTATCGGTGGCATGAGCATTCATTACCAAGCGAGCCAACTAAGAAGAAATCCTGCATTCGTTATCGGTACACCAGGCCGTTTGAAAGATTTAGAACAAAATAGAATTTTGAATCTAGCAAACTATACTTCTATCGTACTCGACGAAGTTGATACCATGTTCGACATGGGCTTCATCAACGACATGAAGTACATCATTGAAAAGTTGCCTGCAAAACGTCATTCGTTGTTCTTCTCTGCTACCATTTCAAAAGATATCAAAGCAGTGATGGACACGTTTGTTACCAACCCGGTATCAATCAACGTTAAAACGAGACAAACTGCTGAAAACGTCAACCAAGACGTTATCAGAGCTTACCCACAAGACAAGATTGAAGTGTTGCATGATCTTTTGATCAAGCCTGAATTTACCAAAGTAATCATCTTTGCAAGAACTCAAGCGGCCACCGATAAGCTTTCAAAAGCTTTGAGAGCTCGTGGCTTCCATGTGTCGACCATCCACGGTGCGAAGACGCAAGGACAGCGCAAAAAGGCGTTACAGATGTTTAAAGATAATCATATCAATATCCTCTTGGCAACCGACGTTGTTGCGCGAGGTATCGATATCAATGACGTCTCACACGTGATCAACTTTGATCAACCACAAACGTATGAAGACTACATCCACAGAATCGGCCGTACCGGTCGTGCCAATAAGGTTGGCCAAGCCATCACCTTTATTGACTAAAACGGTTTAGTGAAAAGAGCCCGAAGTAGCGTAAGTTACTTCGGGCTCTTTAGTTTTAAGCTTAATTCTGTTACCCTTCTGGTTTGTTGAATAAATCAACCTCGTGAGTGGTGAGTGTGTATGAAAAAGCTCTATGCCCCTTGGCGTCATGATTATGTGACACGCGCAAAAGATAAATCCAAGCCCAAAGACCAAATCGGTGAAGTGGATTGCGTTTTTTGCCAGAAATTTCAGGCAGTCGACGATACAAAACATCTTATTCTCAAACGCTTCGAGCGCTGCGCTGTCGTCATGAATTATTATCCCTACAATGCCGGCCACCTCATGGTACTCCCGCTTGCTCACAAGCCATCCCTTGAATCTTTAGATAAGATCACACGCAGCGACATGATGGAAGCGGTAACGCACAGCATGACGGTGATCCAGGCTGTAGTAAAATGTGAAGGTTTTAACATTGGCATTAATGTTGGCATTGCTGGCGGCGGCGGCATCCCATCACACCTGCATATCCACGTGCTTCCTCGTTGGTCGGGCGATACCAATTTTCTAACTACGTTGACAGAAACAAACTTAATCTGCTCAGACTTCCTTAAGCTCTATCCTCAGTTGCAGGAAGCTTTTAAAAATGTGGTTTTATAAATGAAAAAAAAATTTGTACTAACGATCTCTTTGTTTTTAAGCTGTTGTAATGTTTTTGCTATGGAACGTCTAGCTCTTACCATACTAGATCAAAATCGCCCCATTCAAAAACATCGTCATTTTCATTACGTTGCCCCAGAAGAGCTCTATAATTTCTTACAAGCACCCGGAAACGAAAAAACTCACGCATACTTCAAAAATGTCATCCGCTGGTTGCACAAAGAACACTCGGATTTCGCACCGGACCAACACAACTTACTTTTACTATCACTGCTCAGCATTTATAAAAGCAAACTAGAGCTCGAAATATTTGAGCATAACTCTCGTCCGATGTACATCATTGGCAACTTTATCGAATATCTCCTGGCATGGATCCCTCTTGATGCTTGGTTTGAAAGGTTGACAGCCAATGAATCCCGTAGCTTAGAATCTTTAATCAATGAGTTTGAGCTTTATCATGTACCTATTTGGCTTACTGTAAAAAAGAAGCATGAGGCCGATCTCTCGTGATGAAAAAAATGTTTTGCGCTCCTGATCTCCTTACTCATCAGCAACCACCTATTACTCGCCAACGATAGATCCCAAGGTAGATTCAGAGGGACCATTAAAAAAGCTGCCGATCGAGCAAAAGAGTTGCTTGAAAAACGGGTACATCCTCCTCATAGTGTGTATCTTACCACCTACCATGGCAACAAAACGTTACGGCGCTACATGGATGAAGTGTTGGCAAATCGAGATAAACGCGCTTATAAACACTATGCAAAAATCACTGGCTGGCTGCTACATAAACAACGATTCCCAACA
>JAHFBQ010000074.1 GCA_023249935.1 bacterium
AAAGATGGCTTTGGCTGTTTCGTCACTCGCTAAAGTTATGCCAACGGCAGCAAAACCAACAATGTCCCTTTTTTAGATTAAATGAAGGAATTTTTATTGACATTAAAGACGGTAGATCCCCGAGGAATTTTATTGATTGATGAGTTTGAAACTTATCCGCACGTTTTTCCTCTAGCAGCTTGTCTCTTTTTGCTTGCTCTTGAGAGCGTTCAAGAGCTCTTTGTTGCTGTTCTTTGCGCAGCTTCGCATCGGATAGCCGTTGTTGCTCTTCCTCTATTAAGCATTTCCTTCTTTCCTCATATTCCCGATCGGCTTCTCCCTGTTTTCTGCGCAACTCCTCTGATTTTTTAGCATCATGCTCTTTCTGTGCCCATTCAGGTCTGTAGGGATTCCCTTTTGCATCAACGTTGCCAGTATAACTATCACCTTCTTCAGAGCCTCCATCGCCATAAGATCGATACATATTGCTATCAGGCTTATAGCGATAACTATCAGTTGACCTTGGAAATGTTTTAGCAATGCCCCATAAGACTAGTCCTACGCTAATAACCTTTGTGGCTTCTTTTTTAGATATATGGTCAATATAGGGTTTGAGTTTAGTTTTCCCTCCTTCATCAGATTCTCGTAATCCTACTTTAATGAGGTTGAGTGTATCTGTGTGGGATAAAACATTGCTGGCAAAATTACTCGTACCCATCGCAAGGCTACCGATATCAAAAGCAGCCACATACTGCATGGAAAAAACTAAAAATAGAAATGCTCCAAACGTACGATGAAATTTTGCTAGCACATGCACTCCTCATAGGTTTTTAGCTGCTTAACTCAAAAACAGCATACTCGTAAGAAAAGTCTTGAGAAGAGCTCTATCCGGTTTTTCACCGGCCAAGTCTAGCTTTTTTTTGTTGTCTTTATTCAAACACAAACCCAAGCTCTCTCAATGCAACCCGCAATTCAAAGATCGGCAAACCACGCCCGCCACTGAAAGAACCTCGAATCAACTTGAGATAATTCGCACCAAATCCCTCCAAAATTCCAGCACCAGCCGATTGCATAGCTGCGGGTGCTTTACGCAAGAAATAATCTACTTCGTCCTTTGGCACAACAAATTCAATGTAGGTAGGTGTTGCCCAGACACGTTCACGCTTCATCTCCCAGCCACCATCGACTACTACATATTCACGCAGGCAGCACCCCGTCATAATCAACATTTCACTTTCGCGCGCAAGCGCTAACATACGCATAGCATCAGCATGATTTTCAGGCTTACTAAAAAATTCTCCTGATGGTGGATGCTGCACCATGCTGTCTGCCGTAAGCACAAAAATATTTTCTTTAACACTATCTTGTGCTCTTGGCAAAACCAGCGATGCCATTTTATGCCGAGCGATATCAACAACATAGGCTGCCAGATCACCACTAAAAATAGATTCCAGCTCCGAGCTACGGTGAGCTACCGTAACAAAAGGAATTTCAGCTTCAGTCAGCAGCATTTTTCGGCTACTAGATTGTGACCCTAACAATAAAATGTCTTGCGGATTGGATCCCGGATCTGAGTCCGGGATGACAAGCTTTTCATGTATCATAGACGCTCCCATAAGCCGGCAAAATTTTGTTTTACAAATCCTTCAAGCTGCAAGGTGAACAGCAAGTCATGCAACTCGCCAGCAGACCTTTCTGATTTAATGACCAACTCATCAATGCTCATAGCCCCGTTAAAATGGGTAAGCAAAGGATGCCCGACCTCTTCTCGCTCTATTTTTTTTGATTGAATCTCATAGGGCACTGCAAAGACAAGATTTTGTTGCTCTTCAGTGGCCATTACACTCACTCCTTCTAAGGCTTCAAGTATGCTGCGAGCACTCGTTACAATCCCAGCACCCTGTGCAAGCAAATCATGACAACCCTCACTGAGCGAAGAAAACAAAGTCCCTGGCACAGCAAAAACTTGCCGCCCTTGCTCAAGTGCACAATGTGCAGTGATCAGCGCACCACTTCTACGCGCAGCCTGCGCCACAAGACACCCCTGCGATAACCCAGAAATAATGCGATTACGCATCGGGAATGTTTTTGGATCCGGTTGCGTCTCGAGGGGGAACGTCGATATAACCGACCCACCGAGCGCAATGACGCGATCGAACAACGCAAAATTTTGTTTTGGATACCATGCCAATAACCCTGATCCTAGAACAACGATTGTCTTGCCTCCAGCCTGAAGTGTAATCTCATGAGCATACGCATCAGCACCAATCGCTCCACCACTGACCACCGTCCAGCCATGCCTCACCACATCGGGCAAAATAGCTGCTAGTACCGATTGAGCATACTCATCGGCAGCCCGAGCTCCAACAACCGCCACACATTTTTCGACAGCTTGCAGCGGCAGGCCCTGTACATAAATCACTGCTGGCGGTGAATGAATGGTACGCAATAACTCCGGGTAATGTTCATCAAGCAGCGTCACCACCTGTATCTCATGACGCTCTATCAGCTCACATTCGCGATCAAATTTTTTTGTTTCAAGCAGTCCCTGCGAACACGCACGTGCCGCCTGCGGAGAAAGCCCTGCTTCCTGTACCAGGTCAATCAGAGAAAGTTCATACACAAAGCTAAAATCAATGGCATGTAATTTCGATGCATCAAACGAAGGTGATATAAAAAAATCTTCTTCAAGCCCAGCACGCCGAGCTAGAAAGCTGAGCACTTGACTGGCGGTTGCCGCACCCACCCCATCGATGAGATGTAACTGCATAAGTAGACGATGACCCTGATCCATACACTATAACCCTTTGTAAACGGAAAAAAGCTGTGCGGATTTTAGCACACAGGAGTAAGAACAACAACATCCTTCTGTGATTAAAACACCATAAATAGTCTTTTTTATCCCTTTTTTAGCCCAAATCACATTTAATTGATAATTATATTTGAAATTATTTACATTACCCCCCCCCATAAAAATATAATCAAATAGGAAAGTTTATATTTTTAAAAAAAGGAAATCCATGAAGTCAATAGTGAGAATAGCCTTAGGATTCGCTCTTTTCTCTATCTTACTAACAGGCACAACGGTGCATGCTTCTATGCTACAAGCGAGAGCCATGAGACGACCACCTCAAAAACCAGCCGAAATGGGAATGATGGTGATGAGACCGATGCAAACAATTCCAGAGGGGGCGTCCCCCGAAGAAATACAACGAATCAATGACGAAAATGCAGCTCAACAACAGAAAGATGCCGAAGATGCTGCAAAAAGAGAACAAGAGCGATTAGCTCCATATTATGCACAAGTTAGAGCGTACAACGCTGCGACGGTTAGAATTAATGAAAAGACAAAAGACGACTTAAGAATAGAGATCTCTCAGGCTCTAATCCAGCCAACCACAAAACAGAAAATTACATTCCTCAATGAATATTTGCAAAAAAATTTGCCGAATTCACAGGGTGAAACTGTCCAATTATTAGCATCCAACAGCGGCGATCAAAGCACTGATGCGGAAATAAACGAGCAAGAAAAACTAATACCGGAAATAAGCGAGCAAGAAAAACTCGAAGTGAAAAATAATACGCTTGGAGAGGTCCTCATAGCAATTTGTGATGAAGTTTATCCAAATTATCCAGCCCTTTACCCGGATCTACACGCCCTGCTCACCACAGCAAACGCAGTACCGTGGATTAATAAAAAGACACAAGGAATTATAAAGCTTGCACAACTAATACCATCAAACGCTCCTTCTGAAGCAAAGACCAACACGATCAAAAATAAAGGCTCGACAGGCGCACCCAAGAAGGCTCAGAAGGCCAAAAAAGAAACTACAAATAAAAAACACAAACAAGTCGTAAAAAAGAAGGCTAAACAAGCTAAGAAACTCAAAAAGAATGCTCGGAAAGCTGCGTCTACAGAAGAAACAGTTCAAGAAACAAGTTCATCTTTAATCCAACTAGAACCAGAAATTCTTTATTAAAACGATCTAACAAAAGGAGCGCCGACTTTTTCAAGTCGGCGCTCCTTTTGGTTTTCTAAATACTAGTTAGTAAGTTCATCAGCCTCTGAGTCCATTGGCGCAGGAACAACTTCCTCTTCACCATAACCTTCATCCATGGTATCCAGCTCAGCATAGTCCTGCTCAAGCAACTCGTCTTCCTTGCTCTTGAGCAGCACACCTTCTGCAAGCGGTCCTGACACTAATTCAGGTAATCCTGGTTCGGGATTTGATAGATCACCTTCTGGTTCGAATGCAAGCAATGCACTCAGTTCTTGCTTTTCATCCAAGCGCACAAGGCGAACACCCTTAGCTTGACGACCCATCGACCGAACTTCCTGCGGCGACAAACGAATTACTTTGCCATTTGTATCGATCAGAAGAATCTCAGATTCATCTGATACACGAGCAAGCCCGATGACTGAACCATTGCGGCCACCGGTAGGAATTGTCCTGACCCCAAGCCCTCCGCGATGTGCAACCCTAAACTCTTCTAGGCTCACACGTTTGCCATACCCTTGTGAGGTGGCAAATAGAAGATCGGTAACGCCAGTCAAGACCTCAAGACCAACGACAAAATCCCCTTCGCGCAAACTAATGCCGCGGACCCCAACAGCTTGGCGGCCCATGCAGCGCACTTCGCCTTCCTTGAAGTGGATACCTTGTCCGTTGTTTGTCGCAATCACAATGGTATCGTTACCACCGCTCACACCACAAAATGCTAGTTCATCGTTTTCATTCAAGCCAACCGCTCTGATACCGGTGCTACGAATCTTTGCAAATTCGGTTGCATCAGTCTTCTTGATCACGCCTCGCTTGGAAACCATGACAATAAACTTGCCTTCCATATCTCGCATGCAAAGTAATTTAACAATACGCTCGCCTTCAGAAAGTTGCAGCAAGTTAACAATCGCGCGGCCCTTAGAGGTACGCGATCCTTCAGGAACTTGAAACACTGTCATACTGAAAATACGGCCAGTGTTAGTGAAGAACAGAAGCTCATCATGATTCTT
>JAHFBQ010000075.1 GCA_023249935.1 bacterium
TTCTAGATAACTCACCAACCGCTCAAGGATCGGCTCGAGTTTACCGCTAGCCTCACCAGCTTTAACAAGCTGCAAGTACACATTACTAAAAATTTTTGGATGCTTACTCAACTCTTTTGCAAGTGGTTCACCATTTTTAATTGAGTCTTTTACTGAAATCAGCACGCGACGAAACTTGCCCTCAAATTGATCCACCAGCAATTCAATAGCCTGCAATAATGGAATTGCGGAGCGCAACAATACAGCCAATTGCTTAGTAAACAAAATTACTTGCTTAGTATCGATAGGTTTTTCGAATAACCCGGCCAAAAATGATTGGGCCGCATCGCCCTTTACTTCAGCTACTAACGTTGGCATAAGACCTTGTGCTCGCAACTGTTCTTTGGCAGCTACAACAGAGGCTGCATCGATCGTTCCTGATGCTTTTGCCCCATTGCGATTGTATGAATCATACCGGTATAGCGGCATACACTGATACTCCCACCAGATCATTTAAATAAAAAATTTCTTGCTAAGATAAAGCGCCTCTTGGTATCTTCTCGTCTATCTCAGCAGAGATTGCATACAATCTTAAAATCAAATTCGGATCAAACATACTTAATACCAAAGGGTAAAGCAATGAAAATGAAAAATACCCTTCTACTATGTCTCTCTATTTCACTCACCTATGCCTGCAATGCAGATAACATTTTAACAGAAGATCTCAACCAATTCGAAGTAACAGCGCCACTTGAAACACTGCTTGACGACAACAACACGCCGCTTGATACAAGTATTCGCTGTCTGCGTGATTTTTTTGCTACCCATGATGTTGGAAATATGGGACTTAAAAACCGCACAACACCCCTTGCAACCAAGACGGCAAGATTCAACGAATCTTTTCTCAAATACATAAAACAGTCATACAATCAGAGATCCTATGCCAATTATCTCTCTCAAGATGCATCTCATGTCATTGAATTTTTTGGCATAGGAAAAGAACTCAGCCTCACACCAGAGTACCTCTATGTTGGCACACGCCTCTTTTACAATAAATTCAAAGAAGCTGAAATTATCAATGATACAGTACCTTTAGAACTACTACCTGCTTTTGCCATTAATTTGGAACCTCACTTTGATACACATCAAGCAGAAGCTCCAAAAGAAGATTTAGAATTTATTAAAAAGCATACAGAAGAAGTCATTCTCTATAAATTTACGGAGCATTTCACTCGATTTCAGTCAAGCCCGGAAACATTCATAGAAGAATTATCACATGATCTTGCATCCTTTTATAAACAACAAGAAGAGTCACAAGCACAAGCTCTTGCGAAAAACAACAGTAAACAAGAGAGTCTCATGCGCCTGCGCAACATGACGGTACGCTTTTTTGAGCTCACCATCAACAAAACAATGTGGAACCCCATAACACCAGAAACCATTTGGCCATCAGTTGTTGCCTTAGCTGAAGGGCTCAAAGGTCTTGCGCAGCATCACATACTCGATCACATGGATGATCTTGATGATTTACTTTGGACGCTGACGCATCGATTCTGTTATTTTGTCGAGCTAACCGGCGCTGATTTGCCAATTGCTTTTTATGAAAAAATTGAAGAAGACCTTGTTAATAAAACAGTATTCTTCTTGGAAACAAAAGAACAAGATGATGGCATAACAACCAAAAAGCAGTTTATTATCGAGGCGCTACTTAAGGGAAAAACGCGCGCGCTCGCCACTCAGCAAGGTTTAGTTGTTGGTCAAAGGTAAATATAGATATTAGTTAGAGGCCCAGTTTTTTTAAAAGAGCTGGGCCTCTTTTATTTGTGAAGAGCAAGAGACTACCTGTTTTTAACGCAAATTCGACAATTGTTTTTTCTGCCAGCACGTCGTCCCGACGAAGGCCGGGATCCAGGCTTCACTTTAATACATGATTATCCAGAAGAGGTTTAAAAATGAGATTCGCTACAAAATATGATGTTAACAGATTCGGCTACTATGATTTTTTTTGAATCTAATGAATAGATTTATGCAAACAAAACCTGGATCCCGGCCTTCGCCGGGACGACGTGTAGTAGCTGCCTTACTTCCTATTTAGCTCGTCAAACTCACGTTACTCACCCAACAAGCTGCATTGAGCGAACTGCGGTACCTGGATCTACAACAATTTGATAGTACCGTTGCTTGGCATACTGCTGTACTAGCTCAAGATCATGGCTGATTATCAACACCGTCAACCCACTTTCTTCTACCAATGATTTCAAAAATTCCATAATCATTTTTGAATTATGAGCATCGAGCGCTGCCGTTGGTTCATCAAGCAGTAAAACTTTTGTTGGTTTTTGCAATGCCATCAAAATTGCGAGCATTTGCCGCTGGCCGCCGGATAACAGATGAACCGGCTTATGATAGGGAATGCCAAACCGCTCAACAAAGGCTGGTAACGGTTTTGCCGCTGGCAGGCCGCTAAGACCGGGATACACCCCAAGTCGCGCCACACATAAATTTTCTTCAAACGTAAGCTGATCAGCCAACATAAGATCGAAATTTTGCTGTACAAGTTTAATATGAGCCTGCAGCTTGCGCAGGCCATCACGATTTCCCGAGTCAAGTTTAATAATCTCACCATCGAGCACAATAACTCCAGAAACCTTATCCTGCGCATCTAATGCACCACGTAAAATGTTAAACAAGGTGGATTTTCCTACACCATTCTGTCCGCGTACAAAGTGCAAAGCACCAGCAGGAAATTGTATAGAAATTTCTTGAAAAAACAGTTTTGTTTGATTGGGAAAACTGAAACTCACTTGCCTCAGCTCGAGTACCTGCGCCATAACCTACACCCCCAAGTTATCAATTTTGTACTTACGCAGAGCACCGTGGCGGTATTGATAAATAAGAATACCCAATACAATCACCGACTGAATCATAGTGAAATACTTAAGATTAAAACCAATCTTGAGTAATAACTGCTGAATAATACAATAAACAAAAATGCCAACAACTGGTATCAATATCGAGCTTAATCGCTGCCTAACAATCGCTTTCCCCAGAATGAGACAAGTAACCGAGAAAAGCGCCATCCCAAATCCTGCATTGATATCGATAAAACTACTAGACTGCGCAACACAGTAACCAGAAAGGCCGGCAAGTGCATTGGCAATCAACAACCCAAGACAAAAAACATACTTTGCACTGATGTCATAGTTGGTAAAAAATGCGGGATTGTTACCATAAATCAAAAAGCTGTAGCCAAGCTGCGTGCGAAACAAAAACGCTCCCAAAGCAAAAAGTACGATAAAAAGTAGTGCCAGCAGCGGAAGCTCTGGATGCACTGCAACAAAATTAAGCCACGACAAGGGATTTTGGTAGGCGGCAAGAGAAAAATTTGCGGTGCCCAGTACAAACTGATTTACACCATGAAATAACCCGATGGTCAAAATGCTTGCCAGGAGATGCGGCACATGAAAAAGTCTTGTCAGGAAAAAAACTACACCGCCTACGAGTAACCCTCCACATAAACTCACCAAAAGGGTACAACATAGTAAAGCAGGTAGTGGCAATACCGAGAGTTGTGGCATAAGTCTAGCAGCACAAATCGCACCAAAGACATATGAGCTTTCTATGCTTAAATCAGGCACTTTCAAGAGCGATATGCTGATATACGCACCAAGCACTAGAGGAAAATAGAGCAAGGCTTGCTCGCAAACAATCAACAGCATATCTATCATGAGAATCCTTTTACGTGCAGAAATCTTTTATAACGGAGCAAAAAACATCACGCGCTAGCTCAAGATCTCTGATGGTAATAGATTCATTAGTCCCATGTAAATTTTCTTTACAAGTAAATGGTGTTAGCCCGAATCCAATCAGACCTTTTTCAAGATAAAACCGTAGATCTGATGATTCTTCAGCGTGGAAAGCATGGGCATTAAGCCCCGAAGATTGTACCGCTTTTTCAAGCGATTGGTAGAAGGTATTTCTGTATGTATGATCGTAAAAACGCTCTTGCACTGTCGATTCAACCTTATAAGAAATCGATGGATAGCGAGATACAATACTATCCAAGTAACGAAGAACATCTTGCAAGCGCATGGTAGGTGGAACGCGAATATCGACCGTTGCTGTTGCTGAATCGGCGATCACATTCAACGCCACTACGCCATCTTTGATGGTACCGAATTGTAATGAAGTTATATTCATCGATAGTAAGAGGCCTGAGGCGTGCCCCAATACATTAAGCTGTTGAGCTTCCTGGAACTTAACAAGATTGTGCAAGAACGCAACCATCTCATGAGCCGCATTTTTAATGTTAATACGCGATCCATGCGCCATGTTACCACGGCTCTCAAAGAAGATTTGAATTGGCTTACGCTCGGAAACTTTAATATTTAGAAATGAAGGATCTCCTGATGGGGTACCTTCATCAAGAACATAACCAACACGCATCTTATTAAAATAGGAATGCTCTACAAAACGACCAGCTCCCTCATAGCCACCATGCTCTTCATCAGGAAGTAACACTAGATAGGTTGGTCGCTTGGGAGCGTTGCCCATGGCTAAAAATTTTTTGAGCCCAAAATACTGTGCAACCCCGACACCTTTCATGTCTTGTGCACCTCGACCATAAATCGTACCATCATTAACAATCCCCCCGAATGGATCAAATTTCCATGCGGAACGATCAACAATGGGCACTACATCCATGTGGTGAGTCATAACAAGGGCAGGGACCGAATGATCAGCTCCCTGGCAAACAATCACTAGGGCCTTATAATTATTGCCAAGCGGAACAATATCGTAAGCAAGACCATCTTTTTGCGCCTGTCGAACAAATAATGCAATGACATCATCATAACGAGGCTGAGGAAAACTTGTATCTATGCGCAGATATTCCTGGAGAAAATTA
>JAHFBQ010000038.1 GCA_023249935.1 bacterium
ACTCGTTTTGCTTTTTCTAAAAACTCTTCTGGCGATTCACCCTGTGTAAAAAAACCCTGGAGGTCTTGGTCTTGCATAACCAGCTTTTTAATGTTTGTCATGGCAACGATAACTTCTGAGCGTTGACTTGCAGCAACCGGTATGGTGAAAAGGGTGCATGCGATAAGCAATTTATTTACTAAGTTCATGGTTGGTCCTTACAGCTTGAGGGTGAGTTGCAGTGCAATAAGCCAGGCTGCGAGTGATGCGTTTGTATGGTTTATTGTTACCCCCGAAGCGAGGTTGATACCGAAATCATCACCGGCAAGTTTTTTCTGTAGACCACACGAGAGTGCAAATTGGCTAGTAGCTTTTGCTGGCTGTGTAGCTGATTTAAGGTCAAGGTCGGCAGTGCTGATAATTTTATTGGGTGCCGGTACTGCAGCTGCTGCCACATCGCCATGCGTTGAGATACGTGGGTTGTTGTGAAACGAAATGTTATTGTGAGCCGCACCATCACCGATCATGTGAGCAACGCCATATGAGGTTGAGAATGAATCATTGATACTGAGATTTTCTTGTGGCGCGCCATAAAATCCATACGAAAGACCAAACCTAAAATTACCGCGGGTTATTGCGCCATTAAGGTGAGCCGTCAGCTCGCCGGTTGGCGAGACGGTTGTTTTTTTCGTGAGCACATTGACGCCAGGGTACCACGGGTGTCTTCCTGCGCCATCTTGAAATGCTCTAAATACTAAATACCGGCTGAATGCACCATAGCTAGTGATATCAAAAGTGCGCATTTGTGAATTGCTCAAAAGATAGGTGCCATCAATTTGCGCGTGAACATCGAGTGTGCTGTCAATGTGCGCAAGCTGTGTTGAGTGATCCCATGCACCACCGATACCAAGGCCAACGTGGCTACCGTTACCAAGTTGTGGTTCGAACATAAATTCGTTAGTAGGTGCTTTGCTAGTTGGTAGGACGAGGCGAGCAAACAGTTGAAACTCTTTTTTGGTAAGACCGAGTCGTAGTGTTGTGTCTCCAAGCCCGATTTGTTTGATGGGATTTTTACTCAATTTTTGATATTGCCGTGTACTTTGGCTCAATGCGGTGGCAGCATCTACGCTGTAGAGGAGTGTTGCATTGTCAAAATAATTTCTACCGACTGCGTCTTGGAACGTCACTATTGATTCAATTTGATTGACATTGCCACCCACACCATTCTCACTCATGCCATGTTTTACGGTGAGTTGTGCAACGGGGAGTGAGATCTCGCCCCAGAGGTGGCCGAGTGAAAAGTTGCCTATCTGTTTATGTGCGTACAGGTTGGTGCCGAGATATTCATACGTTGGGTTGATACGAAAATTTGATTGGAAATTATTGCTGATCAATGCTTGGTCTGCTACTCCTGTGCCAACGATCTTGAGCCAAGTGCCGGAGATATCGGGAGCGTTGCCAGCAGTTGAGCCTTGAATAACGAGTGCATCTTTGCCGGCGGGGAAAAAATAGTGGCGCAGGTCAGCACCATTAAATGATTTTATGTAGAACGGGGTGATGTCTAAGGTCCAGGTTGGGGTGTTCGGTGCTTGTTGAGACAGCGTGAGCAACCGGGCATGATTAAATTTCTCAGTTGCAGATGATTGCTTGGGCATTGGTGGCGAAAACATAGAATCATGGGAGCTGGAAGTATCAGCACACCAAGAGGAAGAGGTATCGTGCTTTTGAGTGTTGTTATTAAAGGTGAAAAGAAGTTGCGCATTTTTTTCTGGTGCAAAGCGATCGAACTGGCCTAGTTCTTCTGATGCGTAGGCCGTTAATGAAGAGAGAAGAGGATTTTCTTGTGGAAGTGCGGCTGTTGCTTGAGCTGGGACTTTTTTTGTTCCCATCTGTAAAAAGCTTACCATTGATGAAAGTGGTTGTGGGGCAAAAAAGGTTTTGCTGTTTCCTGCTGTTACGTGAGACAGTGGTAATAAAATGAATGTGATAAGAATAATGCGTACCATATTAACTATTTTTTGCATAAAGATTCCTAATCGCACCTTGACTTTTCCATGAGGCTGTCAGCGATTTATCCTTGCAGGGAGCAGCAGGGGCGGGCAAGGATCTACAAAAAATCTTGTTTATTGCACTGGGCCGGGAGGCATTTGCTATTTGAGCAAGGGTGCATCGGTAAAGGGATGAGTTTGTTGTTGCGTGAGATTGGGTAAAGTCATTAATTGAGCAACTTCAGCAGGGTCTTTGCAAACGATGCCATCGATACCGAGGCCATTGCCAGCTCTAATATTGGCTTCGAGGTCATCAATAAACAACCCTGTTTCAGGGTTAATGGAGAACTGTTGTAACAAATAAGCATAGATTCCTAGTTCTGGTTTGATCATCTTAACTGTATATGAAGCAATGATGCCGTCACTTGATTTGAAAAAATCATGTTTCTTTGTCAGTGCTTGAAAAAATAGTTCTGAGATGTTCGATAGGATATAGACCTTCAATCCCTGTCTTTTGCACTGCATGAACAGATTGACCATGCCAGAAATTGCTGGAAGATGGTGTGGCAGCGTGGTAATGATTTGCGAGGTGAAATCTTTGTCAAAGCCATGTACCTCGTAGGCATACTCAGCAATGTCTGCAGCATTTACCGCACCGCGATCAAATTCTTGCCATAAAGGGTCTTTGGTGATGGTTTGGATGATAGTTGGCGCATTAGTATCAGGAAAAAGATCTGCTGCGAGTTGTGCTGGGCGCCAATCAATGAGGACGCAGCCAAGATCAAAAATAATAGAGGTATATTTTTTATGCAATGCCGAGACGGCGAATGGTGCTTGTAAAAGCTTTGTGCCTAGCGGAAGCGAGAAGTGGTTGAGAGCTTGCTCGATACTGTGGACATCGTTCATGGTAGATCTCCTGATTTAGGGTTGAACCACCTGCGGCACTCAGTTGCTTGAAGCCTTGAGAATATGGTGCTGATGAAGAATATGCAAGACCTCTTTGTGGTCAGTGCATACAATGCCGTCCATCCCCAAGGCGGCGCCTGCTACAATATTTGCCGGTACATCATCAATAAAGAGGCATTCATCAGGGTTGAGGTTAAATTTTTTAAATAGATCTTGGTAAATTTCTACATCGGGTTTGAGGTGCGCTGTCTCATATGAAACCATGAGGCCATCGAAAAGGCTGAACACTTCTTGATGTGTACGGAGGTAGTCCTCTATGTATGGCTTTGGGTGATTAGAAAGAACGTACAGCTTGTATCCTTGAGCTTTGGCCTGTTTCATGATGTCGATGCAAGGTTTTATCAGCGGTAGGTTCGGGCCAATCAATTCTAATGCTTGGCGAGTTAACTGTTCGTCAAAAAAATATTTATTATGAGCTAGTTTGGCAAGGACTGGAATGTCGATAAGCCCTTTATCAAAGTCAGCCCAGCAAGGATCGTGAAACAGGGCGCCAATTGCTGCTGATGCCGGGGTGTTTGGTAAAAGATTGGCAATGGTGATTTCTGGCTGCCAGTTGACGAGTACGCCGCCAAGATCGAGAACTAGTGTTGTATATTTTTTGAGAGCGGCTGGCTTTGAGTTTGCTGCTTGGATGAGGCGTGTATCGGTTGGGGGCTGGGGAGCAGATTTTTGTGTAAGTATTTTATGCTTGCGTAAAAGGGTAAGTGTTTCTTCTGTGTCATTGCACACGATGCCATCGATACCGCATGCGACAGCGCCAAGAATATTGTCTTCTCGGTCATCGATAAACAGGGTTTCTTGGGGTTTGAGGTTGAATTGTTGTAAAAGTTTTTCGTAGATGGCTTTTTCAGGTTTTACGAGGCCAACTTCGCATGAGGCAATGAAGCCATCAAATAGCTTAAAGAACTTGTGCTGTGCTGGTAAAACTTTGAGTGCTTCATCATAAATATTTGAAAGCGCGTATACTTTGTATCCTTGTGCCTTTGCTACATGTAATATTTCGATACCGCGGGGCATAAGTGGTAGATGAGGCAACATGTTTATTATAATTGAACATACAATTGCAGCATCATGCCCGAATTTTTGTTCTACGCTAGAAGCAAATGTTGGGATATCGATACTTCCTTCATCTAGAGCTCGCCAGTCGGGGTTGCGGTAAAACGCCTTTGCAATTGCGGTGCCGCGGCCAGGATATAATTTTTCTGCAATCGCGGGGATTTGTTTGTCATCGAGTACTACGCCGCCAAGATCAAAAACAATTGCTGTATATTTTTTCCCCGTAGTGGTTGCAGGATCGGCAAAGATAAATTTTGTGTCTTGAAGCTGAGCATAGGTTGTCGCGAGGGAAATAAGGGCGGTCATAGCAAAAATCCTTAACATAAGTTCTCCAATGTTAACGAGCTTCTAAGTCAGTCGTCAAAAACTCCTTAAGGAACGTATTTCTTTTGAGCGATTTATTGTTACGAATGCCCATAGCAATCGCTTTGCTTTGACCAACAAGAATACACAAACGCTTAGCGCGTGTGATTGCTGTGTAGATGAGGTTGCGCTGTAAGAGTACAAAATGTTGATTAAAGATTGGAATAATTACAGCGCCAAATTCTGAACCCTGGCTTTTATGGATAGAAATGGCATACGCAAGTGTGAGTTCGTTAAGGTCAGTGAATTCGTATTCGAGTTCGCGTTCACCGAACATGACGGTGATCATTTGATCTTCTTCATGCATGGCGGTGATGGTGCCGATGTCGCCATTGAACACAAATTTTTCATAGTTGTTACGAATTTGCATGACGCGGTCGCCTAGCCTATAGATCTGGCTGAATCGAGTAATCTCAACTGAGTTTGGCTGTGCAGGGTTGAGAATAGCCTGCAATTCTTGGTTGATGCGTGTGTTGCCTGCTGTGCCGCGATTCATGGGTGAAAGAACCATGACATCGTCTGGCTTGAAGCCGAGCATTGGTAATCTTTTTTTATAGAGGGTATGCAAGGTACCCATAAGTTCTTCAGGTGCGTCGAGGCTGATGAAGACAAAATCGTTTTTCGAATTTGGAACACTCGTAGTTGGAAATTCGCCCTTGTTGACGCGGTGAGCATTAACAATAATCAAGCTGTCTTGTGCTTGGCGAAAAATATGGTTGAGGCGAACGACTGGGCAGATGCCAGAATCAATTAAATCGTGCAGCACATTGCCGGCGCCGACTGATGGTAGCTGATCAACGTCGCCAAGTATGATGAGGTGACCGCGTTGAGGGATTGCTTTGAGCAATGAATGCATCAAGAAGGTGTCGATCATTGAAGCTTCATCAACAATGAGATAATCGAGCGCGAGGGCATTTTGTTCATTACGGTTAAAGCCAACGCCGCCTGGGGCAAACTCAAGAAGGCGATGAATGGTTTCGGTGCTGCGGCCGGTGCCTTCGAACATGCGTTTAGCTGCACGACCAGTTGGTGCAGCAAGTCGGATAGTGACGCGACATTCATCTAAAAGCTCTAATAATTTTTTGACGAGGGTTGTTTTTCCCGTTCCTGGGCCGCCAGTGATGATGGTAATTTTATTTTGTAAGCAGGCCATGATGCCGCGCTGCTGATCTTCATTGAGTTCAATGCCTCGTGCATCAGGCAGCCTGAGCTGGTTGTACAGCGTCTGTAAGTCTACCTGCAGTGCTGTTGCGGGGGTTGCAACGAGGGTTTTTATCTTTTTAGCAACGCCGCGTTCAGCGTGGTAGTGCGGAGGGAGGGTAATAAAATGTTGCTCATCGTGCGAAACGAGTTTGATCTTGTCATCGCTATAAAGCTCTGTTAGAGCCTGTTTAAGTAGCGGCATAGCATCGATATCAGCATCGAGGGCTAATAGTTCCAGAGTCTGTTTTTTTGCCGATTCAACATCAATGTAGAGATGTCCAAAACTTGTAGCTTCGTTGATTGCGTGGAGAAAACCAGCTTTGACGCGTTCTGTGGAGTGTGGTTCTAGACCAAGCTTGAGGGCAATTTGATCAGCGCTTTTAAAGCCGACGCCCCATACGTCGTCAATGAGTCGATACGGGTTGCGAGAAATGATGTTAATTGATTGGTTGCCGTAGGTTTTGAAAATTTTGAAGGCAAACGCAGTGGAAACATCTTTAGAGCGCAAGAAGATCATGACATTAGAAATCTCTTTTTGATCGATCAGCGCTTGGCGAATCGATTCAGCTCGTTTAGGTCCTACGCCGGGCACGTTGCTGAGCCGTTCAGGATTTTCTTCAATAACTTCTAGCGTTTTATCGCCAAACGCTTGTACCAGCTTTTCGGCAAACTTGGGACCGATGCCCTTGATCAGGCCGGATGCAAGATATTTTTGGATGCCGCTTATTGTTGCAGGAATTTTGGTGGCATAGTCTTTGACGGTGAGTTGACGCCCAAACTTGGGGTGATTGCTCCAGGTGCCATGCAGCGTGATGATTTCTCCCTGAAAAACATCAGTTAAAACCCCCGCGGCGGTAATTGATTCGCGGGGGGTAACTTTGACTGTAATAACCGAAAAGCCTGAGTCGCTATCTTTATAGATTATTTTTTCTACGGAGCCGGAGACTTCGGCCAATTCGGTGGTTGACATACATTTTATTTAGGTTGAGGTGCTGATTTAGCTTTTTCAGCATCAATATATTTTTTGTAAGCGTCTTTTGTCTCTTTGGATAAGGAAGCAAAGAGATCTAAGAAAAATACATGAATTTCTTCTAGCAGCGCCTGTAGCGACTCTATTGAGGTAATGTTCTTACCGGTGAATACGTCGAGTGTATCGCCACTATTTAAAAAATTGGTCAGGGATGAATTTTTGATATCATGATTTTTGTTTGATTCCTGAACGAGGGGAATGATTAGATCTTTAAAAGCGCGTATATCATTGATGAAAGGGGCAACCAGTTGTAGCGACTGGCTTAGCTGTATTTTAACAAACTCGGCCTCTTGTCCAGTGTGTGTCTTATTCTGATGAGCGGTCTTAAGGAGCCCAATAGACTTATTTATTTCGTGAGATGATTTGTGGATTCGATAAATAACAACCAGTGTGTTGCGCAGTTTGATGTCGAGTAATTTTACGTTTTCATTCTTGAATGCTTTTCCTACGGGTGCATGTGCACTGCATAAAGGTGCTGCGATAAGAAAAAGTCCGGTTAAGAAAATTTTACTGAAAGTACTCATAATGATCCCTTCGTGAAATTATTAACAGGTTACTACACAAGATCAGATCGTCTAAAATTCTGATGCAAACTTTAAATAGATTGTCCAATCTTTGCCAATGTTATGTGCAGAGATCGTAGTGTCGCCACCAAGGCCAATATCAAGATTAATATTATTGAAGTTCTTAATACGGTAGGTGGTTTCAGATGATATTTTGTGTTGAATAACGGTGCCAAGGTGTGCTCGCTCACTATCAAGAAGCGGCAGTACGTCTTGGCTAGCATAGATTTGCTTGAAGCGTTCGGCTTGTTGAAAATAAAAATCATAGCCATAGCGCAGGTCCCATTTTTTGTATGGGATGTGGAGAATCATGATACCGTTAAAAATACCCCCAGGTTCGATGCTTACGTGATAAGGAAAGGGGATGAGGTATTGTTTGGCAAAATCAACAACAAGGCTTTGTGCCAATGCGTCAGTGTTACCAGGAATTCTAGGATCGAGAAGAAGGCTTCCAGCAGTTAACGTTTTTTTCTGGAGCATGAGCCGTTGTTCATCTGCTGCAAAAAATTTATCAAATGAGGCACGGGTAATAAGTTCAACAAGATTGCTAAAGAGGTTAATTTTTGATTCAAGGAAAAAGCCAAGACCAAAGTGTCCGCCATTGCCAAGTTCAGGGTTGAGTAGGTAATCGCGTACGGTGAGCAGGCCGTTGGTAGTGAGGTCGAATACAGTGGCATCATCGGTCAGGGGAGCGTCGCTAGTCTCTGGTAAGAATTTTCTTGTCGAACGGCTTGTTGGAATGATGCATTCCAAGCCAACATCAGTTTGGATTTTTTTTGCATTGAGTGCATTCAGGCCGATTTTTACGCGGGTATCGCCCATCCCCGCGCGTATTTTGTAGAGATTGCGCTCATCATATTGTTGGCTTTCACCAAAAATAAGCTGATTAAGCGCCTTGATTTCATCCTGATCATGTTTATTAAGCCAAAAATTTCGTTCTCCCATCTGCAAAGATGTGTGAAGCTGTAACAGAAAAGATTTGTGTACCAAGCCAAATTGAAAATACGGTCCGACTTTGCGCTCTTGAATGGTTATTTTTTTAAGGAAGGGGAGAAGTAACCCGACCTGATCTGGATTGTTGATAGTGAGTGGTGCTGCTGCCAAAAGAGCACCCAGTTGCTGGCTATTAACTTGATCTATATTAAGTAAGTTGCTACCAGTAAGATGCATTTTTGGGGTCATATTAAAAAATAAATTGCACGAACCGCCGCCATATTCAATAGAAGTTATCTTGCTTGGCATGAGGTAGAGAATGTCGCGTCCCTTTTCAGGCTTTGTAGAGATCCAAAGTGGTTCAGTAAGGCCTATTGTTTCAAAAAATGCTCCAAGTTGTCCGGCAGATCCGATACCAATTGGTGCACGATTTGCTTCACGTTCTCGTTGTTGTTCATCAAGCCTGTCAATATCGAGATCTAGGTTTTCCATCTCCACATCGAGGTCATCAAAATCATCGCTATGGGCTAGTGAGGGTTGAGCGAGTGCTAAAAATAATAAAGCACATAATTTTATGAGAGACTTTTTTACTTCCATAAGCCTTTTTCTAATGTAATAAAGAGCTAATTTTGTTTAATAGGTGCTTGTAGCTTGCTGTTGCAGGCCGTTGTAACCGCAATCTTGCATGTGGCACCCGTTTCATTTGGTAAATTTTGTCTCGCGATCTAGCCCCACAAGTTAAATCAAAAAGGTTATTCGTGTCAAATTTCTTTACTTGGTAAACCCTGGCAGATCGTGTTATTTTCTACTGGATATTTCTTGTGTGCAGGGCTACACTTTAAACCCTTTGACTGAATGTGATTAGAATAGGAAATGATTGAATTATAGAAAATAATGCAAGGGTTGCTTTATGAATGTTGGTGCAGTGAGAAAAATGTTTGTACTGGAAGGCAACATTGGTGCTGGTAAATCGACATTGCTTCGAATGCTTGCAGACCATTTGCCGATTGATGCCATTGCAGAGCCTACTGATAAATGGCAAAAAATTGGGGCGGCAGGCAATTTATTGGATCTCTTTTATAAGGATACGCCTCGCTGGGCGTATACGTTTCAGTCGTATGCTTTTGTGAGTCGGGTTCAAACAATTCTTGAGCATCAGCAGGCTACTGCTAGTGGTATGACACAGGTTCTAGAACGCTCTGTGTATTGTGATCGCTTCTGTTTTGCTAAAAACTGTTATGAAGCAGGTCTTATGTCCGGTCTTGAGTGGCAAATTTATCAAGAATGGTTTTCGTGGCTTGTTGAGCATTATACCCAAAAACCGTCCGGTTTTATCTATCTTAAGACCTCGCCGCGAGTCTGTTTTGAGCGTCTTGTGAAGCGAGGACGGTCTGAAGAGGCAGCTATTCCGTTGGAATATCTTATTTCATTACACAAGAAGCATGAAGATTGGCTTGTACACAAGCTTGATGTGACCAATTATTTAAAAGATGTGCCTGTGTTGATTCTTGATTGTGATGAAGATTTTGAACAGGACAGAACTCGACGTGCATTGTTTATAGAACAGGTAGCTCAATTTATTGGAGTAAGTGCTAATCAACCAGCGTCGAGTCTTGGGCAGCAGGTTGCTAATTTGTAATCGATTAGCGGCTGGTTTGCGTTGACAAAGCCTTTAGAGTAACTACATACTAGGGTTTAAGGTTGCTGGTAGAGATTTCTGCTCTCGCACAAATAGGCACAAACGAAGAGGAATGGTATGGCAGACGTAGAATGGGTAAAAGTTGCTGCGTACATTGCAGCAGGGCTCTGTATGGGTATTGGATCTCTAGGTCCTTCGATCGGGCAGGGATTTATTGGTGGCAAGGCGTGCGAAAGTCTTGGTAAAAAGCCTGAAGCATATGATCAGATATTTCGCATGATGATGATGTCCTTGGCATTTGTGGAGTCGACGGCGATATACGCTCTGCTTATTTCGATCCTATTGTGGCTTAAGTAGTAAGTCGAGGAGCCATGGAAATTAATTTGACCTTTTGTGTACAGGTCATTAATTTTCTCTTATTTTATCACGGCATTTCCTACTTTTTTCTCAAGCCTTTTGTAAAGTTTATCCAGATGAAAGCTGCTTCCCGTGAACAGATGCTGGAAGATTTTGCTAACAAAGAGCTTCAGCTAAAAAAATTGGTACATGATCGTGTGGAGTTGGTTCAGCGATTTAAATCGATGCTTAAAGATCGATATAAGTTGCCGAGTGTGCCAGTGGTTGATGTTGCGGTAGAAAAATCTCCGCCAGTGGTAACAGAGCAACAACGAGCAGAAATGACGGTCCAATTGTCGGCTCACTTCGCTGCGGAGATCAAAAATGCATATTGATCTGAATATAACGAGTATTCTTTTTCGAGGGACGTTGTTCTGTCTCTTTGCATATAAAATTTACCAACTTTTTATCAAAGAAAAATTGCGTGTCTATCTCGATCGCGAGTTGCAGGCGACGCGGAATGAACAGGTTGAGTTGGTAGAAAAAGATACATTGTTGTTATCTACGCGTAAGCGTCTTGAAGGTCAGTTGAGTGTCCAAAAGCAGCTCTTTGTTGCACTAGAGAAGAAATATGCGCAATTCGTAGAGGCTGAACGTGAGCTTTATGCTGAGCGTGAAAAAGAGACTGTGTTGCGAATTACATCTATTATAGCGAAGCGTGAGCAGCAGCAGCAGCACCTATCGCAGCTTGTAGCCTTGCGTGCTGTTGTGCCAGAGGTTGTTAACAATGCTCGACGAGACCTTATTGTGCACTATGATGACAAGCGAGGTGGTAAAGTTCTTTCAGATTATTTAAAGACGTTGGCGTGATATGGATATTAGTCAAAAAATAATAGCCAGAAAATATGCTAAGGCGTTTCTGAATCTCTATTTTGATGCATTGACCGAGCAGCACATTGATGCAATGTCTAAATTTTATTTGTTCTTACGCGAAAATCGCGGAATCCTGTGTTATCTTAATCTTCCAGGACTTAATGAGCAGGTGTGGAAAGATTTCCTTACAGAGCTTTATGCAAGATTTGTATTGCCACAGCATCTACCAAAACTGATTCAGGTATTGATTAGTCGGCGACGTGTGGAATTATTACCTGCAGTTGTTGTAGCAATTTTGCAGGAATTTTGGCGACGTAAACATGTGATGCACTTTGAGGTGACAAGTTCACAGGAGCTCTCGTTGTCTGAGCAGGCTATGACTAATGCATTTCTGGCAAAAAAAACGGGAGCAGAGATCAAGGCGACGTTTGCAATAGATGCTACGCTTATTTGTGGTATTAAGATGCGATCTGATAGTTACATGTTCGAGCATTCTATTGCTCGTGAATTGAAAAAATTTGAGGAATCATTACTTCAGCGAGTGCGGTTATGAAGGGAAAAGAACTGGACGTTGTTTCATTGCTAGAAAAAACACTGCTTATGCAATCTCAAGAAAGCTTGGAAGAGATTGGTACTGTTGTCAAAATTGGTGACGGCATATGTAGCGTGTATGGATTACAGAAAGCTGTTTTTGGCGAAGTGGTTGCTTTTGACAAAGGTGGTAAAGGGCTTGTTCTTGATTTGGATGAAGATTTTGTCTCGGTAGTGTTGCTTGAAGGGTTTACCAATGTGGTTGAACTTGATGTAGTGCGCCGTACAGGACACGTTTTTTCAATCCCAGTTGGAGATTGTTTATTGGGCCGTGTTATCAATGCATCAGGAGTTCCCGTTGATGCGTTGGGAAATCTAGATACTACCGAGAGTCTAGCGATTGAACAAAATGTTGCAGGTATTTCCGAGCGACAGCCTATTAACCGTTCTCTTGAAACAGGTACCGTTGTAATAGATAGTTTATTTCCGATAGGAAAAGGGCAGCGAGAGCTTCTTGTTGGTAATCGTGGCACGGGAAAGACAGCTGTTGCCATTAATGCTATCTTACACCAAAAAGGTAAAAACGTTGTTTGTATCTATGTTTCTATTGGTCATAAACAATCATCGACGGCAAAAATTATTCATCGTCTCGACATGGAAGGTGCGCTTGCTTATTCGGTGGTGATTAACGCTGATGCAAAAGAGCCAGCCTTAAACCAGTTTCTTGCACCATATGCAGGTTGTACGATCGGTGAGTATTTTATGCGTAAGGGGCGGGACGTGCTCATCGTGTATGATGATTTGAGTGCGCACGCAATTGCCTATCGTGAGTTATCTTTGTTGCTGCGTCGTCCACCGGGACGAGAGGCGTTTCCAGGGGACATCTTTTTTATTCATGCAAAACTTCTAGAACGTGCTGGACGATTGTCAGTCCCCTTGGGTGGTGGATCGCTCACGGCATTACCAATCATCCAGACGCAAGGTGATGATATTTCTGCCTATATCCCAACCAATTTAATTTCGATTACCGATGGACAAATATTTTTAGATGCTGGGTTATTTAAAGGGGGCATAAAGCCAGGGGTAAACGTCGGGCTTTCAGTTTCGCGAGTTGGAAGTTCTGCGCAGACTAAAGCTATGAGACGTGTTGCCGGTATGTTACGGCTTGAGCTTGCTCAGTATCATGAGCTTCTGGCATTTGCGCAATTTGGTTCTGAATTAGATAAGGCAAGTCAGCGAGCACTTGATCGAGGCAAGCGAGCGATTGAAATACTTAAGCAGGATGAAGGTGATACCTATTCATTTGTTGATCAAGTCATCTTCCTAACGCTACTTAAAGAAAATTATCTGGATAAGCTTGAGCTCTTGTATATCAAACAGTTTACGGTGGAATGTGCGAGTTACGTTCGAGGTGCTCATAAAGAGCTGTACGACCGTATTTTTCGGCAGGAAGACATTTCATCAGATGATCTTGTGTTGCTGAAAAAAGCAGCAGATGAATTTGCGCTCATTTTTAGTCCCGCATAAAAAACTTTTGTTGCTGGCATGGCTAGCACTTACCGTGTTTGCGGCCTGTGCTCGTAAAAATAGACGAGTATATGATTTTCGTCCTGCGCAGTCGGCTCCTATGCAACGTGTGACGTTGCCCTATCTTAAAAAACTTGATGCTGCATATGATAAAGAACTTGGGCAGTATGTTTTAGCTTGGCAACCGTTGTCTCTCTGGGATGTGCCGACTGGGCTTCGTTTCCTTGGATATAATATCTATCAGGGTACTGAGATGTGCCTATTTCCTCGACAACCATTTTTGCAAGTGCCTCCAGGTGTGTACTCAAGTGGTGTGTCTTCTATGCAAGTTTGCATATCACATCATTGCTCGTTTGCTATTGCCCCAGTTTTCTATGATCAAGAAGGGCGAGAAATTATCGGCTTGATGACCGTAAAGAAGATCAAGAAAATAAGTTAAAAAAAATCCCTCCAACTTAGGACAAGCTGGAGG
>JAHFBQ010000076.1 GCA_023249935.1 bacterium
ATATTTGCAGCTTTTGCTTGCTTGTGGCAGAATTTACCCCTCCCTTGAGGGGAACCAAACTTTTTGAAGGAGAAATTTATGAAAAAACCGGTTGTTTTAGGAATCCTGTTTATTGTAGCTGGTGTTGCGTGCATCTTCCCGTTTATTCGGGCTCTTGTTCTTGAAAACATTGTAGTCATGCTTGGTGTCTACTTTATCTATCGAGGTTATCTCTATCTGACTGCGCCGATAAAGTGTTCTGGTGCCTGTAAAAGCAATAAGCCTGGAGCAGAGTCTAAGGCCGATCTGGATTGTCCCCCAGTTTGTAAGAAGTAAAAGCATCATTTTAAGGTCTTTTATTCTATCTGAATAAGAGATTTTACATTGTTTCGACTTGTAAAAAGTTCCTCCTACCAAGAGCATGGGTTAGGTCGGGCTGCGTATTTATGCTTGCGACTAGATCGATAATGGCAATGCGTTTCACATTTTAAAATTAATCCAGTATAAAAGTTATTATGAGTGTGTAACTTTTGGGATAGCTTTTAAAATAGAAATAAAACTATGCATGCCAAAATTCTTTCTGCTACAACGTTAGGTATTTCTGCTTACGCCGTAGAGGTTGAATGTGACCTTTCCTTCGGGATGCTTAACTTTTATATCGTTGGTCTTCCCGATAAAGCTATTCAAGAAAGCAGAGATCGCATTAAAGCTGCACTCAAAAATTCTGGTATCACGCTTCCCGAACGACTCATTATCATTAACCTAGCCCCAGCCTCTCTTAAAAAGGAAGGTGTGCTTTTTGATGTTGCCATTACGATAGCAATTTTGCAGGCCGCTAAATTTATTGAATTAACCACCGAATTTCTTCAAGAAACGATTTTTTTGGGTGAGTTAATGCTTGATGGCGGTATTCGTCCTGTTCGTGGCGTACTGGCAATCGCACATAGTGCTGTGCAATGGGGAGTAAAACGTATTATCGTTCCAAAGGCAAACCAATATGAAGCTGCCCTTATTAAGGGAATCGAAGTTATCGGCGTTGAATCACTCGTTGAATTGATCGCCTATCTTCGTGGTGAGCTTGTTATTAAACCAACGCCATCGTTATTTGAAGAGACACTAGCAAAAGCGACAGGTAGCGGCCTTGATTTTGATCAGGTAAAGGGGCAGTTTACCGCTAAACGAGCATTACAGATTGCTGCCGTGGGTGGACATAATATTTTGTTTGTCGGGCCGCCAGGTTCAGGTAAAACTATGTTGGCAAAGCGTCTTGGTACTATTTTGCCGCCGCTGACGTTTGATGAAGTTATTGAAATTACCAAAGTATATTCGATTGCAGGCCAACTTGGTGATCAAGCGCTCATTGTAGAACGACCATTCCGCAGCCCACATCATACAATTTCTCAGGCAGGGCTTGTTGGTGGTGGATCAAATCCAAAGCCAGGTGAAATCACTCTGGCGCATCGTGGAGTTCTTTTTTTAGATGAATTTACTGAATTTGGTCGTGCAGTGCTCGAGGTACTTCGAGAACCACTTGAGCAGGGGAGTGTTCATATTTCTCGAGCTCAAATTGCTGTTGAGTATCCAGCTCGCTTCTTACTTGTCGCCGCCCTTAACCCTTGTCCATGTGGTTACTTTGGCGACCCGTTGAAAAAATGTATCTGCACATCACAACAAATTGCTAAATATTTTGGCAAACTTTCAGGTCCATTGCTCGATCGTATTGATCTGCATGTTCCTGTCTTATCCGTTAAATATGATGATATAAAAAATAAAGAAGCTGCTTCAAAAGGTTCTGAGCAAATGTATACAGAGGTTTTAGCAGCAAAAGAGTTTCAGCGGCATCGTTCCCAGTCAGTTCTCAATGCCCAACTAAAAGCGCAGGAGGTTGAAGAATATTGTGTGCTAACCGATAAAGCAGAAGAGGTATTAAAGCTTGCTTTTGCCAGACTCGGTTTGAGTATGCGTGCGTACCACAAGATTTTGAAGGTGGCACGTACCATTGCAGATCTCGAGCAGTCGCCAGTGATTGATCGAGTGCATGTACAGGAAGCTATTTCGTATAGGTCGCTTGATCAACAAACCCAAACTCCATAAAAAGGAAGTTTTATGAAGACGAATCTCAAGGTTCTCTCCCTCAATACGGTACGCAAGATGGCTGATGCTGCTGAAATTGAAGCGCGCAAACTAGGTGCCGATGTGGGCATAGCAGTAGTTGCTGCTGATGCGAGCATTTTTTTTACTCGCAGCATGGACAAGGTAACAGGTGTTTTGGCTCGCGAAGTAATGAAGCGTGCTCAAAACGCACTAGAAGACGCATCATGCGACAATGCGGAGTTCATTTTTAACGAAGAAGGCAACCTTGGGGTTTTGGTTATTGATGGTGCTGATGAAGTGATTAACAAGCAATGTGCACAAGCTGCGCTTAGTGTCATTGCTGAGGCATAAACTACATGATTGCTGGGTGTGGAACCGACATTGTTGCTGTTGAGCGGCTTGAACGTTGGTGTGAATTTACTGATGAACGGCTCTATCGAGTGTTCACCCCAGATGAGCTTGCTGCGATTAGAGCAAGTGGAGTATGGTGTGTGCAACGTGCGGCGGCTTACTTCGCTCTCAAAGAAGCATTTTACAAGGCATTGAGTAATGCGTTGGTTGAAACTGGTAATCTTGAATGTGCTGTGTGGTTTACATCAGTGTGTCCTCTGGTAAGTGTAAGTAAAAATGAATGGGGCATTCCTGAATTGTTAGTTGATTGGGCAAAGATTTCTAAACTTGCCGGATTTGATTGTAGTTGGAAAATTCATTGTTCTTATGCACATGAAAAACAATTTGCTGTGGCATACGTGATACTCATTTAATTTTCTGGGTGGGAAAAAAATTTAAGGGCCGGAACATTTTGTTACCGGCCCTATTTTCATGTATCGATTAATCAGCGACGTGAATAGATCCCCGTCTATCTTTCTGTCCTTTAGGGGCTTTAGTTGGGGATTTGGCACGGGATTTAGTGCCTGCCTTTTTATCAGCCTTCTTGGGGGGGGTAGCAACTTCTTTGTTAAGATTTTTTTGATTCCCCTTAGGAGTTTTCTTATCTTTTTCTTCTTCTTCTTCCGCAGCATCGACTTCAGGCGCGGTAGTGATTTCTTTTTGAGCTGCTTTTTCAGGCTCATCTGCTACATCTTTGGGAGCTGGTTTGCTTTCTGTCGTAGTTGTTTTAGCTACACTCACGGTCTTAGATGTCTTGGTGACAGCAACTACTTTCTCCTTGGCTTTAGCTTCCTCGGCTGCTCTCTCTATTACTTTAGCTGCTTCAACTTCAGCAGCCGCGATCGCATCTTTTGGAGCTGTTGCTATTTTAACTTCAAGTTGCTCAAATATGAGATCTAAGACTGTTGTATGATCGGCGTCCGATGTGTCATCATTAAGGGAATCAACAGCATTTCTAAATAGTATGAGATCGCTCAATGGTGTGCTGTCATCTACTTGAGTGATGGCGACTGTTGCGATGTCCACTGCTTTTATTTCGAGGTTGTCAAGTTCGTCTGGAGATGTAGCTGATGCCGTTTTATTGGCTTCTGATGCTTCTACTGCGTTGAATTTGTCAGCGATTTTTTGCAAGCTTGCTATGTTTTGAGCAAGTGTAGCTGATTCATCTACGGTTGCTTCAGCTTTTGCAGCAGCTGTAATGTTATCTGGTGCGTCGCCAACTATAATATTTCTGAAATCTACACG
Organism: bacterium; assembly: GCA_023249935.1. Classification (GTDB taxonomy): domain Bacteria; phylum Babelota; class Babeliae; order Babelales; family RVW-14; genus CAMATL01. The sequence continues at coordinate 3,709 of JAHFBQ010000076.1, forward strand.
AGAGTTCCAAGAACTAAGACCAATAACTTTTACCTTGGTATTTGGATATGGATCTTGCCAGGTAAGCACGGTGCCTTGACCCGGTTCGCCGCAACCGATGTTGATCAAGCCATTGTTGCATGATATCCAATACTTCTTGAAAGCAGCGGGGTCAGCCATAGCTTTAGGATTTTCTTTCTTGGTTACTACGGCAACGTATTTATCAAGACTCTTTAGGCGGAGTATTGTTTTGCTATTATCAAATGAGCCTATACCGACTTCATATACTTCTGTTTCCTTATTGCGAATACGTGCTTTTTCTTCCGCTAAACACACGAAAATGTCGGTGCCGCGTGCCTCAAAACTGATAATACCGGATCCTGGCGTTGTGAATACAAAGCCACCGTTATCAGCATCGTCAAGCCAGGCATATTCTCCATAGAAGTGGTCAAGAGAGATGGCGCGTTGCTCCGAAGCACTGACAAATTGTCTGGCAAAAATGGTGGCTTTTGTATACCAAGCATCTTTTAACGCTTTTTCATCTGGCTGCAATTCGTCCAGTAAGTATGGATTATTGTAGGCATTAAGTAAGAAAAGGAGTAGATCTTGATGTAGTGGATATGGTTTTGGTGGTTCTTGCCCCAGGGTAGGGTCAACTTCTACTTCTTGCAAGTATGCTGTTAATAACGCATCCGCGCCGCCAAGGAAGCGTTGTTTAACGGTTGGGTCACCAGAAAGCACTGCACTTTGGTTTGCGAGCATGACAAAATCTTTGTAGAGTAATGAGAGTTTAATCATGTCGTCTACTGTTGTTGGTCTGATTTTAGTGGCCTCTTCAAGTTTGGCGGCAGCATCGATTCTATTTTGTTTTGCTGCAGTAGAAGTATCTTGAGTTCCCATTGCTGCACGACTTCCCGGAGCATCAACAAATACATAGCTATCTAGTCCGCGTACACCCACCGTCGCTAGACTTGCGGTGCCCTCAGCAAGTGCGTTGTTTTTACTAGCCTTAGCTTCTTTTTCAGCTGCTTGTCGTTTTTTGACTAACTCTAACTCAGCACCTTGGAAGTCTTTGTCGGCGGCTAAGGCATCAACCACTGTAGCTGCAATGGTCATGGCTGCGCCACCTGCTGTTAAGCCAACTCCAACACCAGTAACGATACATGCAAA
>JAHFBQ010000039.1 GCA_023249935.1 bacterium
TTGGGGAGTGCGTCCAAGATCCCATCGGTTATTTATAACCAATCCAGGTTAAACGGCGTCACTCCCTTGTTTATGGCGTATTCTACCACCCTCAAAGAGGGCATCAAGATACAATCCAGAGCTGTGATAGCGCAGGATGGATCCCAGCGCCTAGGCTGGGATGACAAGGGGTTCTAAGATTTGAAGCTTTGTTTTTCACTTATGCAAAGGTCCTATTTATGAATCTTGAGCAGGCACTTCTCGATCAGATTAAGCAGCTTCCTCATAAGCCAGGGGTCTATCTTTTTAAAGATTTTAATCGCCAAATTGTGTATATCGGGAAGGCAAAAGATTTATGTAATCGTGTAAATCAGTATGTGCAGCGATTTGAGATTGATGTTAAGGCGAATGCAATTCTTACTGGGGCGGTAAGCGTTGAATGCATTGAAACGGCGACAGAACTTGAAGCGTTGCTCTTAGAAGCGCAGTTGATACAAAATCATCAGCCGCGCTTTAATGTTTTGCTCAAAGAGGGGCAGCCTTTTGTGTACATAACCGTTGCGCAGAGCGCAGCTAAGGGGTTGCCAACATTAGAGCTAGTGCGGAATAAGAAAAAACAGGGTATTTATTTTGGCCCGTTTCTTGAAAAGAATCACGCGCGAGCTGTGTATAACTTTCTGATAAAAACGTTACGTCTTAAGATGTGCGGTAAAAAAATTCCGGGGGGATGCCTTTACTATCACTTGGGTACCTGTTCAGGTTCTTGCCGCGGTGATTTTGACGAGCTAGGGTATCGTGAGCGACTTGGTCTAGCGCAACTGGCGTTACAAAAGGGACATCGAAAGTTTTTGGAATACTTACAAGGTGAGATAGCTGCGGCTAACAAAGCGTTACTGTTTGAACGATCACGGGATCTGCATCAGTACGTCCAGTCATTTGAGCAGGTCTTTAATGCACTTGGTAGTAAATCTACTATTGGTAATTCCTATGTAAAAAAAGATATTTGGCTGCTTACTGACGATAAACGGGAGCTACTGTTTTTTGAGGAGCGTGATGGTGTACTTAAAAAACGGGAGCACTTTTATTTTTATCCTCAGGAAGAAAATGAGTTATTGCTTGAAACGATTAAAGAATATTTTCTGTCGGTATATCGCCAGCGGCAGCCTGCACATGTTATTTTAACGAATGTCGATTTTGGTGACGATCTTGAGCTATTCCAGCAATTTTTGCAGTCATTACATAATCTTGATTTAGTGCCGACTATTCAGCAGCCAGCCGAAGGACACTATGCACAGATCATGAAGATGGCACAGATTCAAGCAGTGCAAGATAGAGCCAAGCGTCAAACACTGGGCATTATGTTAAAAAAATTATTCTTGCTGCCTCATGAACCAAAGACAATCGACTGCTTTGATATCTCGCACAAGCAGGGGACTTTTATGGTTGGTGCTTGTGTGCGGTTTACTAACGGACAGCCAGAGCCAGATAAGTTTCGTCGCTTTAAAATAAATACGGTTGTTGGCCAAAATGATTACGCCTCGTTGCGTGAGATTGTTGGACGTCGTTATAAAGATGGCATAGATGTCCCTGATTTGATTTTAATTGATGGCGGCAAGGGGCAATTGCATGCGGTAGAAGATTTGTTGCCACAGGCAGAATTTGCGTCGCTTGCCAAGCGAGAAGAGACGGTTTTTTCTAAGCGGCTTTCGTCCGAAGGAAAAAAGCTTGATCTGCAATCATTCTCAGGCCAAGTCCTTGTAGCATTGCGTGATTATACCCATCATTTTGCCATAAGCTATCACCGTTTGCTGGCGAAAAACGTTGTTAGTGAGTAGAAGAGCTCACTTTTTTCAGAATTAAACTCAAAAAATCACTTAATTAAGTGGAAATCAAGGTTTTTATTCTTGAAAAAATATTTCAAACTGCTATAATTAATACTCATTTTTAATAAATAATTTATCAGGTTTAAATTTATTTTGGCGAGCGTGAACATGTTGAGTATCAGATTTTTATCAAAATTATTATTTGTGGTTCTTGTAACTGCAATGTCGACGTTGCTTGCGTCATCAAGGTTTGCACAAAAGTTGCCTACGCCGCCAGAAACGCCTCGGGGGAAAAAATCTGGACGAGGGAAACAGCAGGTAGGGCAAAGACTTGCTAAGGGTGGTCAGCGTGTGAGTATTCCTGAAGAGGTAGATTCTAGACCGCCAGAAGGTTCATCGCCTGATGTTGTTTTTGCTTATCTGAATGAATCTTTAAAAGGTCAATTCTCGGAAGTAGTTGATGTAGTAAATAAACGTACAGTTCTTCATGCGCTTGCGATGAGAGGGGATTTTGCCGTAGCGGAGTATCTACTTGAGCGTGTACCGAATGAACGCGTACCTAATAGAAAAAAGTTTCTATCTCAGAAAGATTATTTTAAAAATACACCATTTCGTCTTGCGGTGATGTATGGTCGTATACGGATAGCGCATCTTTTTCTCTCTTATGGGGCATTACTAGATGATGTTGAGCCAGGTCGTTCTTTGCTTCATGAGGCTATCTTAAAGGCTGAGAATGTAGCGAATAGAGCTTATGCTGAAAATTATCTTATGCTATGTCACCTTCTTCTTGATGCGGGGATCGATGTTTCGTTGCGAGATAATGATGGAAAAACTGCAGGTGATTTAGTGACCACTCTCTGTCAAGAGGGGCCAGATGATTGTTTGAACGCAATGAGACAAATGCTTGGTAATGAGGATGTTTATCGAGAGATTTCCAATAAAAACCTTGTTGCTGTTAAATCAGCGTTAGCTCAGAAATGGCCTACCGTTGTTGGTAGGCTTGGATCTTTACATCAAGCAGTTTTTGTAGGGTGTTGTAGAGCATTGCAAGTACTTCTTGAAGATGGCCAGCTGAGTCAAGTGCCTGGTTATGCTGACGTCGTGACCAACGATGAGCATAGGAGGACGCCTCTTGCCATGGCGATTGCTTTCCTAGGTAATGAAAAATTGGCCGTTGATTGTTTGATCAAGTATGGAGTGTGTATTAGTAAAGCTAGAATGATTTATCTGTTGCTGATGCATGGGGCAAATCCTGAACATCCTTCAGTTAAGAAAGTTTTACAGGGAAAACCGGGGCTTGTACCAGTATTTGCTTGGATCAGAGTTCAACAAGAAGAAGTTATGAAGAGAATTCAGCGTTGTGGTGATGAGGAATGTGCATACGAGCTACTGCAGGCACAAGAACGAACAGAAAGAGAAGATTTAAGAAAAAGGCATTTGGCTATTGAAAAAGCTGCTCAAATGCTGGCCCAAGATCGAGCTACGTTAGAAGAGCAAGAAACAATTTCAAGACGCAACGAAGCTATTGCGGCTAGTAAGTTCTACATCGATGTTTTCGATGACATTAGAAGTTTGTTAGGAGAAGAGAATCGTAGGGTTGCTGCTTTACGTTGTGAATCAGTCGCATGTGATGATGCTTCGCCGACATTGCAAGCTGGTTCTCAACAACAGGAGCAGGTGGTTTCGAGTGGGCATGCATCCCCAATCAAGAAAGTTGGTAAGACTGCTTCGCCGGTGCAATTGCGTCTAGAATTGCCTCCAACCTCGCCAGCAGATATACCATTTTCAAGCTGCTCGGTACTTTTGACGCCAGGCAGGAAGTCTTCTTTAGGACTGGATATGACGCGAGATTCTTCTGGCGGACTAAAAATTAGGTTTGCGCCAAGAGTACTAGAACATCTGCAAGGTCTTGCAGCAATTGATTCTATGGAAGAAAGAATGGCTTTATTGTCGGTTAAAAACCCTCTATGTGAAACGTGTGTTATGCCTCTTGATGATAATATCCAAGAAGTAGTAGCAGCTCGTTTAAGAAGATCGGGTGTGGTTCTTAATCAAGATAAGTTGGATCATGCTCTGACTACAGAATTGTTTATTTATGCGTTGCTTCATGGATCAACCTACATAGAAAAACGATTAGATGATCAAAAAACATGCTTACTAGTTGTAGCATCGGTGACACGAGTGTTGTCGAAGAAATTGGCTTTATTGTCGGGTGAACAAACAATGCCGAATTTTATAACGTTGTGCTTTGAGCTTTCAGCTTCTGGAGAGGTTGGTAAATGTTATCATTTCTGTACTCAGGTGAATCATCCAAGAGATGTGCAAGTAGCTGGTAAACGTCTCTATCTAATAGAACCAATTCCCGTGGATTGTTTCATGGCAGATCATGGCAGGATTGTTCTCGTTCCTGACAAAACAAAGTTATCAGGGATCTATGGTTATTTTGAGCGTGTGCAAAGTTTAGATGGCGCGCAGTAGGTTTCTTTGCTGGCTGTGCTAACCAAGCAGCTTTCTCTTAACAAATCTCATATTGCCATGCATTAATTCTTGTGATGGCCTTGTCCACGAGCCAGCTTGAAAATCAAATGAGGAAACAAAGAGTAATGCAAAAACAATTGGTGTAGCAATGCTAGCAACCATGGCTATTTTTTGCTGTGAATCAAACAGTGACGGGTGTTGTCTAAAGTGAAAGACGCACCGCTCTACTTCTTGTAATTTGTGCAAAAGGCGTTCTTCACGTTCACGTAATACTTGTATAATCGCGTCACCATCAAGCCTATTTTTAAGAAGCTCAGATCGTTTTGTGATATCTTCTCGAAGACGCATAAAAATTTCTTGCAGATTTTCCAGTGAGATGTCGTGAACTATTTCAAGTGATCTATTGAGCTTGATTGTCACCAAGGTCTCTTCATTCGAACCCTCAACAAAAGGATTACCGGTAAGTCTATCACCATGTGAAGCATGCCCAAAAAGTCGCAAGAAGGCTGGTAAGAGATAGCTACAAGTGGTAAGTATGAGGTTGGTAATCTGTATCTCATTACATAAACCATTGATTGCTTGGGATTCCGCTAGTGATAAATCAACGTCTCGTGGAAGTAGTTTCAGAGTATTAACCGATGCGGCATCGAGAAGTTCTTGCAGCGAGTGTGATGACTCAGTTGTTGCTTGCGAGAACAAAGTTGTAATGAGTGTGCAAAAAATTAATGCCCTCAACATTGCGATTCCTCTGAATTGCGCGTCTGTTGTATATCGTTCAACTTGTTTTAGTATATGTGGCGTGAGTTCAAAAACAACTCCTATGAAGGGGTTGCTAAAAGTTCTGGGATGGTTACGAAGTGGTAATCGAGTTTCTTTAGCGCATCAATAATAGCTGGCAAAGCTTCTACAGTGATTTTTCTGCTATGAAATAAGACAATGTCTCCTGGTTGAATAGTGCCAACGACATTGGCAAAAATAGTTTCTTTAGTACTGTCTGGTGCCCAGTCAAGGGTATCAATAGACCACAAAACTGTTGAGAGTTCAAGCTCTTTCAATACGCTGAGTGTTGTTGGTGTGGTATAGCCGTAAGGTGTACGCATAAGGGGTGGGTGATTACCAATAGCTTCTTGTAATGCATTTTCTCCGGCCTTTATTACCGTCAATATTTCTTCTCGACTCAATGTTGGAAACCGTACATGTTTCCAGCCATGGCTGAGAACAGAGTGTCCATTATCAGCAATAGTTTTTACAAAGTCTTTGTTCTTGTCTATAACTTCTCCTGAAAAAAAGAATGTTGCCTTGATATTGTTAGCCATGAGAACAGTAAGTAAGTTTTTGGTTTCGGCATTGGGGCCCTCACTAAAGGTGAGCGCAACGATTTTCTGAGTTGTATTGCCATGAAGGATTATGAGGTCTGGATTGGTTGTAGCAGTTACAACAGTATGAGTGCGAAAGTCTTTGATTTTTGCTTGACCTTCTTCATTAAGCAAGTCTATGTTGCCACGAATAGGACGTGGTGCTTCGCTTGCATCGCATATTCCAATGAGTATGAGTAGGCTATAGAGTGGTAACATTCGTAAAAACATGAGTTCTCCTTTTTGAAATAATTTCTACTGTGTAACCCTACCAAAGCTCGATTTTGATAGCTACTTGTATTTTTTACAATCGAATTGGTATGGTTCTTCAATACTCATATTCAATAAATCGAGGGTGGTATGGTAGGTATACAAAAATTATTGTTGGCGCGGCTGGTGCTCTTTATCGTCGTCTTTGGTATGACTTGTAGCATGGGTGAAAAGGATAAACCAGGATTTGCGAATGAACCTGGTTTTGCTCGCCTAGCAGAGGGTGAAGGTAGCTTTCGTGCCATTGTGTATGATGAAAGGAATCAATACGCCTTAAAAGAATTTTCATTCTTTGGTCACACGTCAGTTGGTGGTGTGCGTCGAGAAACTGATGATTCTGTTACTCGTTTTGAACTTTCAAAAATTAAAGAACTTAAAGTCTTAAAAGCACATTTTGATAGCAAACGTTTTGGCGATAAAGATTATTTGCTTGCAGAAGTAACTTCGAAAACAGGCGCAATAACATCAGATCTTTTGGTTCCTAAAAAATTGATCATATGTGGTGTTGATGAAAAGTCTGGGTTAGAAAAATCATGGTTTCTGCAAAAGATTGATCGTTTTGTTGTTCAGGGACCAACCCCACTAGTGTTGCCAAGTATTCCGTCAGCATTGAGCACGCAAGTTGCTTCCGTTGCGACAGCAGCACCTCTTGCGCCACCAGCGGAATCAGTTCAACAGCAAGCACCTGTTCAACAAGTGCCTACAGCAGGTTCACGAGAACAGACCAAGCGGACCTATACTCCACCAAAAGAAAATAAGTGGGATGTGTTTTACAAACAAAATCAGATACCCGAAACCAACCAGGAGACAGCTCAAGAAAGGCGTGGGATCAGTGGCGCTTTCATAGCTGTCATCGATGCCATCATTGATTTTGTTAAAGCGTTAGTTAATGGGGCGCTGAAATTTTTTAGATAGGCATTTATGGATCTAAAACAATTTTTTACAACATCATGGCGTAAAGTTCTTGGCATACTTCTGATCATCGGGGGTATTTTTGGGTTGTTCTTACCTTTTCTTCAAGGTATTGCGATGATTCTTGGTGGCTTGGTACTCATAGGAAATAAGACTGCCGAGCAATGGCTTGCGCGGATGCGCGAGAAACTTAAAGCATGGCGTAAATCTTAAGGGCGTTCACGTTTTGTCTTAAGATTCACATGCAAGATACTCGATGAGTTTTTTTGTTCGAGCGTAATGATAGCCGTTTTGCTTGGTTTAGTGATGAGATAGGTTTTGACGTGTGGTGTTGCCAAGTTATTGAATGACCAGCCGTTACGCTCAGCATCGGTAGCAAGAAATGTTTCGATTTTTTCTAGGCTTAACTTGCCCTGATAGCGACAATAAGTCATTGGTGTACTTGGCTCATAAGCTGTTAGATGAAAGCCAAGTGGTATGGGCAGCTCATTGAGCATTAGCTTTTCGATCTCATTAAGGGCTACAGCATTTGTTGTCGTCGGCTGTGATAGTTGCGCGGATGGCATGGTTTGGTTTTTGAGACATGCGGTGGTTGATAGGGTAAGGGCGAGAATACACGCTTTACCTACGTACTGCATAAAACCTCTTTTAATAAAAAAGGGCGGACCTAATTAGGTCCGCCCATAATCTTGCAAGTCTAACTTGCTCGGTCTTGCATATGTTCTTTTTGTTCTTTCGTGAGCACTCGTTCTTCAACGCGAGCAGCACGACCAAGGCGTGTACGCAAGTATCTAAGTTTAGCGCGACGTACTTTACCTTTTCTGATGACCTTTATTTCTGAAATATTTTGTGAGTAGTACGGCAAGATGCGTTCAACACCTACGTTGTTTGCGCCGATTTTGCGCACGGTGAAGGTAGAAGCAATCCCATGCTCGCGCATGCAGATAACATCACCTTGGAACAGCTGAACACGTTCTTTTTCGCCGTCCTTAACAATTTGTGCTACTTCGATAGTGTCACCAACGCGGAAGACAGGGAAATTGCGCTTTTCAACACCGTAGTTAATTATAGTTTCTTTGGTTAGTACTTGTGCTTTCATTCTGTCCTCAAGTAGCTTTAAATCTTTTACTGAGCATTATCTCGTAGATGATTCACGTGAAAACGTACTTTTCTCAATCAATGACCGATATTATATCGGTAATCTTGCAGCTTAGCAATATCTTTTTGACTACAACTTTGGATTTAGTCCAAACCAACGGTCAAAGATGACGGCGGCGGCTGAGCGTACCGACAGGTGGTTGTATGAGGTCATTCCTGTCACCGGAAGCAGGAGGTAATTGCAGCGACTCATAACCGATTCAGCAAGGCCATGTGCTGTGCCAAATACAAAAAGAACGGGGCGTTTTTGTGCCCAGACGCGCCCTTGGCTATGGTAGTCGATGCGTGGTATTGCAAGCTGGCGATTTCGTGCACAGGTGGCAATAACGAGTGGTGCAATGTTTTCAATTTGTGTAATTTTTTCAATAACGTCATTGAGCGACCAGGCAACTTGTACAGCGCCTACGGCTTTGTGGCGGCTTTTGTTGTACTCAAAGCCATCGTCTGAACGCCAAAAATTAAGGAACGTGTTAATCAGCTCAAATTGGTCTCCAAGGCGTGTTACTAAAAAATATCCCTTGAGGCCATAGGTGGTACTTGAGCGCGCGATATCATGGATATCAAGCGAAGCTACTGAGCTTGTGCCTGAGCTCCCATCTTTCATCATGACTTCATCGTGCATGAGCACTGCGTAATGGTGTGGGATATGTTTTTGGGCAAGTGCAATTTCTTCTGGGGATGGGTTGTGTTCGCGAAACCAATCAAAACGTTTAAGTAATGTGTTTTGGCAAGCCTCTTGCTGGCGCCAAAGTTCAATTGCCTTGTGATTACCAGATTTGACGATATCCGGAACGTCTTGATTATGCCAAGTGGCCGTTTGTCCATACTGAGGGTGATCAAGAAGAGCACCACTAAACGATTCATTATCAACCGATTCTTGGCTGCCGACGATGCCAGGAATAAGACGTAAAAAGCCCTCAAGAAAGACTTGAGCCGGCAAATCGCCTCCCATAAGTACGTAGTCACCTATCGAGATAACTTCATCGGCCAGCGTTGCTTCAACGCGTGCATCGATACCTTCGTAGCGGGTGGCAACAATGATGAGATGAGGCCGCGTGCTAAAAGTATCGGTTTTCTGTTCAATTGTTGGTGCATTGATTTGTGCTTTAATTTTGTGCAGGAGGGGCTGATCGAGACGCTTGCCTTGTGGTGTAAAAAACAACTTAAATCCTTTGCCCCAGCGTTCTTCTGCTTTTGCAATGCCGGCCTCAATAAGGGCCGGTTTTATGATCATGCCGCTGCCAGGTCCTGCAGTGGGTTCATCGATGCGTTCCTTAACGGAACATAGCTGTGAAAATTTTATAAGTTGAACATCGATCAGGTCTTGATCGATAGCCCGCTTGATGATGCTGGTGCTTAAGAACGGCTGATAGATTTCAGGAAAAACAGTAATGATTGAAATATTCATGGTGGTAACATCAAATGCTATGTCTAATCTAAAATAAAATAAGCAGGGCGCAAAACCCTGCTTAAAATCTTGTGAGCTGGCTTACTCAAGAATTTCGAGTACAGCGCGCTTATTTTCTTTGGATGCAGCAGCGTGTACTAGTGTGCGAATTGAGCGAGCGGTTCTACCTTCTTTACCAATTACTTTTCCGAGATCGTCAGGAGATACGCGCAATTCAATAATAGTTGCTTGTTCGCCACAGATTTCGTTTACAGCTACACACTCCGGCTTGTCAACAAGCTTTCTAACAATGTGTTCAACAAGTTCTTTAAGCATTGCATTTTTCCTCGTGAGCCATCTTGTACATCAACTAACTACACACCATACAATGGCTGATGATGCATTCTAAGAATGCCGCTTACGCTGTTTTTTTGTGAAGCTTAACGAGCTTGGTAACGGTTTCGCTGCAGATTGCGCCCTTAGCAACCCAGTTCATTAATTGTTCGCTATGAAACTGAACAAGTGTTTTGGTGATTGGGTTGTAGGTACCTAAATTTTCAAGGAACGCGCCATCACGTTTTTTGCGTGAATCAATGGCAACAATGCGCCAAATAGGGGAATTTTTCTTGCCAATGCGACTTAACCGTATCTTCACAGCCATTTGAAATATCCTTTCTACGTACAATCGGTGGTCACGCGCTGAATTGCGAATTTGTCTATTCAAGACGTTGTTTTACTCAATCGAAAAACAGGACTAAGTATACAAGTTATTTTTGCTTATTCAACTACTTAAAAAACTTCCTCATCATACCACTCTTCTTGAGCATCTTAATCATTTCTTTGCTTTGCTCAAACCTTTGTAGAAGCTGATTTACCTCTTGAACAGAGGTTCCAGAGCCACTGGCAATGCGTTTGCGGCGAGAAGCATCAAGAATATCCGGTACTAATTTTTCTTTATTTGTCATGGAGGAGATGATAGCCCTAAAGCGTTTCATTTCAGTCTGTCCCTTTTCCATAGCTTCTGGGGACACATTACCCATGCCTGGCAGGTAGCGAGTGATTTGTTGCAACGATCCAAGTCGGTCCATCATGCCCATCTGATCGGCAAAATCTTTAAGGGAAAAGCGGCCGTCCATAAGCTTACTGGTCATGGAGGTTTGTTCTTGCTGGCTGATCTGGTCGGTAGCTTTCTCGATGAGCGTCATAATATCGCCCATACCAAGAATTCTGGAGGTCATGCGCTCTGGAATAAAAGCTTCCAGATCTTCAGCTTTCTCACCGACACCAACAAAAACAATTGGTTTTTTTAGGGCGTAGCGAAAACCAAAAGCAGCGCCACCACGGGTATCACTATCCATTTTTGATAAAATTGCGTAATCGAAACCAACTGCTTCCTCGAATGCTTTTGCGACAGTGAGCGATTCTTGACCGGTCATCGCATCGAGCACCAAAAATTTGTATTTCGGTTGTAATTTAGCAGTGATCGTTTTAATTTCGTCCATCATCACCGTGTCGATGTGTAATCGACCAGCGGTGTCGAGCAACAGGTGCTCGAAAGCATTATCTTTAAAGTAGGTATAAATTTCTTGTGCGGCTTTGATTGGGTCGGTGCTGGTGGCTCTAAAAAAAGTGACGCCAACTTGTTTAGCGAGAATCTCAAGCTGATCTACTGCTGCTGGTCTATAAAAATCTACTGAGCCTAGTAAGATGCGGCGCGTCTTGCCGCGTTTTTTTGCTTGATCTTGCAGGTAGTAAGCAAGCTTGGCAATTGTTGTAGTTTTTCCTGAACCCTGCAGACCCATAACAAGTGCTACAGAGGGGATTTGAAAACTGATGTTGGTGACGGTGCCTTTGCCGCCTAAGAAATCGAGCACTTTATCATGAACAACTTTGATCAGTTGTTGGCCGGGATTGAGGCTTTTGTGGATGTTGCGACCAAGTATTTCTTGGTGGACCTGTGCCAGAAATGCATCTACAACGTCAAGCGGAACGTCCGCTTCAAGCAATGCAGTACGTACCTGTTCTGTTGCTTGAGCGATGTTATCTTCGGTGAGGCGGCCTTTGTCTTTGAGCCAACCAAGTACGCCTGAAAATTTTTCAGAGAGAAAATTGAACATAGTGCTGTTCCTGAGCCAGGGTGGTTAATACCGGTAATTGATGCCGCACATATTATGTGGTATAGGGTTTTGCCGTTGTCTGGCGCGCCATACAGAAGTTTTACGCGAAGTATGGTGCCGGGAGACGGAGTTGAACCGACGACACAAAGATTTTCAGTCTTCTGCTCTACCACCTGAGCTATCCCGGCAACGATGTGATCAATGTTTCAAAGAAAAATAAATAACGAAGGTAATCATACAAAGCATGGGTATAGTTGTCAACTAAAAAATTGTTCTACGCAGTAGCTTGATTCGTGTGTTAAACTACCGCTTTACCGACAATAACTTCATACGAAAGTTGTATCCATGACAAGACGAATTTTGCTTTTCTACAAATACGTAACGATAGATAATGTGCAGGAAGTCTGCGACTGGATGTTGGCCACTTGTACTGGCTTAAATCTCAAGGGACGCATTATTTTGGCGACGGAGGGGATCAATGGCACGTTGGCTGGTTCTGTTGAGGCTACAACCTTGTTCATCAATATTATGGAAGCGCACCCGCTCTTTAAAAAAATAGATTTTAAAGACTCTGAAGAAGATGGAGTTCATGATTATTTCCCTCGTTTGCGCGTTGTTGTTAAGAAAGAAATTGTGCGAATGGATGTTGATCCGCAACAAGTTACAGCAAAAGATGCTGGTAAACATTTGACCCCGGAGCAAGCACACAAACTCTTAGCAACCAAGCCAGAAGATTTGGTTGTGCTTGATGGTCGTAACTACTATGAAGCGCGCGTAGGGCATTTTGAAGGGGCTGTTAAGCCTGAGATCCAATATTTTCGCCAGTTCCCCGAATATATTGATCAAAATTTAGAACAATTCAAAGACAAGCAAGTTTTTATGTATTGCACTGGCGGCATTCGGTGTGAACGAGCATCAGCTTATCTAAAGCTTAAGGGTGTTGCCAAAGAAGTATATCAGCTTAAAGGCGGTATTCACCGCTACATTGAAAAGTACCCTCAAGGTTTTTTTCGCGGTAAAAATTATGTATTCGACGATCGTATTGAAGTTAAAGTCAACAATGATGTGGTAGGTACCTGTGATCTTTGTCAGGTTCCCTATGACACCTATACCAACTGTCTCAATGCTTCATGCAACAAGCATTTTATCGGATGTCCTGCTTGTAGGAAGCAATATGCTGAGACGTGTAGCGCTGTTTGTCAGCAACTTGTAGCTGATGGTAAGGTGCCGGTACGTCCGCCGCTGCGCATAGCGAAGCGTGAGTTTTGCGTTGTTGAGTAGGTAGGGATCCCAGCCTACGCCGGGACGACGTGTAGTAAGAGTGCTGCATTTTAAGCACAAGTAGGGCAATCTTGTTGTAGGGGAGCAAAATTTCCTACACTACAAAGATGTGTCTGAAATAGAAGTACTAAGGGGGAGTTTTATATGACGCCACTACATGAATGCGAGTTGCAAAAAAATGGTCGCTGCGAGCATATCAATGAGCGAAGATGCAGTCTTTTAAAAAAATTGGGACCGGGGTTTATTACTGGTGCGTCAGATGATGATCCATCAGGGCTTGCTACCTATGCTCAATCAGGTGCACAGTTTGGAACAAAAATTTTGTGGCTTGCACCATGGACGCTGCCGCTGATGATCAGTGTGCAAGAAATGGCTGGACGGATTGGTCTCATGGCCAACGGTGGCTTGGCCAATGCATTTCTACAAAAGTTGCCGCGCTATCTCGTTTATTTTATGGTTTCCTGCTTGGTAATTGCTAACACGATTAACATAGGTGCTGATATTGCCGGTATGGCTGAATCAGTGCAAATGACCACAGGGTTACCGTTTACATGGTCTGCAATCATCCTGTCTATTGGCATGTTGTTCTTACAG
>JAHFBQ010000040.1 GCA_023249935.1 bacterium
CGTCACTCGCTAAAGTTATGCCAACGGCAGCAAAACCAACAATGTCCCTTTTTTAGATTAAATGAAGGAATTTTTATTGACATTAAAGACGGTAGATCCCGGCCTTCGCCGGGACGACGTATAGAAGCAACCTTACTTCTTATTTAGCCCATCGAACTCACACTTCCCACAGAATCCCCAATTATTATCAAATAGAATTTTTTTAATTGACAGGCTGAATTTAAACCAGCTAGACTTTGAATATGTTGTGTTAAAAGGGTTCTTGGGGGAGAAGCAATGAAAAAATACTTATTCACACTGACGCCGCTTGTAGTGGCTTGCTTGGTTGGATCTCTTGTTGCTATAAATCTAGCTCAAGCTGGAAAGGCTGTTTTTGCCAAAAAAACAGGCTCACTCCGCTACTACGATGCGGTTAAGCAGCTTAAAGCCACAGCTTTACAAGAGCAAACTGCCCTGCTTGGCAAAACACTCCCTAGCGCACAGCATTCACTGTGGCTCAAGATGAAAAAAGAGATTATTGATAAGGAATTGCGGAAAAAAGCGTTTATCAAAGATGGCGAACTTGTGGTGAACCACGATGAACTTGATGTTATCTCAAGCACATTAGTAGCCCGCGTTAAGCTTCTTGCTCAGCCGCACAGTAAAAAAAGCGATCGCATGATTGCAATCGCTTCAGCCCAATCTCGCGCCAAAGATCTACTCCGTCGACACAGCTACAACAATGCAGAGCACATCAACAGCATCCTTCGCGATGCGAAAGCAGGAATAAAGCTAGCAACCACGCACGGCCGCATAGCACTCTCAAAACTTGAAGAATTGATCATAGCAGCGATGGAACGATTTGAACAAGCAGGTAAGCGTGACAAAATCGCCATCTCCCGTCTTGATGCCGAAGTCCAAGTCCTCAGAGCTATCAAAAAGGCAAAGCCTTCCATGACACAAGAAATTGCCGCAAATACAAGAATGATGGATGCATTGAATAAACAGGCAGCACATGACCGCATCACTCAGAAATTTGTCGACGGGCTTATCAAGGAGGTAGTGGACATCATTACCAAGAAAACGGTCGATCAAAAATTAACAACAAAAAAAACTGCTAAACCTAAAAAAGAACAAAAGAGAGGGAAAGATGGCTATGGCAAGGGACGCTGGGGAAATCTTATGCGCCCTCAAGCTGTGGTCAACTAGGGCAATTTCTACATCCCTCATCCTTACCGTGCGAGTCGTCGAAAGATGGCTCGCACGCTCTCTTTAACAGACTACCTCAAACCAGATTGCGTGCGCAAATCAATAACTTTTAATAATAAGGTTGAATTTATGCGTCATGGATTGCTCCTAACTCAAAATCGCAGTTTTAATTAAAAAACAAGCCAATTTAATAAAATATTTCAAATTGAAACTTTTAATGTATTCTGAGGTAAGAGCATTGGCACGCGAGGTTATTTAAATGAAAATGAATAGGAGTTCTCTTATGAAGAATATGTTTAAAGTGTTTATTCTTGGTCTTACACTCACAGCTGGTATGACAAATCAAGCTGACACAGCTGGTATAACAACAAGAAGAAAAGCTGCAGCTGATATGACAAATCAAGCTAAAGCTGAAAGAAGAAAAACTACAGCATTAACTGCAGCTAATATCGCTATGGGTGCTGGTGTTTTGGTCACTGCATGTTTACTTTTCGCCCAAGATTGCTCTACACAGAATCAATGTCCCCCGCATATGAAAACATACGACGGCTTTCCTAGGTGCAACAGGAAAGATCTTATTTTGGTTGAACATTGCCAAGCCATCCTTAACACTCTAGGACAAATAATTGCAACAATCCCCGCACTTCCTGCGGCTGCGAAAATGGTAAGAACAGCTGGAAAATGGCTTACTGATAGAATCGCAATTCAGATAACTCACAAAGATCCAAAAAAAACTGACAGTTACGTCCCTGATGAAGATGAAATGGTATAATCATTAGCACTCAAAAACTCAGGCGGGAACATGTAATTGTGTTCCCGCCTGTATTATTTTCTGATCGGAAGCAAGAGCTTTCTGGTTCTTGCCACATCATGGAACGTACCTCATACACCAGGAAGCAATGCAAAAACACGTGAACTAACCGCTTTTACCCGTTGCCACATTTCACCTTCAAGCAGATCGAGTAAAATCAGACCAAGCTCTTTACTACCATAAGCAGCCACCTCAGACACCGAGGCACAGAGCGAACGCCAACGCCATCCAGTTTTTTGAGAACATGCATTATCAACAACAAGAGCCAGATACACAGAACCGATATTAGTCTTTGCTAACAGCTCTAGCATGATGATCAAAACAATAACCATGTGCCCCGCTTCAACCGCAACATGAATGAGGGTTCTGCTCCCTATCGCATTTCCCTCAAGAAAGATCGCGCTATAGATATCAGTACCACACACCTCTAGCAGCAAACGTACAGCCGCAGTATTGCCTTCTCGAACAGCGCCATAAAGCAACGACAGAAAATCTTTGCGGCATAGAGGACAATATTTCATCTCAGTGCTCTCTCTCTTCCATAACCACTCTCCAATGCAGTTTTCATGAAAGAAATGATCACAAGCAAGCTTTATCATCGGATCTTTTTTTGTTTCGTCCATGCAAATAATGCAACCATCATCTGCCGACATAGACGCCCCCCAAGCAACCACACCATCTAATATCAATATCGCACTTGCAAGCAACAACACCCACAACAATTGCTTCATGATTGAGCCCATCGCTGAATAGAATTTATTGCATTACATACCTCACTATGACCGAGTTCAGAGGCAATATCATACGGCGTTCTATTGCGCACATCTCTAGCGTTAAGCAGCGCAAGCGTGGCCGCTTTTTCTTTATACATGGAACACGCCCAACCAGTAACAGCTGGATCTGGATAGATTGCAGTCAGATGAAAGAGGTTCCATTTGCTATAGCCGGCATAGAACACTGGTTTGTTGCCAAACTGATCAGCAATACCAAACACTTGATCCAACTCACCAGAACCAAGCATGTACACAAGATTTCGCATAAGCTGTACATTACCCTTCAAAGCTGCATAATGCAATGGCGTTCTTCCCAAGCCGTCTTGTGCGCATAGCGCACGGCACCACACACTCCCTCCAATAAGCATAAACAGCGCCTTAATAACCTCTGCATTGTTACTGATAACACCTATGTGCAACAGAGACAATCCACGCTCTTTTGCGTACAAGATAGGCGATTTGCCATCATTATCATTACGAACGAGTTCCTTAATAAATTCCTTGCAATCAAGCGAGCTAAAGACAGCATCTAGTCGCTGCAGATCTCCCGCTATAAAGGCCCGATGAAGCTCAGTTCTACCATCTTTATCTTCAAATAAACCCAGCGGTAAAAAAATTTCATTAAATAGATCAACACCATCTTCTTCTGAATCAGACCGAACAACATCATCATCAGATTCAAATTCTGTTTGCTGAACAGCAAGTCCAGTACTCGTCAAACCGTAGTCCGCCATATCAGAATTATCAGAAGCAAGGGGTTGCGCCTCTCCGTTTTTATAATGAGATGCCACAAAACATGATCTCAGACTAGAACAACACCAGTCTATCCACGAAGAATTAGAAGCTTCTGCACCATGTGAGAATAAACTTGTAAACAACGTCAACGCCGCTATGGAAACTACGAATTGCTTCATAATAAACCCCCCATATAGGCCATTCATTGAACCTGATGGTAACGAGAATCGCCTTGAGATGTACAGAATTGACTCAGATGGCGCCCAACAGAGGCAAATCACGCTCTTTTCGGTTAAAAATCGATGAATCACCAAAGCCGTCTGTCCGCCTGTCCGCATTTCGTCATTATTGCGGCCAGAAGAGGCTTGTTATAAAGAAAAATTTATAATTTAGCCCAACTCTATATTTCTCACTAACCATTGTGTTATTTTGGTATTATTACAGTATTATTATCGTAAAACTTAAAAGGCTTTCAATGGTTAAAAAATTATCAAAATATGGCAATAGCCTTGCCGTACTTATTGAAAAACCAATTCTTGAGTTGCTTAACATCACAGAACACACACAAATTCGTATCTCTACTGATGGCAACCGCATCATTATCGAGCCCTTGAGTGAGCAAAAGCAAACTGAAGCCGTAAGTGCAAATCCACAGGTTCAGAAGTCATATGAAAAGATAACTGAACGATATAAGAAAGCTTTTAAAAAGCTAGCCAAATGATGAAAATAACTTTTCTCTCCACGGATGAAATCATCCAGATAAATAAGCTGCATACAACCCTCTTTGGCGGAGCTCACGGCATTAGAGATGTAAAGCTTTTAGATTCTGCTCTTGCAAGGCCACAAGCCTCATTTAATGGCAAGTCTGTATACCAGGACATCTGGACAATGGCTGCCGTGTATGCACATGGCATCATTAAAAATCACCCATTCATTGACGGGAATAAACGTACAGGAATGGCTACAGCACTTATATTTCTCGATGTAAACAACTATGAAATAACGCTGTCAAATGACGACGTGTATTCCATAGGTATAGACCTTGCTCAGTCTAAAGTCTCGTACGAGATTGTTGCTACAATATTTAAGGACTACACAATACCTAGATAACAGCTAAATCTCCAATCTATTGCATCATCAAGTTATTTTCAATTAGACCATAATAACAGAAAGCAGGAAAGTGGTTATTTGGGGGTTCTATGAAAAAGTTATTATTGGTTTTAGTACTACTCAGCCTTGAGATGTACAGAATTGGCTCAGATGGTGCCCAACAGAGGCAAATCACGCTCTTTTTGGTTAAAAATCAAGGTTTTACGACCGAATACACCGACTACTTGTCAGATTTATAATTTCAGATAGAATATAAAATATCTATTTGAAAGGATCTGTCATGAAGAAGCTATTGTTGATATTAGTACTCTTCTCTTTTGGCAATGAATTTTTAGAAGCCTCAAAAGAAAGAAAAGCGGCCTCAAAGCGAGAACGTGATGAATCACCAATACGAGAACGTGACGAATCACCAAACCGTTCAGAAAAAAGTACCCGCGCGCATAGAGACGAAACGCAAGAAGAGACCTGCGGATTGTGCTTGAACGCTCTTGATAAAACAGAAGACGATGAAAAAGAAGAGCTTGGCTCCCCAATTTCGTTGTTAGGACAGCAAGAAGCAACGAAAGAATGCCCTCATAAAGTACATAAAAACTGCTTTTCTAAGTATGTTGTATCAAGACTACGACCTGCTGATGATTATGGTACGCTCATGTTTGTTGCCAGAGATGAGACAGGAAACATCACTGAGAGAACTGATGAGCTCCCATGCCCATTATGCCGAGCACCAATCAAAAAATCAGTTCTAGAAACCGTTCCAGCATACAACGAAGCTAAACTACTACTGTCTCAACAAGAGACAAATAGACGTGGAGATAGCCCGAATCGCACTGACCAGACAGGATTGAACCCTCTCCTTGAAGATTTCTTTGCTACTACTAGAGCCGTTCACCATGCGGCACGAAATCCCGACGCAACAGTTTTACGAGCGCTTTTAGCAAGACTTGACGAAGCGTATTTAGCAAGACATGACATGAACATTTATAGCATTATTTCTTGGCCAGACAACGATGGCCTGACAGCCGTTCACCATGCGGCACAAAATCCCAACGAAGCAGTTCTGCGAGCATTCTTAGCAATACCTATGACACTACCAGGATTAAGTGTTCATGACATTATTACTCGCCCGGATCACGCTGGCCTGACAGTATTTCACCATGCGGCCATGAACGCCAACGGAGCAGTTCTACGAGAGATCTTAGAATTCATGCCTGGCTATAGCTGTATTTCTTGGCCAGACAACGATGGCCTGACAGTCGTTCACCATGCGGCACGAAATCCCGACGCAACAGTTTTACGAGCGCTTTTAGCAAGACTTGACGAAACGCGTTTAACAAGATATTTCATGGATGTTAATGTTTATGAATTTATTACTAGACCGGATCACGCTGGCCTGACAGCCTTTCACCATGCGGCTCGAAATCCCGAGGAAGCAGTTCTACGAGCACTCTTAGCAATACCTAGCATAAATGTTTATGAAATTATTACTCGCCCGGATCACGCTGGCCTGACAGTATTTCACCATGCGGGCATGAATCCCAACGAAGCAGTTCTACTAGCGCTCTTACCATTATCAGGAGGCTTATTAGACCTTAGTCTACGAGCACTCTTACCAATGCCAAGATGACCAATATGACTTGGCTGTAAATTGAGGACATTGAAAAGCTGACACAGACCTGTTCACTAAGTTATCGTAGATCAATTTTTATACAAAGCATCAATTCTCTTATACAAAGCATCTAAATCGGTCTGCATCTGACTCAATGTCACAAAATCTTTAAAATCGTCGCTATTTTGCAATGCCCATAACTCTTCGTCTATTTGAGCAGCTCGAATCTCTAATGCGTCTAACTCTTCTTCCGCTTCACTGGTAAGCGAAGGTACTTCATAGGTATCTCGCACCCACTTTAAAGATTCTGCCTGACATTCTAATGAAATACAAACATGCCTTAGTTGTTCTTGTTCACAAGAGCTCAATTCTTCTTTCTTTATACTTTCTAATTCTTGCTTTCTTTTTTCTAAACAACGAACGCTTCGTACCAACTTCCTTGCTATATGAATTTGATCTGGTCGAGGTTGTTGTTTTTGAGGTTTTTCTTTTTGTTGATTGTCCATTGACACAAGATCGGTTGAACTGCACAAGAAAGCAAGACAGAATGCTAAAATTCTCATAATAAACCTTTTAAGCTCTGTTCACAGCGCTCACACAAACCACGTTCATCAACCTGAGTACGCCACTGCCAGCAGCGAGGACATTTTGTACCGTCAGCCTTTGAGGCGGCGACATGAATCCAGGCAACGTCGGTAGCCGTCAGACCGTCTAATTCCCTTTTTAGGGTTACCGATGAAACGATAAACCAATCACACAGAAACCTGCCAATACCCCCACGTTTTTCAACACCGGCTAACAATTGCTTGATTGCTTTACCCTCTTCGCTTGTTTCATCTAGATACAGGGAGACTTGCGCTTCCATGGATTGTCTGATGACACCCTGTTGACGTAAGCCCTCGAGTTCTTTCAGAACGACATTGCGCAGTTGGTTGAGAGCTACCCACCCGCCCCCTGTCATCCCGGACGTCGATCCGAGATCCATACCGATTATCGGGAATGTCCTCAGATGAATAGACCCCTTCTTGTTCTTCATGTAGTGATTAGACACCTCTTCTGCCAAGAAGGAGAGTACCGGTGCCATGAGGTGGGTAAGTTGATCCAAGATCTTGTACATAACCGTCTGCGCTGAACGACGGGCAACGCTTGAAGGTTTGTCACAGTACAACCGATCCTTAAGGATATCCAAGTACTCGCTACTCAGATCGTTGGTACAGAAGTTGTTAATCAATTGCATGACTGAGTTGAAGTGATAGAGTTCATACTCAGCACGGACCTCTTGATCAAGGGCTACAAGTTTATCTAATGCATAGGCATCGAGTGCCCAGAGGTCAGCCATAGCTACCATGTCTTCATCTGCATCGAAGTCATACAGGTTAGAGATCATGAAGCGACAGGTATTACGAATCTTTCTATAGACCTCAGCAATGTTCTCTAAAAGTTTATCACCGATCACAATGTCATTTTCATACGCACTGCTTGCTACCCAGAGGCGCAAGATATCGCGCGAGTATTTTTTGATGATCTCTTGAGGGAGAATGGTATTTCCGATCGATTTAGACATTTTCATCTTATTCTCATCGACCACATACCCATGGGTCAAGATCGCCTTCGAGTACGGCGCCTTGTTCACAATGAGTGAGCAGAACAGTGAGCTTTGAAACCAGCCACGGTGCTGATCCGAACCTTCAAGATATAGATCCGCAGGGAAGCGGAGACGGCTGTCTTGCTTTACTACAGCATAGCTACTCACCCCGGAGTCGAACCACACGTCTAAGATGTCTCGTTCAAGCGTAAATTTAGTAAGATCGGTGTTTCCACAGGCACAGTTAAAATCTTTTGGCAAGATACCTTCGCTAGCTAGCTGAGGCGCTGTCATGCGATCCCAAAATTCAATGCCTTCCATTGCCACTCGGTCAGCTATCTTCGACACAATGATTGAGCTCAGTGCCGCCTTGTTACACACGGTACAGAGGATGGCAGGTATCGGCACGCCCCATTGACGCTGACGAGAGATACACCACTCGCTACGCGTCTGTACAAACGCTTGCAGCCTGTTTTTTCCCCATGAAGGTATAAATTCAGTTTTTTCCGTTGCTTCTACAGCTTGGGCTACTAAGTCATTTTTTTGCAGGCTACAGAACCATTGGTCGGTTGCGCGGAACATAAGCCCATTGCGGCAGCGCCAGCAATGAGGATACGAGTGCTTGATAGAACTCTTATGCATAAGCCGATCAAGTTCCGCCAGTTTCTTTAATACCCACCATTGGCCATCATTAATACTTACACCTTCAAGCTCTTCAGGCATAATTCCCTTGGTGTATTTACCATCCGCTGAAAGCGGAGAATAAATTTCCAAATTATTTTTCAATCCCATGAGGTAATCTTCTGGTCCACAGCCAGGTGCTGAGTGAACACATGCAGTACCATCAGTCAACCCAACCATCTCATCCAAAATCACAGGAACTTGTATATTGCGATCAAGTGGATGATGTAACGGCTTACCTTTAAGTACGATACTATCAAATTCCGCAAGCACTATGCATGGCAACTCAAAGGTCTTGCATACCTGCTCAGCCAAATCTTTAGCGACCACAAAACCTTCATTTGGCGTTCTACCCTGAAGTACGACATACACCGCCTCAGGGTTAAGCACCACGGCACGGTTAAGTGGAATGGTCCATGGCGTGGTTGTCCAGATAAGCAGGTTGATTGTTAACTTATTATTTTTTTCAAAAGCAAAGGGGAATGTTTTGCGCGCAACCAAATCTTCAAGCGCAAAGAGAATGTAACATGATGGATCTTTACGTTCCTTGTGTTCTATCTCAGCACCAGCCAAAGCGGTCTGACAGGTGGCACACCAAGGCACCGTCTTCCCCTTGCGATCGATGTACCCTTCTTCAATGAAGGTAGCAAACGCACGCAACGTAGAAGCTTCATACGCAGGATCCATGGTTACGTATGGCTTTTCCCAATCAGCCAAGACACCAAGATCTCTAAACTCATCCTTTTGTATCTTGATCCAGTTCGATGCATAGTCGCGACACATTTTTTTAAATGCTACACGATCGGTAATCGCACTGCTCTGTTCAAGTCCCATGTCTTTCATGAGCTTGTATTCAATTGGCATCCCATGACAATCCCACCCAAGCACAAACGGAACATGGTAACCGGCCATACGCTTGGACTTAGTTACAAAATCTTTCAAACTTTTGTTAAGTGCAGTACCGAGGTGAATGTTGCCGTTGGCGTATGGTGGGCCGTCGTGGAGAATAAATGTTTTTTGAGAAAAAGAACTTTGCTCCCCCTCTGTCATCCCAGGCCTGAGCTCTGTCACCCCGGACGCCGATCCGGGGCGGGATCCATTCCGCAAATCCCCCATCGCCTTTTCATAAATATTCTCATCAGCCCAAGCTTGCAAAATCTTAGGTTCCGTTTCAATAGCCAGCGCACGAATAGAGAAAGTGGTCTGAGGCAAATTTAAGGTATTCTGAAAAGGATTTTTTTGTTCTTTATCGCTCATGTGCTTCCTTTCTTATGCGCGCTGCTGACGTCTTTGTCATCTAGAAAAATTCCAACCCATTCTACCGATAAAATCATCATTAAGAAAGGAATTTGCGCCGGCCCACTAAGTCAGCAATTGACTTGTCAAAATACCTATATTAGCCTTTGTCCCTCTGACTACAAATTGACTACAAATTAATCACGAAAAGATTGCAACTATGAAGAAAATTGTTATCACTCTTGCATTGTTTTATACAATGGGAATAGAACTCCCCTCACTCTATGCAGCCAACGCGGTTTATTATTATCGCGCTGAAAGAGTTTTAGGGGATGAAGCAGGAAATGTGCGCGTTTGGGTGGGAAAAGATGAAACTGACAGTAGAGAAATTCGCAATCCTCGCGAGGCCGAAGCTCTAAGACAGGTAATGTTAACAGGTCAGGATCAAGAATGTCAGGAAGCCATCAGAATAGCAATCGCCAACAATCCGCGCCTAGAAGAGGTAAAGAAGAAAGAGAACAAAGTCTCTGCACCAGAGGAAAAAAAAGATATCAAAGCAGCCACTAAAAATCCCGAAAATCTCGATGAAAATCAGTCTTGGGTAGCGGAATGCTACGATAAACACCCAATTATAACCGTGCTTACAGGCGCTGGTATCGTTGTCACCGCTGCAATGATTATCGACTATGCAATTCGAAAAGAAGAATCTTTCATCTACATAATGTATGCAAAACTCGTTGGCAAAACAGAAACCGCAGTAAAAGAGAGGACCTCCTGTGAATAAAAAATTACCACTCATACTTTTCTCCTTAGCTGGTCTCCTTACACCATGTATAAGTGCCTTGTCACCAGCAGAAGAAGATCGTTTGATATATGAAGAATGGGGAAATTTAACAGCCAAATTTATTAGAAAAGCTGCAGAAGACGCTGGTTTGTCGACTCACAAGACAAACAAATTAATTAAGGATTTCAAGAAGTCTTATCATCAAGACGAGCTTCCACAAAGCACAGAGGAAGAACGCGCGGTCAGAAGAAAGAATGTGGAAACCCTAAGAAATCGCCTAGATCAAAAATCCAAAGAAACAAATGAAAATCAATCATGGTTAGCGGAATGCTACGATAAACACCCAGCTATAACAGTGCTCACTGGAGCTGGCATCGTTATCACCGCTGCAATGATTATCGATTTGGCAATTCGAAAAGAAGAATCTTTTATCTACACAATGTATGCAAAACTTACAGGCAAAACAGAGACAGTAGAACCAGCAGCATAAATATTACCTGATAACTTTTACTTACTAACGCCCCGGAATGAAGTTGATTCATCCCGGGGCGTTTTTCCAAGTAGCCCGGAAGCCATCATCAGCCGCCGCGTTTGTTCACCCCCCATTTCACACGCCCACGGCGGGCACACCCTCACTTCACACCCTCAAACCCACGAGCCCACAAGCTCCAACGCAAAAGGCGGTCTGTGAGGGGTGGAGGACGTAATAGTAAAAAAACTGGCGGCAACTGAGCTCTGTCACCCCGGACTTGATCCGGGGCGGGATGACAAGAAGACAAAGAACGATTACGCTCAGAGATGTTCACAATAAAAAAGGAGAACATCATGCGTGTATTCACCCTATCAATATCCCTCCTTCTTCTCGTCGCTGCGTTGCACGCGACGCAAGACCTTAGCTTCGGCATCGCCGACATAAAATATGATGGCACCACACTAAAGATTCTTGAACTCGGCGAAGGAACTAGATCGATGTTCGCCGGCTTCGATACACTGCATGGTGAAGGTGCTATGTGGTCAAACATTTGGAATTTTTTATCTATCAAAAAACCAATCTTCTTCGTCGATGAAGATTTGAACACGCCTGCCAAACGCCGCGCAATTTCATATGCAACCTTAATCAAACACGGCGGTGTTGCCTGCACAAGTTTGGATCAACTCGCAAACCACCCCGCATTTATCCGCCCAAACTCATCGAACACCAGCAGCCTTGTCATTATCAGACACGATCCTGCCGACGCACCGGAAATCAAAAAATTTCACCTCAAATTTCCCAACACCATCATCTGCAACGCCGCGATCTCATCCTTCGTCAACAGCAAAAAACTGACCGACGAGCTGTTCACCGGCGCGCTGCGAGCCTTCCGTCCATGGGCCATCACGCTACCAAAAAACGAGGTAGCCAAACACGTTGACCACATCCTTGCCAGTTGCAATGCAAAGCAATTTGTCATCAAACCGGTGGCTGGCAGCAAAGGTGAAGGCGTCCTGTTCGTTCCTCGCCGCCAACTCGCCACCACCTTGCGCAGCATCACAGCACCACACCAACGCCGCCCAATAACGCGCTCAACCAATGAAGCGCAGTGGCTCAATGACACAGAAACTGAACTGCTGATCGAATCGTGCGAAAGTTCTAAACCGATTGATGTTGGTGGCGAATTATACGACGCAACACTGCGCGTTGTGTATGGGTTTGTTAACAGCACCGCAACTATCCTCGGCTGCTACTGGAAGCTGCCAAGCAAGCCACTCGATGCACAATGCACACTCGAAGAAAAAAAATTATCACACATCACACAGGGTACACAGTGTGCCGCACCGGTCAGCAACAGCGACGCGCAAGCAATCGCCGCCATCCTCCTCCCGATACTCACTGACCTGTATGAGAAGATGTTGAAAAAGGAATTAGAGCAATGATGATAAAGTTTATCACTCTCCTCCTCTCTATCAGCACACTGCACGCGCGCCCCTACACGCCAGAAGTACCAGACAGCGACCGCGTCGCGTTCCTGCGCGCCGCAAAATGTGGTAACATTTCCTGCTTGGACAAGCTGATTGCAAGCGGCATGGATGTCAACATGCGCGACAAAAGAGGACTCTCTCCGCTCATGCATGCTGTGCTGTCGGAAAAGTTTGACACCGATAAGGCAGTTGATTTCCTCCTCGAGCATGGTGCCAATCCATCAATCGATGCTTACGATGGCAGCACGCCACTACACAATGCTTTCTCCCTAGGCCGGCTCGAAATCGCTAAAAAAATTTTCGCATCAATCATGGCAACACCCGCCGTCGATCCGGCAAAAGAACGGCCGAGTATCACTATGCTTATCGCCGATATAAAGCTCGGCCCCAATGGTGAGGTAACTATTTTAGAGTTAGGCGAAGGCCCCATGTCCTACTTCAAAGGGCATGATGCGCTCTACCCCAAAGGAACAGTCTGGCAACGGTTCTGGGAATATTTATCAAGTAAAAAAGTGCCGATTTGGTATGTTGGCAACCTCTCAACGGTGGGCAGAGAAGACGCTGAAATTAGCTTGAAAGGATTGAAAAGCCTTGGTGGCGCGCTCTATCCATCGCTCCATATTTTGGAAAAAGATCCAACGTTTAAGAAAGCGATTGAAAGGGCCAGAGACGGCGGTAGGTCTCGAGTTCTGAGCTCTGTCACCCCGGACTCGATCCGGGGAGGCATCGTGCTCCTACGCCACCACACAACCAATCAGGCAATGCTCA
>JAHFBQ010000041.1 GCA_023249935.1 bacterium
CCTAGAATTTTCGCATAACGGGCATCATCTTGCTGATGCACTATTCAAGCAATCAAAAGTGTATAACCACTTTAAACATGCACTAATCGGTGTGTATCCTGAATTAAATCAGCACTTTACTACATGCGATACCCAACCTTCACCAAGTATACAGCAGCAGCCAACAATGAAAGGCGTTTCACTATGAACGTTCTTGTCATTAGCCATACCTACATATCACCGATTAATCGATTGAAATGGCAAGAGTTGGCAAAGCAGCATAAAGATGTACAACTCACAGTTCTTGTCCCCAATCGGTGGAAAACAAGCTTCTTTGATATCACCAGTGGAGATTTATCACGAGATTCTTTTCGACATTGCCGCTTTATCAGCCTACCAGCCTATGCTACCGGCAATGAATTATTGTACTTTTATGCACCTCTTAAATTTGCCAAACTGCTGCATCAAGTAAAACCGGATATTATTCATGTCGAACAAGGCTTACACGCAGTAAGCTATTTTCAAGCAATAGCTGTTAATACTATACTACGAATAAAAGCTCGTTGTTGCTTCTTTACTTGGGTTAACTGGCAACCGCAGCTAGGTTTTAAGACAAAAATTTTTACCAAGATCATGGAGTTTTTTAATATTCGAGGTAGTACAGGTGCTATTGCTGGCAATAACGACGCTAAAACTTTTTTGACTACTACCAAATCAACACTCTCGGTAATGGTGTTACCGCAACTTGGTGTAAATACTAAACTTTTTAGACCAGCATTACCTACCGAGATAGAAGATCAAAAAAAGATTGCCTATATCGGCCGCATTACTGAAGAGAAAGGCTTAGAATCTCTGGTAAAAGCATTTGTACATATCGCTGCCGAGTTTATTGACTGGAATTTAGTAATCATAGGTGCTGGAGATTATGAAAAACAGCTCATTGATTACACTTTAAGCAAAAAACTTCTTCAGCGCATTGAATTTCAACCACCAGTTTCGCATGAAAAAATCGCAACACTAATGCGGACTGTTGATATCTTGGTACTCCCCTCGATCGACAAATCAGACTGGCGCGAACAATTTGGTCACGTACTTATTGAAGCAATGGCCTGTAAAGTCTGCGTTGTTGGCAGCAATGCCGGCGAAATCCCAAATGTTATCGCCGATGCCGGCATCATTTTTCAGCAGGGAGATGAGCTCGCATTGTATAAAGCTTTACACACATTAATTACTCAGCCAACACTGCGCAAGAATCTTGCTCAAAAAGGATTTGACCGTGTTATGCAAGAATACACGCACAGCGTGATTGCCGAAAAAACCTACACGTTTTGGCAATCACTGTTATAAATAAAAAAAGGAGATTAAAGGATGAAGAAGATTGCTGTTATTGGCGCTGGCTATGTCGGCCTTGTCACCGCCGCCTGTTTGGCGCAGAAAAACAATCAAGTGTTTGTTATTGAACGCGACCTACAAAAGATCACCTCACTACTCAATGGCAACGTACCATTTTATGAACCAGGCCTTGAACACATCGTTGCTAGCGCTATCCATACCAAGCATCTAGTTTTTGTAAACAATATCGCACAGGCATTGACTGAGGAACCTGAAATTATTTTCTCCTGCGTTGGCACACCATCTCAGGAAGATGGTGTTGCTGATCTTTCGTACGTATGGGCGGCTGCTGCAGAAATTGGTAAAACCCTAAATAAGTATGCTCTCATCGTCAATAAATCAACAGTGCCTGTTGGCACCGGTGATCGTGTTCGTCAAGTGATTCAATTAGAACTTGATCGTCGTGCGAGTTCCGTAACATTCGATGTAGCTTCAAATCCAGAATTTCTTAAAGAAGGTGACGCTGTAAACGATTTCTTGATGCCAGACCGTATCATTGCCGGCGTTGACAGCGAAAAAGCACATCACTTGTTGGCTGATCTTTACTATCCATTCCTTAGCCACGGAGCACCCCTGGTAACCATGAGCATCGCATCTGCTGAACTTACCAAATATGCCTCTAATGCTATGCTTGCAACCCGCATCAGTTTTATGAATCAAATGGCTCTACTTGCCGATAAACTTGGCGCGGATATTAGCGATGTAAAAAAAGGCATGGCTCTTGATAAGCGCATTGGTTGGGCATTTCTTAATGCAGGCATCGGATACGGCGGCAGCTGCTTTCCAAAAGATATTAAAGCTCTCATCCATATGGGAAGTAGCACCGGTCAGCGCATGACGCTTGTAGAAGAAGTTGAACATGTAAACGATCTTCAAAAGCAACTTTTTATCAATCAGATACTTACACACTACCATAACAATATTGCTGGTAAAAAAATTGGTCTCTGGGGTCTCGCATTTAAGCCTGAAACCGATGATATCCGCTGCGCCCCATCAATAGATGTCATTAATAAACTTCTTGGGCAGGGAGCTCATATCACAGCCTACGACCCCGCAGCAACAGCAAATATGCGCGCCCTCTTTAAAGACACCATCACGTTCGCACAAACCGCCGACGATGTTATTAAAAATGCTGACTGTCTTATTATTCTAACTGAGTGGCAAGAGTTTTTACATGTTGATTTTGAAAAGTTCACCGTACTAAAAGACAACGTCGTATTCGATGGCCGTAACTGCTACACGCCTGAACAGCTAAGCCATTACGGCATTAAGTATGTATCGGTTGGCCGTAATACTGTTACTGTAAACACAACACAAAGTGCACACAGCAGCCCAACACACGCAACAGTTTCAGCTATGATGTAATTATGAACAAGCGCGCAACTATTTTGTACATACATCATGGCAAAGGCCTTGGTGGCGCGCCCATTAGTCTAGTCAATTTGGTACGAGAAATAGCCGCTGCCGGGTTTAGCCCTGTAGTGGCTTTTCTTCATGATTCGCAGGCAATAACACTTTTTAAAGATGCTGGACTGTCAACCCTGCCACCCCTAAATTTAATGGACTTTCCGCACACAAAAATTTATTGGTTTCGATGGTATCAGGCTCATCGCATGCTACGTTGTCTATTCGATACCCTAAAAACAATTTTTATTGTAGCCCCGCAATTATTCAAATTAGTCCAACCGGAAATCATACATCTTAATACAAGCTCTCTTCTTGGATGGGGCATTGCCGCATGGTGGTTAAATATTCCAGTGGTATGGCATATCCGAGAACCAATTGCAAAAGGCTATTTTGGTCTACGCAAAAAAATTATAATCACTATCATCAAATTCTGTGCCACGAAAATTGTTGCCATCTGCAAATCTGATGGAATACCTTGGCAAAATTCCAATAAACTTTGCGTTGTATATAATGCCGTAAATGCAAAGCTAATTGCCTCTACACAAACATCAATGACAAGTGCTCCAACCATCCTTTTCCTCGGAGGACTTTCAAAGCAAAAAGGCTCCCTCTTCATTCTTGAGGTCTTTCAAGAAATATTAAGAAAAATTCCAACAGCAAAGCTTATCATAGCTGGTGACACAAGCATTCCCAATTGTTCAAATCCACTACGACAATTTTCTGAAGCAAAATCTTACGACACAAGATGTAGAAACTTGATAAATAGATTACACAACTCATTAGTCTTAACCGGGCCAACTACGGCTGTGCCAGAACTTTTTCGTAAAGCAAACGTTCTTGTTTTCCCCGCTGGAGTTGACCATTTTGCCCGTCCCGTTATAGAAGCTGGTTTCATGCATGTGCCAGCAGTTGCATCTCTGTTCCCACAACTTGAGGAACTTATCATCGATAAAAAAACAGGACTCCTCCTGCCCTTTGGAGAACACAAAGCATGGGTTTATAGCCTCTGTCAACTTTTACAACAACAAGAACTTCGTGCTCGACTAAGTACAGCAGCATATGACTTCTGTACCAGCAAATTTTCATTAACAACCCAGGTAGAAAAAATACACACAATCTACGAAACAATTCTTGGTTAAGGAACCCCATGAATATGCAAAATTCAAACCCTCTAAAAGAATCTGTAAAAAAATATTGGAATATTGCTAGCTGTGGCACAGAATTTATTCGGGAACAAAAACATTCCAAGTCCTATTTTGAAGCAATAGAAAATTTTCGTTACACGATAGAACCAGAAATCTTTGGCTTTGCTCAATTTACTCGCTTTCATGGTAAGAAAATTCTTGAGGTTGGTGTTGGCGCTGGCAGCGATTTTACCCAATGGGTTCGCGCCGGTTCCTTGGCGCATGGCATTGATTTGACAGAAGAAGCTATTAATAACGTACAAGAGCGCCTAAAGCTGTATGAACTATCTGCCGTAGATTTAAAATGTGGCGACGCAGAAAATTTACCCTATGAAAACAACCAATTTGACCTCGTGTATTCATGGGGAGTCATTCATCATTCACCGGACACCGAGCGCTGCCTAGATGAGATTATCAGGGTTACAAAACCCGGTGGACAGATAAAAATCATGGTCTACAACAGACACTCACTTTTCGCATTCTATCAATATCTTATTTTTGGCTTATTCAAAGGACAACCTTTTCAATCATTAGCGTCTATTCTTTTCAAAAATCAAGAAAGCCCTGGAACCAAAGCCTATACGATAAAAGAAGTACACCAGCTTCTTAGCTCCAGGCCGGTTTCTGTTACAATAATCCGCACCCCGATCACCAATCATGATTTGCTCTACTACCATCAAAGCAAGTTTGTAAAAATGCTTGCTCGCACCGCCGCCTCGATATTTGGTTGGGAGAAAGTCGGCTGGTTTTTAATGATTGACCTACAGAAGATGGAATAAACCATCAAAATGGTTCTTCTAGTCAATTTTAACAATTAATAAATCAAAGTTTATTTACAAAAAAGCAACCTATTTGCGGATTCTGAGTTTTTGCTACACTATCCTCCTTAAGATGATTTTAAATAAGGACAACCCTATGTTTCATGAAGAAAAAGATCCAGTACAACCACAAGTAGAAGAACCTCTCGCTCAGCAGCAGGCCGAAGAGTCGTTCAAAGAACAATATATTCGCTTAAATGCTGACTTTCAAAATTATAAGCGCCGCTCTGAAAAAGAACGAGCTGAGTGGATGACCTCTGCCCAAACATCAGTTCTTAAAAAAATTCTCCCGGTATTCGATGAACTCGACCAAGTTATTGTTCTTGCCAAGGGGCAACAAACAGACGCTGCTGCATGGATCCAAGGCTTAGAGCTGAGTCAGAAGAACTGGCAAAAAATGCTTACAGAACTTGGGGTTGAAGAAATTACCACAATCGGTATGTTTGACCCTGAGCTTCATGAGGGTCTCATGCAGGAAGAATCTACTGAAAAACAATCCGGTGAAATCGTAAGAACGTTTAATAAGGGTTACCGATTCAAAGGCACCGTCATCAAACACGCTAAGGTAAGCGTCGCAAAGTAAGAGGTTTTTGATGGTTATTAATCATACAGAGCAACCGCTAGAAAACCATTTGGTTACTCAAAATGACACGCAGCCACAAGGTAAAGAACGTCGCCGTCGCCTAAAGCGAAGCCTGAGACTGTTGCCTAACATTTTTACTTTGGGCAATGCCTTTTTTGGGTTCTGCGCCATCGTTTTGGCCGCACATCAAAACCAACATGCCGCCGCATACTGCATTCTCCTTGGGGCGAGCATGGATGCACTTGATGGTCGTATCGCACGACTCACAAACAACACCAGCCCCCTTGGCATGCAACTCGATTCGCTCTCAGATGCAATTACTTTTTGCGTTGCCCCTGCATTCATGATGTACATGCTGGACTTTGGGACCAGCAGCGTTTTTGGTTTTCTTGGTAGTGCGTTTTATCTACTTGCTGGCGTTTTTCGCCTGGCGCGCTTCAATGTCACTAGCCTATCTCAATCAAGTTATTTTCTTGGTTTACCGTCAACTATTGCTGGTTGCTGTCTTGCAACCGCAGCTCTCACCATTCCATTACAAGAGCATAACTGCCTGATCGCCCCCATACTCATTATCTTAGGCTATTTAATGGTAAGTCGTTGGCGCTTTCCAACTTTTAAACAGACTTCCAAGCGAGGTATATTTACCTCAATCACCGTCATCAGTGTAGTAACACTCACTTTTGGGTTCCATCGCACTTTTTTTGTGTTAAGTCTTGCCTACTTTGTATTGGGTATTATCTCTACCATTCAGCACAAGCGGATGCGTGCGGCAGCCCGCTGATAACACGCAGCAAACTTTCATAGGTTTTTTCTCCTACCTCTGTTAGAATCGAACGGCGTTTGAAACGCTGTGTAAGTTTAGCAAGCCTTCTTGGTTTTAAAGTGTGGGAGCTAGTAATCATGAGTTTTCGTGGGACACTTTCAAGCATCATCTTCTTCGCTGTACTTACAGCATCAGGACTTTATTACAATCACAAGCAATTACAGAAAGTTACCAAACAGCTTGGGGGGATGAAACAGGACCTCACGCTTGCCAAATCCAAGCAACCCCTCAATAATCTACTGGAGAGTGACACGATTACAATCCCAGGCACCGGGCAAGAAAGTTCTTCAACAACCAATTGGCTGCGCATTCAGAAAAAGGTCAACGACACCGTCATTCAGGTTTTTGCCAACGTTTTAGAACAAAATTTATTGGAACCCTATAAAACACCAAGACAAGGTGAAGGTACTGGATCCGGGTTCTTTATCAACAGCAAGGGTGACTTCATCACTAATTACCACGTGGTCGCACAAGCAAGTAACATTGAAATCCAAATTCCATCTTTTGGTATGGAACGGTTTGATGTCGAAATCATTGGTGTTTGCCCTGACCGCGATATTGCGCTACTTAAACTGGGCAAAGTAGCATATGAAAAAATCTGTAAGCAAATCAAATCCATTCCCTACCTTGAGCTTGGTGATTCAGATATGGTATTGCGCTCACAGGAAGTTTTGGCTCTTGGATACCCACTAGGACAAAGTAAGCTCAAAAGCACGCTTGGCATTGTAAGCGGTCGTGAACGTCTTGGCTATTTTGGCTACATCCAAATTACCGCACCCCTCAACCCTGGTTCATCAGGAGGCCCCGCACTCAATCCACACGGTAGAGTTATTGGTATCAACTCTCGTGGCGTCGTTGAAGCACAAAATATTGGTTATATCATTCCAATCAATGAAGTAAAAAGCGCCCTTGATGACCTCTATGCCGTAAAATTATTACGCAAACCGACACTCGGTTGTATATTCACCATGGCAACCCCAGAGATGGTAAAATTCCTACATAACCCTTCTGAAGGCGGCTGGTACATCGCTAAAGTATTTGATAACACCTTACTAAAAAGCGTTGGCATCCTAGCAGAAGATATGCTCTATGAAGTAAATGGTTACAAAATTGACATGTATGGCGAACTCAATGTGCCATGGAGCGAAGACAAAGCCTCAATGTTTGAGTTACTCAACCGTCATAAGGTTGGTGACACATTGAACTTTGTTATTTACCGCAAAGGCACACGCAAAGAATTTACCTTCAAGCTCGAACATAAATTCCTACCAGCAATACGCACTATCTACCCTGAATTTGAAACAGAATTCCTGGATTATGAGGTACTTGGCGGCATGGTAGTAATGCCATTAACACTCAACCACGTCGGCATGTTCCTTTCCCGCATTCCGGAATTGGTCAAATATGGCCAAGCAGAGTGCCAGCAAGATCCAAGCTTGATCATAACCCACGTGTTGCCAAATTCGCAGGCATACAAAGCTCGTGTTATCAGACCAGGCGAACTTATTGATAAAATTAATGATGTCAAAGTACGCACTATGAAGGAAATGCGAGAAGCGGTAAAGCTGAGCAAAAAGACTGGCTATGTAACTCTGTGTACAACAAATAATTTGTATGCCGTCTTACCTGTCGATAAAATGTTGCTTGATGAGCCAAAACTATCGTCACTGTATTTCTACAAACCATCAGCCCTTCTCGATGAGTTAAAATGAGCGAAACGAAAAAACGATTTGATGCTCTCGTCCAAGAAATGCATCCAGACCTGTCCCGTAGTTATATCCAGCAATGCATTAAAGCTGGTAGAGTTTTAGTCGATGGTATAGCACAGGTCCGCCCCGGCGGGCTTGTGTCACCTACATCGAGCATTGAACTACTGGATGCAACACCTAAATTTGTCAGTCGAGGCGGCTTCAAACTTGAAGCCGCCCTTGACCATTTTAAACTCAATGTCTCCGGCCTCGTAGCTCTTGATGCAGGCATCTCAACTGGCGGTTTTACCGATTGTTTGCTACAACGCGGTGTAACCAAAGTGTATGGCATCGAAGTTGGCTCAGCCCAAGTACATCCTTCGATTGCCAGTGATCCACGCGTGATCTTACGTGAAAATACAAATTTACGAGAAATTAAGTCGCTGCCAGAGCCTATCGACCTTGCAACTCTCGATCTTTCGTTTATTTCCCTAACCAAAATAATCCCAAATCTTGCACCACTCATAAAAAGTGGCGGCATGGTCATCGCTCTTATCAAGCCACAGTTTGAATCAGAAAAACATGAGGTTCGTCGCGGCGGCATCATCAATGACCCAACTATTCATGAACGCGTCAAGAAAAACGTCACCGATGCGTTTGCTTCTGCAGGATTCCCCTGCGTAGACATTATTGAATCACCGCTCCATGACAGTTTTATGACCAACCAGGAATTTCTGGGGCTTTTTAAGAAATCGGCCTAACTAGGCCTCTTTAGAAGTTTCTGTACGCAATTCCCTCCATCAACCCATACTAGCTGTGTGGGAATGTTTTGAATCACTGGGGGGATCATGAGAAAAATAGTTGCGCTCTTTGCATTCATGGCAAATTTCGGGGTTGCCATACCATGTACGTTGCAACACAGTTGGACGCTGCACCAGATTTTAGACCACTTTCAATACTACAAGCTCATACACAGCCATTTTCATACCGGCAACCTGCTAGAACATTCTCTATGGACTTGCCGTTCCCTTGCTCAGTGGTTCGATGAAGATAAATTTTGGGTCGAAAACCTTAACCCAGTACGCGATTTAGTAATCCTCGGTGGATTGCTGCACGATGTTGGCAAGGCTGGGGACCATATGTTTTTTTATAAGCATAAAGAACCTCACCCAACTGTTGGACTTAATTACATCCATAATAAACAATCGTTTACTTTGCTCAATGGGACAAAACTACACTTTAATAATCTTTACAAAGAATTAACATTATCTCAGGAAGACCAGCAAATGCTTGCCATTTTCATTGCTATGCATCTTGAGTTTGGCAACATAAGCAAACGTCTACAAAAAGAGGGAGCTATCGCTCTTAATGGTGCTTGTAATACCTACCTAGCCAAGCTACGCCAGTGTTGCAAAGATGTTGGTTTTAATGCTGGCAACCCAACTCTACAACTCCTACAAGCCGCGATAGCGGTAAGCGCCGCCGATGTCCGAGCAGTTCAACCAAATACCTACGTAAACAGCATACTTATGTCGCTTTTCGGTCCAAGAATTGCTTATGGGTACCGAACACCACGTCATAAAGGTATTAATGCCTATAAACGTTTTGACCTTGAGGGACAAGGACACATGATAAGAAATCATCTGTGTGAGATGCTTGTACAATCAATAGAATCGTAGACAAAGAAGAGAGCCGAGTAAGTGATCACTTACTCGGCTCTTCAAGATCAAATTAAACGCTATCGTTACTTAGTCCGTTGATCCAGAATAGAGAGCTGAACCAACAACAACAGCACCCATAATACCAGCACCAATCAGTAAGCCATCACGCACGTCGTGGCTATTCTTCTTAGGACCAGACCTTCTAACATCAGCACCTTCTTCAAGGGCCCGCTTCTTTTTATCTTCTTTAGCTTTTTCAAGGGCTCGCTTCTCTTTATCTTCTTTAGCTTTTTCAAGCGCTTTAATAGCCTCTTCAAAACCATCGCTCTTAGGTACTTCTTCGTCCTTACCAAAAAGAGGATGTATCACTTTTTCTTTCGCGTGTTTCTTTACTTCGCCATGAGCATGAGTTGTTAGTTCACCCAAGATCTTCTCACCTGTTTTGAAGACAACAGCAGTTATTGCTGCGGTAATTATGGCAGCACCCATTTCTTTTGCTTTAAATTCGTTCGTTACAGATTCCACGCTCCGAAATATCATGTCTGCGAAGCCCTCCTTAACCTGCTTCGCTGTACCGATTTTTAGAACAGCTAGATTGATCTGTTCTTGATGTTTAACAAAAAATGACTGTACTGCTTGGTTGGTCATATCTACCAGAGTGAAATACTTATCTAAGAAGACAGCATCATCTTGAGTAAAAGATGTCTGTGTTCCTTCTATTTCTACCACCAAGAGCGGTTTTTCTATGCCTTTTTCAAGCAGTTTTGCTTGCTCAAACATTGGCTCAATATAGCGACGTAACGACGTTACTTCTGCCGCACTACGCAAAACCCACATCGATGGGATACCTTCAAGGTATTGATCCACAAACGGTGTACCTTTGTATTTATGGTCAGGCAAAATTTTTGTAGCCTTAAAGATATCTTCATATGATTTTGCGATAACTGACTCGCGCCAACCAACAAACTTCTCATCAATTTTTACAGGACCATCTTCAAAAAGCCAAGTCGCGCGAATCGGGATAAGCATACCAAGCTGGTCAATCGCCTTTGTTACGCGATTAACGTGAACACCGGTTCCAGTATAGTAACCAAACATAACTGTTTCAAGAGATCTCGTTCCTGGACGGTACAATTGAAAATATGGATCTTTTCCCGTAGTTTTAAAAAGAAATACCGCTTTATAAGGATTATTAAGCACCAAATCTGTTGCAGCTGAAACACTAGCCGCTACCGGCGCACTAAACGCGCCAAGAAGCATCGCAACCATTAACGAATAACCGCTTAGGACCTTATTCATAGTTAAATCCTTTTTAGAAGTTGGGGTATAGATTCTCGTTTTAATCAATCTTTGAAGAAGCAACAAGTCTATGAAATACTATGGAAAATGCAAGCTACCCTACCCCGCAACATACTCATAGCGAAGAATTATTTTAATTTTGCAAAAAAATATCCCAACAGAAAAAAAGCTACGGTGAATAGAACAGAAAAGCCCAATAGAGGTCCCATTAATTGGGTACAGGCGTAGCCAACACCAAGGCCCACATAAGGTAGCCCCGCATAGATCCAGCGGGCTACCGCGTACCGCGCCGCCAAAAAAAAGCATGTAACCGCAAATATAGGCAGCAACACTATCTTAAGAAAGAAATAGAGCAAATCAGCAACGATCTGCTGTCCGTAGCGAGACTGTACTTGCCTTATTGCACGTCGTAGCGGAACTTGCGCCGCGGCGTATGTCAGGATGTCTACCCCCGCTAGGTCAATTTCTTGGCCCTGTATTTGCGATAATGTTTCGCTCTGAAAATTTATCTCTGTTAGCCGCTTTACTCCATCAGGCAGCCGACTACCCACCACTATCGACGGCTCGGCCCCACCCCGCACAACATAAAAATGGTTATTGCCTAGTCCGAAGATAAACGATGACGCCCCCAATCGGAGCCATTCTTCTACCGGTGTATCACCGCGCTTAAAAAGCCACACTTTCGCCTGCACCATACGCCGTGAAAGATGATAACCAACTGCCTCATGAAGCACCATGATACCAGTCCCTGCGAGCAGCGAGCATAAGCCCACAATCACCACAACACGGCGTATATGTATCCCATACACCGCCATCAATATTGAATAATCTCGCAAAACCATTTCGCGAAGCAGAAGTATTGCTGCAAGAAATGCACTTATGGAAAAGAGTGTCATAAAGCTCGGAATAAAAACAATAGCAGCATAGTGCACCAATAAAGAAACTGAGACCTCGCGATAACGAGCAAGCTTTTCAAGCACTTCAACCAGGGTATACAACGCTGCCAACGATAAAGAGACCCCTGCTAAGTATGCTAAATACTTTTTTCCTATAAAGCGCAGAAAGATCATGCAGATGGATTTGGATAATTTTTTTCCTGACGATGGTCATCAGGTAAGTTTTTGAGCGACTCCGGCGTAATCAGCCCACATGAGACAAGCGTTTTGATCGCTTCTTCAAAGGTGATATCGGTATACACAATCTCATCCTCAGGCAAAATAAAGAAATAGCCCGTGGTTGGATTTGGAGAGTTTGGCATAAAAACTTTTGCATATTTCTCGCCCGGTGTAACTTTCCATTGCTCCGGGACAATTTTTTGATAACTATCTGCTGCAGACTCAAGCAAAAATGCCAGATGATAGTTGCCTGCTCGCGGATATTGTATGAGTACCACACGACGAGAGCTTGCTGTTGAATCAGTCATTTTGAAAAAATTCACCAACATTTTTGCGGCAGAGTACACGATACGCACAAGTGGCACTTGCGTAATGGCACGCTCAAAATGACCAACAAGAGCATCAATAAGTAAGAATTTTAGCAACGCGCCAACACTCATAATCAAAAGCGTTGCAAAAACAAACTCCATACCAGGAATGCCCCGCAAAAAATCTGGCGCTATACCACGTAGAGGTGTTAAAAACTTATAGGTAAAATTGTATGCAAAGCTAAGAAAAAACAGGGTAAGACCAAGTGGAATAATCGTAAATAAACCACTCACAAAAAGGCTTTTTGCAAAATTAAAAGACCGCCAGAACATTTTCATAGAAAATCCCCCTATATACTCAGTGCTTGTTGCAGCTCATTAGCAAGTTGGTGTGCTATTTTTTTTGTTGTTTGTTCATCTTGCGCTTCCACCATGATACGTAATAATGGCTCTGTCCCGGAATAACGCACAAGAATTCGGC
>JAHFBQ010000042.1 GCA_023249935.1 bacterium
ATCGTGTACGATGTACAGGAAAAATCGCTTAGCGTCATGGCTGGCGGCCTTGGTTTAAAATTTGCTACACCACGCGGCAGCGAGTGGCGCCTTGAACAAGAAACCACACTTTTCACTTACATGCACTGGCATGCTGAAAACGGCCCATCACTTTTCGGTTTTGCATCAGAATTTGAGCGCATCGTTTTTTTACTCATCATCGAATGCCCAAAAATAGGCCCTGGTATCGCCCTTAATATTTTGCATCAACTCCGTCCAGGACAATTTCTCGAGATCGTAACAAGCCAAAATGAAAAGGCACTCAGCAGTGTGAATGGTATCGGTCCCAAAAAGGCTGAGCAACTCATCATGGAACTTAAGCACAAGATCAGCAAACTTGCCAATAATGGGTCTCTTACTGCTTCTAGCGAATCACAAGAATCATTCTTACACTGGCAACAAGTAAGTGAAGTGCTGTACTCACTTAACTATTCAAAGCAAGAAGTGAGTAAGGTCCTACAAATCCTCACAAAAAAATACACCGGCCAAGACGTGGCACTTGACCAACTTATCCGCGCGGCACTCGCACAACTATCAACGGGCAATGTTGATCAGGCATGAAAAACCGTAGCGGCTATACCATCGTTGAAGTAAGTATCACACTGGCTACACTGCTCATCATGATGACTTTTTCTATAAGTTTGGCTCTACGCACCCCCCAAACTATCCTTATGGATGGCTTACAGTCACTACAAACTGAATTTATATGCCTACAACAACAAGCACTTTCTTGCGGATTGCAATGCAGAATTAATTTTTCATCTGGTACAAATGCCTACCAAATAATTCAGGGTGAAACCCAACATACTCATCATCTACCAAAAAACATCATTTTTGACTTCAAGCCTGGTGTTAAGGGGTCCCCTGGTAAACCAAATACTTTAATTACCCAAGCAATAAAGTTCGAAAACCCCCATCCCCTGGCTGCAATTATTCAACCTCATGGTAGAATAAGTAGTGGGACCGTGTATCTAATGCATACTAATGGCTCTGCAATGGGAGCTTTAACCGTTACTCCTCATCAAATCGCACATGTGCGACTATATTTATTAGAACATGGAACGTGGAAATTGCTTGCGACGTAAGTAAGTAGGAATGCTGGCCGTGAAGAAGTACGTACTCAAAATTTTTGGTCTATTTCTCATCAGCATCTGCTGCAGCCTTGTCATGCTTCAGCAAAACTCCTACGTTAAACAACGCATCGTTGATGGGCTTGTAGAGCTGCTTGAAAAAGAGTGGTCAGTCAAAATTGCACTTCAGGATAAATTTTTAAATTTCTTTACTACATCAGTCATCATTACCAACGGCACCATAACACCAGCAAAACAACCAAACACATCGTGGGGATTTGAGCATGCAAAAATATCGTTTGGTCTATGGGATGCTATATTTAAGAGAAAAGTCTCTCTCTATCTAACACTCTACAATGTACATGGCAAAACAGTTTCAACTCAACAAGGTATCGAACTCATCGACCATTTAATCGACATTTTAACACAAAAAAATAATGATATTCCTATCCAAATCAAACAAGTATTCATCAGTAATGGCACTGCGCAGATCATGCATCAAGGACATGCCATTGATCTACGACTTCATGGCTCTTTTACTTTTGGCAAAGTACTTAAGGATGGAATCAGAGTTGATCAAGGATGCGTACTACTCGATAATAGTACCATTGCACTCAATAACAAAGTACTCATAGACGGCATCAGCGGCTCAAACATTTTCTATCAAGCAAAGCACGAAGACGACTGGCACATTACATTACACAATACCATCAAATACCTTGTCAGCAATACGCCTCAACACTTTATTCTGTCCGGGTCGTGGTATAAAAATGATAAAACCTTCTTACTTCAAGAAAAAGATCTGCAGATCAATCTGAAGGCGTTGACATCTGATACTAGTATGCACCTAGAAGGAAACATTCCTCTGCAAACAGCGGCTCAGGTGTATGATGTTATAAAGCAATCAACAACCCCACTTACACAAGAAGTCTCCGGGCAATGCTGCGTTGATCTCATTTTTGATAAACACCCAACTGCTACCTGGCTATGCCGAGGAAACGTGGCATTTGATCACGCCAAGTTTAAAAATGCCCTTTGTGAAAAAATCGTGCTCAAAAATCTTTATATCAGCAATGAAATCGCCAGTGCGGATGTTCAAGCTTCATACAACGATACCTATACAGCACAAGGAAGCGGTTGCTGGTATTTTGACACACAATGCGGCAAACTCTCGCTCGCCAATAGCTCAGAAATTATAACAGCGCGTCGACTAGGCTCACCTGTTTACTGGAGCATTCGACCACAACAAGCAACGTTGAGCATTGATATCGATAAAAATTTCGACATACAAGGATCTTATACAGCGCAACTTAATAACAGTATCAATGTAGAAACCAGACAAATTAACGGTTCTATAACCACACAAAAATCAGAGTTCAACATCAATGGCAGTGTTCAGAAACATATCTATGCAATCAGTGGACAGTTTAGCGAAAGTCCCCATCTAGCAAAAATTATCTGCACCCATACAGATGAAGAAGAACCAATTCTGGACTTTACTGCACAAAATGATAAAGAAAAAACACTGCTTGGTTATGCAAAATATAGCCTCATCCAAAATCTGCTGCCAACCGAAGTTAAAGATAAAATTCTAGGGAAGAACAATAAAATTTATCTGTCTCTTAAACAGAATAGGTTTAGCCCACTAGAAGGAACCATGTGGACTAAGGACAGCAAATTTTTTATTCCAAGTGTTCAAAATATGATCAAGAATGCTAGTCTTGATTTTTGTATTAATCCGGCAACTAAGAAGATTACTGCACAGAACGTAAAAATTGCTTTTGCTCGCGGCGATATAGAAGTTCCACAGGCCAGCTGCCAATTCAACCAAGAAACGTTTTCCTTACAAACACTATATGCACCACTTTCTGTTAATAACTTTTTAATCAATATAAAACGTGACTTTTATAGCTTTGTATACGGAAATCTCTTACTACAACAACACCCAGAAAAGCCTCTAACCTTGTCTGGTACACTAGTACTGCACAAAACATTGGTGCGAGGAGATGTTTTCAACGATCAACAGGCCTCTAGTGATATCAACCCCTTAGAACAGTTCCAAGCATTCAATAAAAATTTAGATTTCACTATCCGACTTATCAACGAACAGCCTATCATTATCAAAACACCTACAATTGAAGCCCTTGCTCATATCGATTTACATTCTTATTTCAAGCGACATGAATCTATTTCGCAGCCCCCACAAGTCACTGGCACCATTAATATTGATCAAGGCCACCTAAAATTTCTAGAAAACAATCTTAAGATTGAGTACGGTAAAATTCAATTCCTTACCCAACAGCTTAACGATCCTGTGATTGATTTGATTGCAAAAAACCGCATCAACAAATATGTGGTTACCCTCCAGGTAACAGGATCACTACAAAAACCTACCGTTATTCTAGAATCAACACCGGAACTGAGTGAAGAACAAATTCTTGGTCTACTGTTTACCGGCTCAGAAAACGCAACATTACAAACCGATTTACCAGTTATGATCATGCAAAATCTCAATACAATTCTGCTTGGACATCGCAAGCCATATGACAAAACGTCAATGCTACTTGATAAACTCTCAAAGCCATTTAAGTATGTCCAAATCACCCCTGATCTTGCTGATCAATCCGGCCGTAGCGGCGTTCGAGCACAAATCTCAGTTCCCCTGAGCAAACAACTCAAAGCTCAGTTTCAAAAAAATCTTACATTCGATGAAGACCTGAGTGTTGAAATTGATTATCTGCTCTCAGATGATATCAATCTGAAACTTGTCAGAGATCAGCGTGGCGAGCTTGGTTCTGAAGTTGAGGTAAGATTCAAATTCTGATCTCGTAAAGCAACTTTTTTTGTTGCTTGTTCTTGTGGTAACTGCGCATTTTTTTGCCGACTAGTCACAGACTCACCTGTTGCAAGTTGTTTATCAAGTTTGGAAATTTCATCTGATATCATATCAGCCTGAGACCCATTACTCTTTTGGGCAAGTTTATTATTTTGCTCTTTAAGCAGTGAAACTTGCATTCGCTCCTTCTCTATGTCTTTTGATAGAGAAAGCATCTTAAGCTGCGATTCTTGTACTATTTGTTTCATAGCCTCTGACTCCTGTTTTGCAGCAAGAAGCTCTTTTTGCAATACAGTACTTTCGAGCGTACGAGTTTCAAGCTCCTTGATCGTAGCGCTATCTTGGTGCAAGGATGTTGATGTTGCCTTGTACATTCGATCAACATCGTCGAGTACAGAACCTATCTTATGCGCGCATGCTGGCGCCATTTTTTTAACCTCAGCAAGTTTACGCCCTATATTCTGGTACAACTCAGAAACATCTCGAGATACACTTGATCTTGATTTAGCTTCTGCTTGATTAAAG
This sequence comes from bacterium, assembly GCA_023249935.1. Classification (GTDB taxonomy): domain Bacteria; phylum Babelota; class Babeliae; order Babelales; family RVW-14; genus CAMATL01. The sequence goes on from JAHFBQ010000042.1 coordinate 4,471, forward strand.
ATAAGCACCAGAAGAACCGCAACAATAAGCAAACGCATGACAACTCCTCGCAATATCCAGAAAATTTCTCTAGGTTTTATAGCAGTTTCATTACAGTAGGAAAATTGTCACAGACATTTCAACAGAAAAGAAAGCTGGAAGAGAAGGAAATAGAATGAAGCTCACTAGAATTGCCACAATTACACTATGTCTAAGCCTTGCTGCCGGCACTATTACCGCTTATACAGAAGTCCTTTTCTCACCGGTCGATAAACCAACTAAGCGTCTTTTAGAACTCATTAGCACTTCTCAACGTCGTATTTACGCAGCTGTATATATGATCACCGACAAAATTATTGCGCAAGCACTTATTGAAGCAAAAGTTAAGCGCAATGTTGATGTCCAAATCATCACTGACAAAATCACCTATGAGAGTGTTTTTGGCAAAGGAAAGCTGTTACGAGAAAGCGGAATTCCACTCTTTATTTATGAAGAAAAAAAATCCCCTACAACACGTCTCTTTGGCTATGGCCCAATCATGCACCATAAGTTTGCACTCTTTGATGATACAAAGTTATGGACCGGGTCGTTTAATTGGACTGCATCGGCAAACAGATGTAATCATGAGAATGTAGTGATTACCGATGAACGTAATGTGTGCACTCAATTTAAAGCTAAATTTGAAGAGCTTAAAATGCTTTGCCAAGTGCGCACCCCAGAATTGGAAAAAAGCACAGAGGCACCTTCTACTACAAAGGCGCCCCTACTTGAGACCTCTATACAAATAGTCAAGGCGGTATTGCGCTTGCCAAGAGCCGTCTGAACAAAGGGACTTCATTACTACTCTTTTAAATTTACAAAGCCCCAGTGTTGCTCAAGATAATTTTGCTCAATGATTGATTGCAAGGGTTTGAAAAAAAAAATTCAAACCCTTGATCCAGCAACTAATCTAGCAAGTTTTGCTTTCCTAGTTTTTTCCAATCTTCATCAAATTTTTTGATACCAGATTCAGTAAGAGGATGTTTACACGCCGCTTCTATTATTGCCGGCGGCACAGTAGCAACATCCGCACCAAGTAGTGCAGCCCGCTCCCAGTGCATAACATGACGAATTGATGCTGCTAAAATTTCTACGGGAAAGTCATACTGATCTTTAAGCGTCACTAAATCTTCGATGAGCACCATACCATCAGCACCAATGTCATCTAGGCGACCAATAAACGGTGAAATATAGGTCACGCCGAGCTTTGCAACCATAAGTGCCTGAAGTAAATTAAAAACCAGCGTGATATTGAGTTTAACTCCATCGCCAACAAGTTTTGCGATAACTGGTAAATATTCAAATGCAAACGGAATTTTAACGACCGCATTATCACCAAGCTTTGCTATCTGATGAGCCTGTGTATAAACAGCGTCTGGTGCTTTTTCAACCACCTCAATACTCACATCACCTGGCACCATGCGCAAAATATCAAGAATTACTTCTTTAGTATTTTGTCCTTGAGCTGACAGCAGCGACGGATTAGTCGTTACACCATCTACTAGGCCAGTCGCCAAATATTTCTCTATCTCTTTGCGATTTGCAGAATCCAAAAAAAGTTTCATGAGCTACCCTTCACGCAATAAAACTTTAGTTACTGCGTTAAGAATAACCCATCTCAGACACATTCAGAAATTTATTTTAATTATCCACTTAAGACGTAGCAGCTAGAGCTGCAACACGTTCCTCTAAGGGACCTATTGGTTGGGCAGGTACTCTGTCTTTTTCAGTAAGATGCATTTTTACTTTGGTAAGTTTATGGAAAAAATCGTTTTTATGCGCGTGCCATTGATAAGCAATTTCAAGAACATCTTTTCCATACATACTTTCTAGATACTTCATTGGCGCTTGCGGCCCCATAACGGCGAAATTTCCAAATTTATATTCTTTTAAAGGGTACAACTCATCTTTAGTAATAAAAATTTCTTCTCCGTCGCGATAACCATAAAGCCCATTATCGCCAAACAGTAATCTGTACATGCGAGTCAAAATATGGGGTGTAAAATAAATATTGTCTTTACGCTGCTCAGTCAAAAGAAGATCTGCAAAAACCTCTCTATCATCCTTTTTCTCTATCCTAAGAACGATACCCCACACTTTTGTGACCCTGTACCCTAACCGCTGAAAAATGGGATCTAAAACATAGACAGTTTCCAAAGATTTTTTATCAAGACAAATATCAAGATCATCATCCCACGGAATAATCCCCTGATGACGCACAGCACCTAGCAAAGTACCGCTATCAACCCAATAAACAATACCATAATGAGTGAAAACTTCATGAACATCCTTCATGAGTTGATACATCCCAAGCACCTTATCAGGCGCTGTAAAAACAGGTATCCCGTTTGGTGTATCGGTAGAACAGTTTGCCTGTAGTTGCACCATCTTAAATTGAGTTTTAAGCCAGACCATTCCTGGCATTTCAAAACAATGCAGAGGATTAGCAATCAAAGATAATGCAATAACAACAGAAATTCTCATGAGGGACTCCTCAGTTCAACTATGGAAGCAAAGTAGCCAGCGCTGCCACTCGATCTCGCATCGGTCCAACTGGTTGAGCTGGCACCATATCTTTTTCAGTAAGATGCATCTTCACTTTTTTTGGCTTCACAAACTGACCATCTTGATGGGCATGCCATTGATATGCCACCTCAAGAAAATCTTTGCCATACATACTTTCTAGATATTTTGTTGGATTTTGAGGCCCCATGACAATGAAATTGCCGAATTTATACTCTTTGAGAGGGTACAACTCGTCCTTTGTGTAAAAAATTTCATCACCATCGCGGTAGCCAACAACTCCCCAATCACCATAAAGAGCTCTATAAACATACGATGGAAGAAACCGTGCAAAATAAATATTACATTCTCGCTGCTCAGTCGAGATAAGATCGGCAAATGTATTATAATCACCTTTTTTTTGAATTCTGAGAAAAATACCCCAAAGCTTTATAACTTCATAGCCTAGTTGTTCAAATATCGGTGCTATGTCATAAATGGTTTCTACAGAGCTTTTATCAATACAGATATCGAGATCATCATCCCATGGAATAACCCCTTGGTGTCGCACGGCGCCAAGCAACGTACCGCTATCAACCCAGTAAGTAACTTTATAATGTGTAAAAACGTCATGAATATCTTTCATGAGTTGGTACAGAGCGAGTATTTTTTCTGGTTTCGTAAAAATCGGAATCCCATTTGGAGTGGTCTCTGCAGAACAATTTGCTTGCAATTTCACCATATTAAATTGCTCATCAAGCCACCCCTTACCAGGAAACCACAAACCCTGAAGAGGGCTAACAACGAACAGTAATGACAAAATAACAGCAATAATTCTCATAAAATGCTCTTCTTAAATTTGAATGATAAAAACTCGCACATCTTCTACGTTTAATCCCCGACACCAAGCCGAAATCGGCTACTCTATTTCAAGTAGGCTACTTTATCGAAACAATTTATTATTGCAATCGACTAGATCAATATTTTAAGACATAAAAACTGCACCTAGATATTGAAGTCAACGATTTCAGCAAGTCAATAAGACCTATCTATTTGAAAACTCTACTTGAAATTTATCGGGAAATTGTTACCAATTCATGTAAAGCGCGGTTTGACAACGATGAATACGGGGAATAAGGTTGGGAATCGTTCATACATCTGGCACAAAGGATAAAAAGTGGATATCAAACATTTACTACAGACAACCCTCTCCATCATGAGCTTCTCCTGCGCAGCTTCTGAATCACCATTTTCATATGAAATTTATAACACGCTCAGACCAGAAACAGAAATCAGTCCAAAATCTGTTTCTGCGCTCGATCAGACAAAACTTGCCTACTATGCCTTTAGTGCCACACAAAATAAAGAACGTGCTGCTGCAATTCTCTATCACGGCGGCGGAGCATATTCAACACCTGCATATCAATGGGTTGCTCAACAACTTGCGCAGCAAGGCATTTCTACGTATTGCTTTGATATCCGCGGCCACGGGAATTCTGCAGGACGGCGCGGAGATGCACCTTCGGTCAATCTAGTACTTGATGACATAGGCATAGCAATTAATGTAGTGAAAAAACAACATCCCACAGTACCAGTCTATCTGATTGGACATTCATCTGGTGCCGGGCTACTCATCAATTACCATCATCAGCGAACTGATCCTCGCATTGCAGGCTACATCATGCTTGCACCATACCTCGGCCCACAAGCAGACGCCACACGATACACCAACAAACCTCAATCATTTGTAAAAAGTGTTCGCGTATGGGTTTTTATACTCAATGCTCTATTGCCAGTGAACTGGTTCAATCACTTCGACGCAGTTTACTTCAACTACCCTGACCACGTTCTTCAGGCTGATCCTAAGTATGTTACGACATATTCATACGTTATGAGTAGCGCAACGACGCCATATGAGATCAAAGACATGCTTGCGGCCTGGGACAGTAAACCGTTATGGGTGTTTATTGGTGATAAAGATGAACAATTTTTACCTGATCAAGTTGTTACGCTCTGTAAGAAAGCGACGCCAAACGCTCACATAATTCCTGATGCACAGCATCTTTCTATTCTGGAAAAAGCCCCGCAGTTGATTGCTGATGCGATAAAATAAAAAGGCCCGGTTTCCCGGGCCCCGCTTTTTCTTATTTCACTACAAAACTAACCAACTTATCCTGAACCACAATAGTTTTTACCAACTCCTTGTCTTCAAGCCACTTAGCGACCGCTGCTTTTGCTGCTTGCGTCACCTGATCGTTTGGAGCCCCTTTGCTCGTAGTAATTGTTGCTCGCAGCTTGCCGTTTACCTGGACTGCAATTTCAATTTCTGAAACTGCTGCCAAGGCTTCATCAACTACCGGCCAACTCGCATGTTCAAGTTGCTTACCAAGTACCACTTCAAAAAGCTCACTAGAAAAGTGAGGAACCATCGCACTAATTGCTGCTAGAAACTGCTCAAGCAAGACATGATCAAATACAAGTTTTTCACCTTGTAGATCATTAAGATATTCCATAATCGCTGCTACAGCGGTGTTCACCCGATAACTCGCCAAGCGCTCTTGGTAGGCTTTGAGAAAGCAGTGGAATCGGCGATACGCTTTTTCATCAGCTTTGATACCGGCAGGTAATACATTTTTTGGCTCAGTCAAAAATATCCAAAGCCGGTTGAGAAAACTTTTCACACCACGAATGGAATCTGTTTGCCATTCTGTATCAAGCTCTGGTGGTCCCATAAAGAGCATGTACATGCGCAACGCATCACTTCCTAACTCTTGAACAATGTCGTCAGGGTTAACAACGTTACCTTTAGACTTAGACATTTTTTCTACACGACCACTCAACGGCGATTTCATACAGACCATACCCTGGTTGAAAAGCTGCTTGAATGGCTCATCAAATGGGAGATGTCCTAGATCGTACAATACTTTTATATAGAAGCGCGCATACAACAAATGCAAGATCGCATGTTCGATACCACCGACATACAAGTCAACTGGCATCCAATATTTCACATTTTCTGCATCAAATGCTTTGGTATCAAGCTTTGGGTTTGGATAGCGTAAGAAATACCAACACGATCCCGCCCACTGCGGCATAGTGTTGGTTTCTCGCTTTGCTGCGCCGCCGCACTGAGGACATTGGGTATTGACCCAGCTGTCAACAGCTGCAAGTGGTGACTCCCCGGTCCCAGTTGGTTCATAGCGTTCAACTTGTGGTAGTACTATTGGTAAATCGCTCTCAGGCACTGGCACAATGCCACATGCTTTACAATGTACAAGAGGGATCGGCTCACCCCAGTAACGCTGACGAGAGAAAATCCAATCACGCAATTTGTAAGAAACTTTTGGTACAGCAAAACCTTTGTCTACGCAATGTTGAATAACTGCCTGGCGACTATCGCCAGCACGTTTACCATCGAACGGTGCGTAGCCCTCTAAGATGCCGTTAACCATGTCCGTATAGCAAACCTCTTGAGCACGAACACGAGCAGCAAGTTCAGGATCGTTCGGCGGTACCATCCCTGGTTGCAAGCGTATCCCAAATTTTTTAGCAAATTTAAAATCACGATCATCATGAGCAGAGCACTTTACAATACCAGTACCGTAGGTAGCAATTGCAAAATTTGCTACCCAAATTGGAATGTTAACACCGTTAACTGGATCTTCCAGGTAGCGACCGGTAAAAATACCATCCGGTTCTTGCTCAGCGTTGCGCTCGCGTTCATCAACCATTTTTTTGCTGTATGTCAAAATCTCAACAGCATTAGGAATGCCAGCCAAGAGGTTTGGCAACAGCTTATGATCAGGCGCGATGACAGCATAGGTATCGGCATAAAATGTTTCAAAATGTGCGCTGAAAGTCTGGATAGTCATATCCAAATCTTTGACCTTAGCCGTGAAGAGCAAACCTTCACTTTTGCCAATCCAGTTACGCTGCATCAGCTTTACTTTTTCTGGCCAATCCAAACGATCAAGACCTTCAAGTAATTTTTCGGCATAATCGGTAATTTTGAGCACCCATTGGCGAACTTGTTTTTGCTCTGTCTGCATCCCACAGCGCTCACAAGCACCCTGTACAACTTCTTCATTTGCCAAACCAGTCAAACATTTCGGGCACCAGTTAATCGGCGTGTTTGCTTCATAGGCAAGACCAGCTTTATACATTTCTAAGAATATCCACTGAGTCCATTTGTAGTACCTAGGGTCAGTCGTGTTGACCTCTTTTTCCCAATCATAAACAGTTCCAATAGTATCAAGCTGGCGACGAAATGTAGAAATATTACGCGCTGTACCTATGGCCGGCTGTATCCCTTTTTTGATTGCATCGTTTTCAGCAGGTAGCCCGAAAGCATCCCAACCCATTGGATGAAGCACATTGAAACCTTGCAGTAGTTTCATACGTGAATAAACATCTGAAAATACATATCCCTTCCAGTGACCAACGTGAAGGCCAGAACCTGATGGATAAGGGAACATATCAAGGCAATAGTATTTTTTCTTTGTCTTATCAGACTTTGTTTTGAAATATGGGTTTTCTGACCAGCGAGAGCGCCATTTTTGCTCTACCGCCTTAAAATCATACACCATAGAAATATCCTGCAAGATTAAGGTGACGCCTACCCTAAGCCTCAAGTCCGTCGAGAGGTCACAGAGTCAGCCAACCTGCGCAGTTTAGCTTATGTTTTACATAAGGTAAATCCAGAGGCCTTTAAGAAGCTCTTTGTTCAAAGGCATTATTTCTTGCAAGCTCTTGCTTAATTCTAGCAACCAATAGCTCAAGCCCTACGGCACTATGCTTCGTACCAGGGATGATTACATGAGCATCAGTTCTACTTGGAACCACAAACTGGTCGTGCGTTGGTTTTACGGTAGCTAGATACTGTTTTTGTACACCGGCAACATCATGCCCACGCTCTCTAATATCTCTATTAACACGTCTGAGTAGACGAATATCATCATCAGCTTCTACAAAAACACGAATATCAAAAATGTTTTTTACCTCCGGCACAGCAAATAGCAGAATTCCTTCTACCACAATAACACGCCTTGGTTTGATAAAATGCACATTTTCTCTACTCGTTCCTTCAACAAAATCATAATTGGGAATTGAAACCCCATTAAAATCTTTAAGCGTGCGAATATGCTCTGCTAATAGATCAAAATACAAAGCATCTGTATGATCAAAATTTACTGCATAACGTTCTGACATCGGAAGATGAGAAATATCTCTATAATATGAATCTTGATTAATCGTGGCGATATCATCACCAAATATTTTTTTAAGTTGCATTGCAAGCGTAGTCTTCCCTGAACACGTTCCCCCTGCAATACCAATAATCAAAGCTTTGACCCCAACAAGAGGCTCTTCAACAGAGGTCATATTCAATGATCGCGCACCAGATAACATCGTTATTCCTATCAAAGCAGACAGTTTTGGACAAAAATATCATTCCGCAGTCTAGTAAGTTTTAAAAAACCTCAAATTTGAACAGATATGATCAATCGGCAAATTTAATTACATTAATTATGAAAAAAAATTTCAATCGTTAAAGAAAAATTAACATCGGTATGACGTGGCTTGGACAGAAAAACCAAAAATTTGCGTAGAATTAATAGGTGATGATCGCTGATGAGAAAAAATCTTATATTCCTGCTACACTACGCGGATGGAAAAAAAAGCTTTTAAACTC
>JAHFBQ010000043.1 GCA_023249935.1 bacterium
AGAACCGTTGGTTTTTTTCTGAGCCGTCTTTAAAGAGCGCAACTTGTTCCATGACTTTAGCGAATACTTGATAAGGCTTTTGATCATTAATTTCGCGTGCTGTTCGAAGTAAACGAGTGTCGTTTGGAAAAGTTTCAACTAAAAACCAAGGATCTACTGCTATGCAATGACCCCCAACGCCACAGGTCGGCGAGAGAATGTTTACGCGAGGGTGTCTATTGGCAAGCTCGATGACTTGATACGTGTCCACGCCAGCGCTGCTACACATGGCAGCCACTTGATTTGCGAAAGCAAGCTGAACATCTCGAGAACTGTTTTCGATTAATTTAACCATTTCAGCAGCTTTGTCTGTTGTAATATGGATAAAACCTCGAACGAAACGGCTATAAAATGACTTAGCAAGCTCGCATGCTTTTTGGCTGCAACCACCAACAACTCTATCGTTATCAACAAGCTCTTTAAAAATTCTACCTGGGAGTACACGTTCTGGACAGTGTGCAGTGAAAAAATCTATTTCTGGCTGAAGGCCAGAGAGTTCTGCGATACGTTGTGAAACGCGCTCAGTGGTGCCAACGGGCACCGTTGATTCGAGTAAGATTAGATTTCCAGGCATAATTCGTTTTGCAATATGATCAGCGGCGCTCATGACATATGACAAATCCGCGGCATTATTTGTTTTGATGGGGGTGGGAACGGCAATTACAAAACAATCTGCATAATGAAGTGCCGAAGAAATAAGGAGATTTTTATTTTTGAGAGCTCCTACGAGGCGAGGCTCAATCTCTGGTTCGATGATAGTAGGATCGCCAGTATTGATGCGTTGAATTTTTTGTTCATCAACATCGAAGCCAAAAACGGTGTAACCGCATTCTGCAGCGAGGATGGAGGTCGGTAAACCGATGTATCCAAGCCCTAAAACAGCTATACGTTTCATGCCTTCCTCCGACAGTTTCAAGGGTTAGTGTTTTCATAAGGCGGCTGTTGCTGAATCAATGCATTTAACGCACCGATCGCCTGCTGTTGTTCTTGACGTATTGCGCCGATAAAGCTTGCTATTTTTTTGCTCGCTTGTCCATCTCCATAAATATTAGTAGCAGAAAAATGCTTTTGTTGGAGATGTACAGAATTCATATGTTTGATGATGTTGTTGGTATTGGTACCCGTAAGGTATGCCATATTGGCCCAAACTCCCTCAATGCGTTCAGTGAGTTCTCTTAAAATAATGACCTGTTTTCCAAGGCTAATGGCTTCTTCTTGTATACCGCCAGAATCTGTGGCAACCCAAGTGCTCTCAAGGAGGCAGTATACAAGGTCGCTGTAGTTTAGAGGAGGAAGTAAATGTATGCCACTGGATTTTGAAATATTTGTTTCTGTCAGTGCCTTTTGAACGTGAGGGTTTGGGTGATGAGGATAAATAAAAGCGATTTCAGGGTGTAGCAATGCAATTTCTTGTACTGCTCTAAAAATATTGTGCAATCCGCCATTAAAAGATTCTCTACGGTGTGCAGTGAGTAATACTATGGTTTTATCTTTGCTTTTCAAATCCTCAATTAGTTCTTTGAGGGGGGGGGAGATTTTTATATGGCCTTGTCGAATTTGTTCTATAATCGTGTATAGGGCGTCGACTACGGTATTTCCGGTTAAGATAATGCGGGCTCTTCCGATTCCCTCTGATAGCAAGTTTGCTACATTAAGACTTGTTGCTGCAAAATGATACATTGCTACCATGCCGATAAATCGACGGTTCATTTCCTCGGGGTATGGGGCATACATGGACCCTGTGCGTAAGCCTGCTTCGACATGTCCTATGGGGATTTTTAAATAAAATGCTGCCAGTGCTGTTGCAAATGAGGTAGTAGTATCGCCTTGGACAAGTACAAGGTCAGGTTTTACCGCATTAAGAACCTCTTTCATTCTGATCAGAACGTTGTTTGTAACATGGAAAAGGTCTTGGTTATTTTGCATTACCTGTAAATTGAAGTCAGGTGTTACCTTGAAAATATCGAGGACTTGGTCAAGCATGCCAATGTGCTGAGCTGTAGAGCATAATACGCTTTCGATGCCTATGGCTTTGGCGGCAATATGGACAGGTAATAGTTTAATCGCATCGGGTCTTGTGCCAATCACCGTCAAAATTTTCATGGACAACGCTCCGATTTTTTATGGATACGTTATATAAGCTTTGTTTTTTGCCTCTGTTACAAAATTTTTAACAAAGGGTTCACTGCGTTCTTCTCGCAGTATGGTTTTAATTTCGTTATAACGAGAGCTGAGAGTCTCTGGCAAAGACTCTTTATGTTCTTTAAGCAATACAAGCTTGAGCTTGCCATTGTGTTCTATCGGTTTTGTCGTTGCTTTGCCGGGTTTTAATTTTAATACAGCTTTGGCAATTGCATCGTCCATTTCGTTCTTTTCAAACCACCCAAGATCTTTCCAATCGTCAGACGATGGACGTGGCTTTGATTCATTATAATCGGCAACCATGATACGGAACTGCTCTGGCGAATAAACGGGATTTTTCTTGTAATAATCTTCGATTTCTTGAGCGGTAATAATTACATTTTTTGCTATCAAACCGCCAGCTAATCGTTCGCTTGCTATGTATCGATATAATTGATTTCGGTATTGATCAAGTGTAAGACCGAGTTGTTTTAATCTTGTTGCCTCAAATTCTTCTGTCTTCATTTCTTTGCCACCAAATGCGATTTTTTCGGCGTTGAACGTTGATTCAAGGTCTGCCGCTGTTGGCGTGGCATTAAATTCAGCTGCTTTTTGAACCATGACCTCATCGGTAATAAGCTCGTCTAGGGTGAATGGCTGAGAATTTTTGACAAGGCGAGGTTCTTCAAGATGTGATTTGAGAATGTTTCGTCCGTTGAGGCGGGCGATAATTTTATCAAGCACGATCTCTTTTCCACCTAGAAAAGACGAGGAAAGAAGGAGTGATAGGGTGAGGAGGTAGCGAATATGCATGGCTGTACTCCTGAAAAAATGAACGAGGCCCGAAGGCCTCGTTCATTAATATTAACTCACGAGGATAATATGCGGTTAAGCGCCAACTGCAGGACTGTGAGCTTCTTTAGGCTCTTGTCCAGCATTGCCTTGTTCATCTTTTTTTTCTTTGAAAAATTCTTCAGTAACGTCAATGGTCATTTTAGCTTTCAAGTCACTGATTGCTTTATCAAGCTGATCTTTGAACTTGTTGTTTTTGATCATATTGACGATTTGAGGCTTGATTTCACTCAACTCAAATACTTCTGTATCTTGTTTGTCAGAGACGTGCATTACCCAAACATCCTTACCTGATTTGATCTTGGATACGAGTGGTAGAGATTGTGCTTTAAGCGCAGCTTCCTTGATAGGAGCAGGCACGCTCTCGAATTGATAACCACGCTGAGCTTCTTGGTTATTTACACGACCAAAGCTACGGAATTGACCGCTTTTATCTTTAGCCATTTTCTCAAAGTCAGCATATGTTTTGGTGGATTTTGATTTTGCCAAAAACGCGTCAGCATCACGATCAGTGTCAAATCGAACTGCACCAACTAAAACGCCGCCAGCATTTTTAACGTAACGCTCTTTGTTTTCCTCAAAATGCTTAGCGATTTCACTGTCATCAACCACAATGCCGTCGTAGATCTTCTTTTCGAAGAACTGTACAGTGAGAGAGCGTTTGACTAGTTTTTGCATATCCTCAAGTGCTTTTCTAAATTCAGCGTCCTGATCGAGGCCATTTTTGGTAGCATCGGCTATGATAAGTTCTTGTTTGATTAACTCATCTAAGAATTTACGCTTGATTGAGAGTGGAAGACTTTGTGCGCCAGCGCCCTTGAAATAAGGGTTTGCTTGCAGCATTTGATTGATATTGTTATTGAACTCTGTTTCATTAATCACAGGTTTGTTGTCAATTTTGACGAGTACTAATCCAGATTTAGCGTCTGTGGTTGAACTAGTCGATTCTTTCTTGCCGCAAGGACCAAAGCACCCAGGGATAAGGGTGATGGTCAGCATAAGAAGTGACCCTGTTTTCAACAATTTCACTGATGTTTTCTTCAGCATATGAAGATTCCTTTTTAGAATGATTAAATGAAACGTATTTTCTGTTCTTTATTTGGCCTATTGTCCGTTCAAATCGGCGATTGACGTTTGGTACAAATAAATTTAAGATTCATCGTATCATACAAAACTATTTTTGCAACAATCTGCCAATGGTATCGTGTACGCCGCCCAAAAGAAGTTGTAAGTGCGGCGGTGGTTTTTTTAGTTGCTCTCTTAAACCCATAAGGAGTTCTCATGGAAGAGCAAGGCAAGATCTCTTTTCTTACAGCTGTTCTCATGAATATCAATGTCATTGTTGGCGTGGGGATTTATTTCATGCCTCAGTTAATGGTGCAGACTGCGGGAGCATTTAGCTTTCTTGGTTGGGTTGCAGCTGGTCTTCTTCTGTTGCCAATTGTTTGGACGATTGCAACGGCTGCTCGACTCTTTCCTGGTGCTGGAGGGTTTTATAATTATGGTAGTTCAGGGTTGAATACAACAGCTGGCTTTACTGCGGTATGGGTGTATATGTTAGGCTTTTTGGCAGTAGCGGCAACTCAGTTGACATTTTTAAAGCAGCTTATGGCTGTTAACGGTGGATTTGCTTGGGTTATGGCTATGCCAATTATGGCAAATATGATTTTTGTTATGGCCATAGCGCTTCTTAATTTGTTTGATGTTCGTTTGATCGGTAAAATTCAAGGGGTTGCAACTATTCTCAAGTTACTTCCTATGATTGGGGTAATTCTTGCATTTGCGTTTTATTGGAATAGTGGCCTTGAATATAAAATAAGTGACTTAGCTCAGATAGGTGTAACAGTACCGATGGCTCTTTTTGGTTACTGGGGCTTTGAATCGTGTACAAGCACAAGCCATCTTATACAAGGAGGGTCTACAAGGGCAGCTGGTGTTATGCTAACCGCATTTTTTGCTTCAGTTTCTTTGTATGCACTCTTTCACTTTGGTATTATACACATTATGGGAATTGGTGCAGTTGCTGCACAAGGGGCTGTTGGTTTTGTAAATTTTCTTGGTTTTAATCCAAATATTACCAATCTGCTTGGTTTTTCCGTGATTGCTGCTCTCATGCTTGCGCTTTTTAATGCTGTCTATGGTGTATCATTGGCAAACAGTGCGAATATGTTTAGCTTGGCAGATAAAAATCATCTCATTGCGTCAAAGATGTTGTGTACGATGAATAAGAATGGTCGCCCATACATCATTGTGTTCTTTCAAGCGCTCATTGTTTTTCTACTGATGACTTTTGTGGCTAACGATAAAGTATTACTCTCGCTCTCAAATTTCGGCTTAATCACAGCCATGGTGATTTCTATTCTTGCTGTACTTAAAACGCAAACTACACGGAAGCTTGGTTGTTTTGGACAACTTATATCGTTAGTGGCGCTTGCCGCCTGCGGTGTTTTGTTCTATTACTCTTGGTTGGCGATTGGTGCGGATACTACCGATAGGCTGATCAATATAGCGCCATTTGTTGTTGGTTTGATTGGCGGCTTAATTATGTTTTGTGCAAAAAAAGGTTGTAAGTCAGTATGCTAGAAAGCAAAAAAATATCATTTTTTAGTGCTGTACTGATCAATACAAATATCGTCATAGGGAGCGCCTTTTTTTTAGGCGCTCCTACTATTTCACAGCAAGCGGGCTTTACTGCGCCATTGGCATGGTTTGTGTGTGCGGTGTTGCTTTTGCCTCTTGTGCTAATTTTTTCAAATTTTGCCTACAAGTATCCAGAGGCTGGTGGTATTTATGTGTACAGCGAGCATGAGTTAGGGCGGTTCTGGGGTTATCTCGGTGCTTGGCTTTATTTCATTGGTACGACCGCCGGTAACGCTATGGTGCTTCGTGCTTTTGCAAGTTATCTCTACGAATTAGCGTGGGTAAAAAGCCCCTTAAGTGCCATTGGTATTTCGCAACTAAGCTTAGAACTGAGTCTTATTATTTTTTTTGCTTGGCTGAGTATGCGAAATGTTCAAATTTTTGAACGTGCACAGGTTCTTTTTTCTGGTCTGAAGATAATTCCGTTTCTTGTGCTGATTATCGGTGCAGTTGTTTTATTTTCCCCAACACAGCTTTCTCAAGCAACAGTGTTTACAACAGGTTCTATGTTTAGTGTGATGTCTACTGTATTATTTGCCTTCATTGGTATCGAGGCATGCTCTGCCATCATTGATAAAATTGAGAACAGTAAGCAACGAGGCTTTAAGGTTATTCTAGCATCATTTGCTGTTATAGCCGCGGTGTATGCAATTGCTCAATTGCTCATCGTTGGTATTCAAGGACAATCAACAGCTAATCCATTTTTGGCAATTTTACCGCAGATAGTAAGTAATCAAGCTGTTGCAGGGTTTGGCAATCAGATTATTTATACTTCAATACTATTTTCGTTTCTTGGCGGTTTTTACGGTATGTTTTATGTTAACAGCTGGAATTTATTTGCTATAGCAAAACAGGGAAGTATTGCCGGGTATTCTTTTTGGCAGCGTCTCAATGTGCAAGAAGCACCATGGGCGAGTATTATTTTGCAGACAGCGCTGCTTGCTGCAATGTTGATCTTTGGCAGGGACAGCAGTCTCTTGATTGTCATGGGCGACTTGGGAGTATTGCTTGCTTATTCATTAACTGCCATTGCCTTTATGCGTATCAAGCCAGGGCTGCTTGGATCTGCGGGAATAGCTGCTGTAACGATCCTTGGCGGTTTTTTGCTTCAAGAAGTTTTTGGTCTCGGTTGGGCGGCGACTCTGCCGTTCTGGGTCATGTTTACCCTTGGCCTTATTATGTATCGCCGCAGAATAGTCGCTTAGTTTTTTTGCTTTTGTTCGGGAGTGTTGGGTATGATAGCTGTTTCTGATGTAGTGCTTGTTGTGCCGCTTGTATGCTTGGTGCTGGCAAGTATTCTTCTTACTTTTAAGACAAAATTTATTCAATTCCGTGCGGTGCCTCTTATGATCCGCATGATTATTAAGAGTTTGCGAGCTGGTGATGGTGCCGAGCAAGGTAATGCCATCCCGCCACATAGGGCTCTACTTACAGCCATGTCAACTACGGTGGGGATTGGTAACATCGTTGGTCCAGCCATTGCAGTGCGGCTTGGTGGGCCTGGCGCATTGCTAGGGTTTTTATTGGCAGTAATTTTCGGTGGTGCCACTACCTTTAGCGAAGTGCTTTTTGCCATGCGTTATCGCTCGCGCAATGCTGATGGTAGCTATGCTGGTGGGCCAATGCAATATCTTAGAGAGGCGTTTGGTCGTTGGGCTGGAGTGTTGTATGCCATTTTTGCGGCGGCATTGCTTGTTGCGTGGTCGAGTAATCAATCCAATGTGCTTGCAGATATTTTGTTTCAATATGGTGTGTCGAAGTACCTGTCTGCAATGGTTATAGCAATACTTGTTGTTGCCTATTTGATTGCCGGTATTAAATCTATTGGTAATCTTGCTGCAAAAATAGTACCAGCAAAATTTATTCTTTATTGCGGGGCATGTCTTTGGATTATTGGTTGTAACGTGGAACATTTGCCTGCAATTTTCAAATTAATTTTTACTTCCTTTTTAAATCCGCAAGCACTTGGTGGAGCTGTCGCAGGTTATTCTGTTCATCAAATGCTTCGTTGGGGATTTGCCAAAGGCATACAAGCAAGTGAGGCTGGCGTTGGTACCACTACGTTGCCACATGCGCAAAGCACATATCAAAATGCGTTTGAGCAAGGGGTTCTAGCGATGGCTAGTACCTATTCAGTTGCGTTTGTGTGTGCGCTGTCAGGACTTGTGACGTTGCTTACAGGTAGCTGGGCGGATAGCTCTATTCCATTGGGTATAAGTTTAATTGCGGTGCCATTCACGAAATATTTTAGCTTCGGAGTAGCAATTCTTGCGGTAATCTCGGTGTTGTCAGCATTTGGAACCATTGTTGGCAATGCTTACAATGGCAGTCGCTGTTTTCTATTTCTGACCAATAATCGTTGGTTGCATAGTTATCATGTGGCGGTTGGTGCGTCGGTATTCTTGGGATCAATTTTTGCTGTAGAACTTGTTTGGTCGGTAACAGACTATTTCATCATACCAGTCGCATTAACCAATATTGTTGGTGTGTTATATTTAACATTTCGTAAAAATGCATCGTTTAAAGATTGACGGGTTAAATTTTTTTAGGCTACTCTACGAAAACGGTTGGGGTTATTTTTAGGGTAAAGGTAGAACACGGAGAGTACGAGAGAAGCGGGCGGCTGGAATTTTCCAACCGCCCGCTTCTCTCGTTTTAATAGGGCTAGTTAATGCAAGAACCGAGGCCTATGTAGCCAAGATCAATAGCATTAAGCAATGTTGCTGAATGCATGTTGATTATTGAGCTTCTTGGCATAGGATTGCGTAGCTGCTTGACGTACATTTTAAAATCAGGTGCAAAGCTTGCTACATCAATTCCCCAACCACCCCATTGTAAAGGCATGCAAATATAAGCTAGTTCATTGAATGAAATTAACATGACTTCATTTGGTTTGAGATTGAAATCGTTTTGGTTGCAGAATCGGCGTTTGAGGGTATAGTTCCCAACTTTCTGTAAATCACTATTAAGGATGTCCCATTCAACTTCGCATTCATCAAGAACAATGGTTTGTTTGTTTGATAAGGTTGTTTGAAATTGTTTCCCTGTGCGAGTAAGTGACTTTCTAACCATGACAAGCTTGGTATCTTTAAGGTTAAATACAATTCTATCTTCTATGTTGCCAGCTAATAAGTATTCCCAATCATTGGTGTAGTAGGCTGGCTGAGTTGGTAGTTGTGGGTCGATATTAATAATGTTATACACGCCATTTTTTATGAGTTGGAAAATGTCGCTACCGCCTGCTATATAAACAACAGTTTTACCATTGGCAGCTTCTTGAGCAAGATTTGTTAGAGAATTTTGATGCCAATTTTTCCAACCGTGTCCAGCAAGCTTTTGCCAAATGACTGCATACAAATAACGTAAAATTTGGTGCTTGCTGCTATCAACCATCATGCGTTGCGATATTGTTGGAAATTCTGAGCCAAAGAGCCATTCTACATAACGATTTGCAAGATTAGACATTAATTCAGATTTTCGAACGTCGTTTTGGCCTGAAAAGAATAATTGTGTTGCAGCATTAAACTGATCGACAAGGCCATCAGTTCCCTTGGTATCGTTTGGAGTAAAAAGCCCTAGGCTATGAAAAAAATTAAGTAATGATGCGATATCATTATCTGCAAGTTGATACATAGTACTAAGATTGGTGCCGAATTGGTTATTTATTGGCCAGGTTAGCTGGTAACCGTTTGATGTAATGCAATTGCCAGTTAGGGCTTTAAGGAATGTTGATTGCTTGTTAAGTGTTTGTAGTTGCATTTCATAGGAAGCTCTAAAGTCTTGAACAAATTGCTCATTAACTGAGCTGTCTAAATTACCGAATGTGCAATCAGGGATAATTTGTTGGATCATAATCCAACGCTTAAACACTTCGGCAGCATCTTTTACTACTGCACCGTGAGCTAGCGTAGAAGTAAGAATCAAAAGCGCGATGGCTAAAAATTTTTTCATGGTTGCTCCTCTGTCTTAGTTAGGATCTGATGCAAGATTGATGAACTTGAGATCGGCAAAGTTGGTGATCGATGCAATACGCAAATTATTCAAGAAGTCGAGATTAGCCGGTTTGCGCAGTTGCTTAATATGGCAGCTAAATGCTCGATCAAGGCTGTTTGGAGTGATTCCCCAGCCATCAAGCGTGCTTGGCAAGCCAAGGTAGATAAATTCATCATATGACATCAAAAATTCGTATGATGAATCAGGGACTAAGTCACTTTGTTGGGTAAAGCGGCGATCGAAGACAATAGTTCCTAGTTGTTCGTCTGTTTCTGCTTTGTATACCGTCCATGTTGTTATGATCTTCTTTAGTGGGGCGTACTGGCCGCCTGTTTTTGCGATAAAAATTTCACCATCTTGTTGATTGGTTCGAACCAATTTAAGTTCTTGGTCGCCAAACATACCGATAATCTCATCATTAATATTGCCAGAAAGTAACCATTCCCAACCATTTGCATAGTATCGAGCTTGTGATGGAAGAAATGGATCAATGATAGTGATGTTATAAATGCCTTTGCAGAGCAGCGTGTATACGTCGTTGCCACCAGCTAAATATTTGATGCGTTTTCCGGCCGCGGCAGCAGTTTGCAACGCTTTGATGCAGTCCGCATGCCACAGCTTCCATCCAGTGCCGATGATGTTATACCAGATGATGGTGTGTAACATGCGTGCAATGGAGTGGTGCTCAGCTTGTTGTAGCGTTGTTTGATAAAGTGGAAACGTTGGTGTTTGGTAGCAAAATTCTGTCAGCCTATTTGCTAGTGCAATGCCAAATTCCTCATCTTGTCGAGGTGTCTTGGCGCAGACAAGTAAGCGAGTAAATGCTTTGTATTTTTCTACAGTGAAATTGAAGTTACTGCTTTTATCTGTTGTTTCTGATGGATCTACGAAATTTACGGCTTGTAAGTAGTTGATAAATTGTGCCGGATTATTATCAAATAGGCTGAAGAGGGTTGCAATATTGTTGCGCATGGCATCAAGCATTGGAGGCTGAAAATTATAACCAGACGCATTGATTGCGTCACCAGTTATATGGGATAGCAGCGGTTGTAGCGTGCGTAAAAGCGGAAGATTAGATTCATAGTTTTTTTTGAAACGGGCGAGATAATCCTCGTTGAGAGATGGTATAAGGTCGCTCAGATTGCGGTCATTAACTATATATTGAACCTTGACCCATTTTTCAAATATTTCCCCCGGTGTGAGCGTTGTTGCTTTGAGCGGTGATAACGAACAGCTCATGGCTGCTAAGAGAATTGGTTTTAGCAGTGATTTCATAGATACAATCCCTTCCTTTTTTTATTAGATACCAGTACTTTTTTATTTTCTATCATTCTCCAAAAAAAATAAATTTGAAATCAGCGAGTGCGAGTGTCATGTAATTGAGTTTTAAAAATCTATTTAAGACAGCTTATAGATTTTATGTTTTCCTGCTTTAAGAATCATCCCTGGCGTGCATGTGAGAGTTGCTTTAAAATCGGTAATTGTAGCGCCATCAACGGATATTGCACCAGACTCAATGAGACGTTTGGCATCAGAAGAGCTGGCAACAGCATTGATTGTTTTAAGAAGGTCAACAATCCAGCATGGTTGTGGCAGTGTTGCAATTACAGCAACTTCGGTTGCATGTGAGTAATCTTGTTTTTGAAACAAGCTTTCAAATTGTTGTCGAGCTTCCATTGCTTCAGCTGTACTCCAAAAGCGGCTTACAATCAGTTGAGCTAAGTCTTTTTTTGCCATCATTGGGTGAAGTGTACAATCACTCACTTGTTGCTTCATAGCTGCGGCTTCGCGGTCAGTTTTTCCGCCAAGAAGTACGTAATATTTCCACATCAACTCGTCTGATATCGACATGAGTTTGCCAAACGCATCACTGGCCTTTTCCCATAAGCCAACATAATTACCAAGACTTTTGGACATTTTTTGTACGCCATCAAGTCCTTCAAGGATGGGGACGGTTATAATAACTTGTGGTTCTTGTCCGTACTGTTCTTGTAAAAATCTGCCCATCAAAAGATTAAATGTTTGATCGGTACCGCCAAGTTCTACATCAGCATGTAGCGCAACTGAATCATAGCCTTGCATGATTGGATAAAATAATTCATGGAAACCTATTGAAGTATTTTCAGTAAGTCGTTTTTGAAAATCCTCGCGCTCGATGATGCGAGCCAGCGTTGTTTTTGCTGCAAGTTTAACAATGTCGGTAAAGGTTAAAGGCTTGAGCCATTCTGAGTTGTAGCGAATGATTGTTTTTTCCCGATCCAAAATTTTGCATACTTGTTCGAAGTAGGTCATGGCGTTATGTTTGATTTCTTCTTCTCTTAACGCTGGGCGTGTTTTTGATTTACCGGTTGGGTCGCCGATAAGGGCTGTAAAATCACCAATCAAGAAAATGACTTCATGTCCAAGATCTTGAAATTGACGCATTTTACCAAGTACTACGGCATGGCCAAGATGTAAATCCGGTGCTGTAGGGTCCATGCCGAGCTTAATTTTAAGTTTTTTCCCAGATGAAAGTTTTTTTACTAAATCGCTCTCCGGTAGTACCTGTGCGGTACCGCTTTTGATGATTTCGAGCATTTCTTGAATTGTTTTCATGATCAAATTCCAACTTTAGATAAAAACGAGACTTGCCAGAGAATTGTAGACCATCGAATATAACGCATGGAGCGGTCCATTCAGTAATGGAAGAATTAAGAGTAGAAATACTAGAATTATGAGTAATGAATTTCGATAGATCCAATCGGCAGCATCAGGAGCTTTCTCACTTAAAAATACCATAAGAAGATGTCCTCCATCGAGAGGAGGAATTGGTAAAAAATTAAAAAGGCCGATAAAAATGTTTACCGATACACTTGCGTGTAAAAGCTGAATAAATGTTTTATTAAGCGCTACTGGAAACAGTGAGCTTGGGA
>JAHFBQ010000044.1 GCA_023249935.1 bacterium
AGGGGGTTTCTTTTCGTATTAAGGGGTAAATCTAATTCGGCCTTGACGGCTTGTACGAAGCAGCAAAAAGCTTGAATATGAGTGTTCGTTGCAGAATTATCCTCAGTTACCCCGTAGGCATAAATCAATTTCTTTGATCGGCGTAATAGAACATCTGCCATAACATCATCGACTTGAGCTTCTAGGGCGCGTCGTTCGAGCTCAGAGTTAATGCCATTTTTGCGCAACCACGGGTATGTATAGGCGCCACCAAAATATATGTAAGTTTGTTGTGGTGAGGACGCGTATTTTAATTGTGCATTAGGTTGAAGTTGAGGGTCCCATGACGGTGGTCTATAGGTAAAGGTAAAGGGAGGGCAGGTACAGGAGCCCTTAATACAGCAATGAACTTGATCTTGCCTGTTTCTTGCTCGACAGCGCAGTTCCTCTGTCAAAATTGCAGATTCCTCGTTCACAGCTTCTTCTTCTGTTAGTCCTTCTTGCGAGGCACCCATGACAAAAATTTTGACGACGCTTACAACTTCTGGCTTATTATCATCATCAAAATTGATGGCAATAAACAAGCGACCTAATCTTAAAGATCGCTTAATTGCACGAGTGCGAAAGGGTTCTGGTAGAAGAATAAGGCCTGGTTCGCAATCTTTATAGGCTCGTGTGTATAGTTTTCTAATGGCGTCTAAATCGTCCATTACTGCTCGCCTGAATTCAATCCTATCAAGATTGACGTAGCGATGTCGGGGATCTGCGGCGGCACATTGGGAATCTGTGTGCATTGCGGCACACTGTGTAGTAAGAAGTAGTATACTATAAAGTAATCTAAACCATATGCTCATAGGGCGAAACCTTTTTTCCCGAGATTCTAGTACAAATGAACGAAGATGAAAAGATAAAAATAATAATAGTTTTATTTGGTAATTAGAGGGTTTTTTGCATTTATACCACAATTATTGAACGGAGTAATGCTAGCTCAACAGGATTAATAGTCAAATTTTGTCTTGTTGCGGCAGAAATGTTGATTTTTACGTGGTTATCGGTGACGCGACCTATTTCTGGTAGTTGCGAAATAGTCTTATTTAAAAATTGCGCAACAATATATCCAGCTTCTAGTCCAGATGCTTCCTCAAAGATACCAAAACTAAGGCCAGCACCTCGGTCTGCAGAGTCTAAATCATGTGTAATCAAAAGTTTTCCATGCTGGTCACATAATTTTGCTAACGCATCAAGTCCGCTTGCTACAGAATTATCCTTTAAAATGATAACAGCATCATGCTTTGTTATGAGGTTTTTTGTTTTTTGTGCTATTTCGCTTGTTTGAAAAATTTCTAAGGGTGTTAACTCGATGCTGTGTGTGTGTAATGCTGATTCAAGCTCTATGCGTTCTTGCTCTAGAGAGCTGCTTTCAGTTGGGTTGTAGACCAGCAAGAGAGAGCGAATGTTTGGTGCAAGATGATGTAATATTTCACTAGTAAACGTATAGTCAGGCTTATCAGAGATACCGGTTAATTCTTGTGGATGATAGGCAAGGTCTGCGGTTTGAGGGGATGTTACGGCCGCAAAAACCAGTGGGATGGAACTGCCTCGTTTTTTGAGTAATTCTCGTGCGATTTGAGTTGGCTGAGATGCAATAGTAACAATGGCATCAGGTTTTGCATTCACTGCCTCTTGTACCTGTGCCAAGAGTAGTGTCTGTTTACCGTTGGCATTCATAACAGAAATATTAGCAGCCGGGATATCCTTTTTTATGCTCGTAATAATGCCCTGTTCTATTTTTTCAAGGCTTGGGTGGATGGCAGGGCTTATGATGACTATGTTTTTACTTGGGCCCTTGGCCGTAGTTAAAGCTTGATTTTTATGCACTGGTTGGCTGATATTAAAAATATAGATGGCGCCTACGGCATTAAGAATTAGGCTAAAAGGAAACAAAAATCTCTTCATAATTAACCTTTAATGAAAATGTGATCTAATCAAAATATTGTAATGTAAAAAGTTAAAGGGTTTTTTGAGGAAAAATTTATGAGGCGCCTAGCGCCAAGCTTTTGTAAACTTTATGGATTTGTCGTGTCCCAAAATTTGGGGTGGAGCGGAAAAAATTATGAGAAAAGAATTCAACACGGTAAAACTCCACAAAAACGTACGTAACTCACCGCCCTCACGAGAGGAATACAATGGGCTCTATATTAGAGGAAAGTCGTCCCAAACGCAAATACCAATTTTGACCTAAGCGACGAATATATAGTTTTTTTTCTTGGTCAGAGCATAAGATCCCCGTATGGTGGCCAGTTAAAGAAGGGGAAAAAATGAAAACAATGTTGCGCGTTGTAATAGGTGGGGTTTTGGTTCTGGCAAGTGCAAATAATTATGGCATGGATAGATTAAAAAAGGGAATAGGGGACATTGTTGCTGCCGGATGGGCATTTTGGTTTGTGCAGGGATTGCTTATTCCGGGTAATACTGTGCCGGGGGTACCTGCTCGTGTTGATCAAAGTCCAGCAGTGGTGAGCAAAGTTGTTTCTGCAGATTGTACTTGTATTTCGTTTATAGGTCCTGGCATTGTAACCGCTGAAGAGCTAGTGTCTCTTAGAGATGTAAAAACGCTTATGCTTTCAAGGTGCCAGCTCAAGGGTGGTATTCCCTCAATAAAGGGGCTAGAAGAATTCGAGCTATTTTCAGTAAGTTTTGATGATACAGATGCTGAATTTGCGGCATTAGAAGTATTGCCAACGGATCTTAAGAAATTGGCGATTATTCAAAGTGGTGTGCTTGTGGTTCCTGATGAAGTTGCTTCTATGAAAGGTCTTAATACTCTTGATTTAAGTAAAAATATAGGTTTGCAGATTAATGATAATGCTTTTCCAGCCTGTCTTGATTGTTTAATTTTAGATGGTTGTGGTTTTGCTCAGGTACCCAAAGCTATTGCGGAATTGCCTCGATTGAAGAGACTTTCACTTAGAGGTAATGCCTATAATCTTGTAGTGAATGTGACTGACCTGCCTGCGTCTCTTCAGGTTCTGCGTGTAGATTCCCTCCGTCAGTTTGGAAAAGATATTATTCTTAATCCAATTCTGCGACGGGACAAAGATGGCTTTTTCTACATAGCTCTAGAGGGACGCGTTAAGATCTATGTAACAGAGCGGCATTTTATTCCCGATGAAGAAGAATAATTAAAGGTATTAAATTGTGAAAAAGAGCATCATTGCGATCGGTGGCGGTGATATTCGAAAAAAAACTACTGCTGTCATTGACGAAGAGATCATCAAATTAACTGGTAAGTCAAAGCCTAACCTGTTATTTATCCCAACAGCATCAAGTGATGACGAGGTTTACTGGCAGCACATCAATAACTATTTCGCTGGTCACTGGCTATGTAAAACCGATGTGCTGTTTTTGATCAAAGAAACGCCATCAAAAGCCGAGATTGAAAAGAAAATAGCAAGGGCAGATATTATTTATGTTGGCGGCGGCAATACCTTAAAAATGATGAGGCGCTGGCGCTTTCTCGGTGTTGATCGATTGCTTAAGCAGGCTTACAACAATGGTACGGTGATGTGTGGTGTGAGTGCTGGATCTATCTGTTGGTTTGAGTTTGGTCATAGTGATTCAATGTCATCGTATGATCCAGATAACTGGGAATATATAAAAGTGTGTGGTCTTGGTCTTGTTCAAGGGATTCATTGCCCGCATTACGATAGCGAAACACTTGGTGTGCCTCGTAGAAAACACTTTCAATCCATGATGCAAAAAAATGGCGAGATGGGCATTGCGATTGACGACAACTGCGCACTTGAGATCATTGATGGTACCCATTTTAGAGTGCTGTCATCCCGATCTGGTGCGGGCGCTTATCGCGTCTATAAGAAGGATGG
Source organism: bacterium (assembly GCA_023249935.1). Lineage (GTDB taxonomy): Bacteria > Babelota > Babeliae > Babelales > RVW-14 > CAMATL01. The sequence goes on from JAHFBQ010000044.1 coordinate 3,864, forward strand.
GATAGTCATGGAAGATAAAATTGAGCAGAAAAAGTCGCTGGCGCCATTGAAAGATTTGTATCGTATTTTACGCTAAGAAAATATCTAACGATTTTCAGGAAGGAGTACAATAAACACATTGTACTCCTTGAGCAAAGGGAAGATGCGGTTGCTATAATTCCTAGGTATCTTTTGCATTCTTGCTATTCGGCGGAGGATTGGTCAAGGGCGGCGCCATCTTCTAGAATAAAGCGGCTTTCAGCACCATCAATCACCATTAGCTTTCTGCTTGCGGGTGAAAGAACTGGGTGCTGGGTCTTGCTGTTGGTGTTTTGGTATAAAGACCTTTTTCGATCTTGGTAGAGATAATTTCATGTAAGAGCTGCTTAGAAATCAGGTCTTTCAACCCCGATCCGCATAATTTAATTACCTGTTCATGGGCAGCAAGAATTTCTTCATGTGAAGATAGTAATGATTTTTCTTGTGCAACTTTTTTAAAAGCATTGATCGTTGATTGCGCCATGGTTCTATGCATTTCGTGCAAGCCAAGACTGTTGTACATGGTTAGAGCAGGATGTTTGAGTATGGCGCAGCGAGGGAAGCCAAGTGCCATAAGATTCCAATCTTCACCAAAAACATGACCGCCATTTCTGTTATCGGTTCGTAGCAATACAGCAGGAATATCGAGCATTTTGGCAATCATAAATTCTACGACAGTGCCCGAATCAAGATCAACGCCATCAAAATTGAATAGGACTAAATCTGCGTTGATAATGCTAAGGATATCCTGGTTGCGGATATCAATGGCAGAATGAAGAGCACACTCCCAATCTTGAGGAAGCATACATTTATATGTTTCATGTGATAATTCTTCTATCTGTCGAGCGAGCAAGATGTTACCGGTGATATGTTTTTGATCAAATAGGTCTCCAGCGAAATAAATTTTATACATCTCTGAAATCTCCCTAAGTAATCGAACTTATATTGGAACTGTTCTGAAATCTATAATTCTGACTGGATTGTCGCAAGCCTTTATAAAAGTCAGTAAATCATGCGGGGTGAGCAGTGTTGTTGCGTCATTGGATAACGGATGTACGCCTATGATCTTATGCTCAAAAATTTGTTCATCAAGAATAATGTTAACAACGTGTCCGGCGTCATTAATGAGCGCTAGCGGCGTTACTGATCCTGGTAGTACGTCTAGGTGTTTTAAAAGATCCTCTGGTCCGGCAAAGCGCAACTCAGGTGCAGGCAAGAATTTAGCCAAAGCTTTGAGCTGAATTTGTGTACTATGCAGCGCGCAGATGAGCAAAAACTGCTTTTTCTTATCTTTGAGAAAAAGGTTTTTAATGGGGCCATGCTCAGGAAGCAGTTCTTTTGCCTCGAGTGCTTCATCACAGGTAAAAACTGGTTGATGGCTAAAGGTCTCTGATTTGATGCTAAGCTTCTCAAGCTTTTTAAATAATAATTCTTTTGTATTCATGGTGTGTCCGTTGCATTGGTCCTGTGTTGGTTCAGATCGCTCAACGCTGGGAGTAATTCCGTCGGGTGAGTGACAATCTTATCTGGTTTAAGGGTAAGCAGCGCCTCGTGAGAATTAAATCCCCACGTTACGGCAATGACATGAATACCTGATTTTTGTGCTGCCTCAACATCTCGTACTTCATCCCCTATAAAAACAACTTCTCGCTGATTCAAGTCAAATTTACTCAGAAAGCGATCGATAATGCGGTGCTTGCCAAACAAGCTTGAACCCGTGTGAATCACTTCAAAAACATCTACGTCGTGGTGTTTAAGAAATCGACGTATGTTTTCTTCCCCATTAGATGACACAATGCCTAGGCGATACCCCTTGCTTTTTAATGTGTGTAGAACGGTATGTATTCCATCTATTAATGGGATTTCAAGCATGTGTTATTGTACCATTGAGAGTATTTTTTTATGAAAAAATAGTAGGCGATACCAAGGAATTTTTAAATGTTTGGTGATGATGTCTTTCATTGACATGTGCATGATTTTAGAGCGCTGCTCGGCGGTTATTTTGGCAAAGCCATATTCATCTGAAAGTTTATTGCACAAAGTAACTGCGGTATCAAACGAATCTGCAATGGTGCCGTCGAAATCAAATAAAATGAAAGAGATGGGAGTGTCAGAGTTGTGATTTCGGGGTTTGTCTTTGCCGCAATAGCTCCATAGTAAGACACCTGCGCATACGAGTATGAGAGAGCCATAAAATATTTTCATGACAAATTTATCTCTTTTATTGCATGTGTGTAATGAACATTGAGTATTTCGTGGAAACCATCTGCTTTTAGCAGTGGTATGAGATGTTTTTGGAACGATTTTTTTAATTGCTCAATCTGTTCAGTATTAAGCTTTTCAAGCTTTCCTCTTGGTGCATGTGTCCATAAGGAGTTAAAACAGTCATCGAGCGTTGGATAGACATAATCTAATTGGTCTGAAACAGCTGTAATTGCTGTAAATCCCTGAGCTACTAAAGCATAGGCCAAGTCTTGATGCTTAAAATTGTTGGGAAGAATTTTTACATCCACATTGAACCGACTATATGCCGTATAAAAAAATGGGTGCATGGAATTGTGATCAAATGCTCCCCAGGTGGAAATAAAGATTTTTCCGCCAGGTTTTAATACCCTAAAAAATTCTTGAACTGCCTTATGTAGATCTGGAAAGAAAAAAACACCAAACCCACAAAAGATGTAATCAAATGAATTGTTGGCAAAGGTTAAATTTTCAGCGTCCATGCATATCAGATCAATATTAGCATAGAGGGATAGTGCTGTGGCTGTTTCTTTGATCATGTTGGTGCTGATATCAATGCCGACTACATGGCCTTGTGGTCCAACAATGTCAGCGACTTGCTGTAAAATTGCGCCTCTGCCTGTTGCGACGTCTAATACGCGTGCACCAGTAGGAAGATTTGCTAGGGCGATTAATTTTTTTGCAAAGTAATCGAAAAAGGTATTGTATTTTTGACCGTATTCTTTTGCCGATCGATCAAAAACTTCACCTATCCAATTCTTGTACCATTGTGTGTTCATTAAACTATTCCGTAGTCATGTCCACTGTTAATTCATCTAAGAGCGTTTGTTGCATTTTGTTGCCACCTAATAACGCTGTTGTAAGCGGCTGCTCATCATCAGCTTTAGTTGCAAGAGCAAGGGCATAACCCTGGCGAAGAGAAAAGGTACTATTTGTAGACTGATGGCAAGGAAGAACATGCTCAATAAAATCATTGAGAAATGTTTCCTGTTGTTCAACGGGTACTATTTTAAACCAGGACAATGTTGTGAACCACGTCTTAAAAGAATCCATTGAGGGAAACATGTAGCGAAGGTCTCTAACATCAACAGAAGAAGTAGCGAATCCTGTATTCATATTTATCCTGGCAAGGTCTCTACTGGTAATCTGATGATCGATATCGAATGGTCTGTTTTTTGTTAAAAAGATATCAAGCCAAGTTTTCTTCTGTCCAATAGTAGCGGCAAGTTCTGCTTGCCATGAATGGTCTCCCAGTACGGGAAAAAACAAGAGTGTTTTTCCGCCCGGCTTAAGTGCTTTATAAATATTTGAAAGCATTTTGTGTAAATCTGACACCTTATGCAATGCACACAAAGAAATAACAACGTCAAATTTATTTTCATAGGTAATATTTTCATCATTGGCATCTACAACACTTCCATGAGGTACTTTTGCTGTAATGAGTGCTGTCATTGAGTTATTTCCTAAATTAAGGTTGAGAACATGCTCTGTTCCCTTGAATGTAAAGGAGTTAAGAACTGTTTTGCTAAGGTCATATTGAAAAGAAGAATTGGGGTTATATGCTACGCCTTTCCATATATCGGCATGTTCAACGAAACACCTGCGACATTCAGCGATCAGCTGAGAGGTGAAGAATGTTAGGCATCCTAGTGATAAGAGCAGTTTTATTTTGAGTAGGGTTATTTTCATGGTAGGTTCTTTCTTTATTGAACGATTGATCTACCGATTATAGAAAAATTTTATAATTTAAAACAAAAAATGCTTTGCATGAGCAAGGCTTTACCTTCATCTGGAGAAAGTTTTTATGCGTAATATTTTTTTTGTCATTCCGCTCCTAATATTCAACATTTCCGCAAGTGATAATAATCGAGGGATTATCTATCAAGATAATGAGATTTTTGCACAGCAATGCGATGAGAACGACTCACTTGCCTATCTTAGGGATCAGTTTCTTATTCCAACAAACGAATCAGGAGTTCCCTTAATCTATTTGTGTGGTCACTCGCTTGGTCTTCAACCAAAAACAACAAAAAAGTTGATGAATGATCAACTTGATGTTTGGGCCGCGTCTGGAGTTGAGGGGCATTTTCAAGATAACACCTACCCATGGTATCCCTTTCATACATTTGTACGAAATCAGCTTGCTGGGATTGTGGGAGCTCTTTCTCACGAAGTTGTTGCTATGAATTCGCTCACCGTTAATTTGCACTTAATGATGGTTTCTTTCTACAATCCAACGCCAACTCGTTACAAAGTACTTATGGAGGCTCCTGTTTTCTCATCTGATACTTATGCCATAAAAAGTCAAATAGCCATCCATGGATATGATTCAAATGAAGCACTCGTCATAGCGAATAATAGACCTGGAGAAGATTGTTTGCGTATGGAAGATATTGATGCTTTGCTTGATGAAAGAGGTAACGAAATAGCCCTCGTGCTTTTGAGTGGCGTCAACTATTTTACCGGTCAATTTATTGATATGCAGCGTGTTGCTAACAAAGCGCATGAAAAAGGGTGTATCGTGGGCTTTGATCTTGCGCATGCAATAGGCAACGTGCCGTTGCTCTTGCATGATTGGAAAATCGATTTTGCTGTGTGGTGCAGCTATAAATATCTCAATTCAGGGCCAGGTGCAATTGGTGGTGTTTTTGTTCATGAAAAACATGGTCGCAATCACACATTACAGCGATTTGCAGGGTGGTGGGGCAACGATCCTGCTACGCGATTTGCTTTGCATTTGCAACCTGAGTTTGTACCAGTACCTTCAGCGGATGCTTGGCAAATTAGCAATCCATCTATTTTCTCCTGTGTCCCGTTGCTGGCATCAGTTCAAATTTTTGATAGTGTTGGTATGAAGGCATTGCGAGAAAAATCGTTACGTTTAACGGGGTACCTAGAATATCTGCTTGATGCTATTAAATCAGATCGCATTAGTATTATTACACCACGTGATTGGCAAGCACGAGGATGTCAGATCTCAATTCGAGTGAATGACCGACCGGAAGAGTTGATGGCCTTATTGCGTGAGGCAGGAATTGTCTGTGATTTTAGAAAGCCGAATGTGTTGAGAATAACTCCTGTGCCGCTTTATAATACTTTTCATGATGTTTGGCAGTTTGCACAGGTGTTAAAAATGCATCTTTCTTCAAGGGTAGTTCTGTTGGATTAAGATTTATTTGGTGCAATATTCATATTTATATTTAGTTGAGCAACGAAAGCCTTAATTACCTCAACTCCTTTGTCGTGCGAGACTTTGTTAGGGATTATGATATCGGCATACTGCTTGGTTGGTTCTATAAACTGATCATGCATTGGTTTGATATGCTCTTCATAGCGGTGGACACTTTCTTCACGAGATTCGCTGCGTTCCTGTAGATTACGAGCAATAATGCGTTCTTGGCGTTCTTTTTCGTCCAAAACATCTACAAATATTTTTAAATCAAAACAGTTTCGTACATCTTTATCATAAAAAAGCTGAAAACCTTCAACAATAATGATATCAGCCGGATGTATCATAGTGCCGGGAGGGCGCGTTGGATTGCAGTAAGAAAAGTCTGGACATTGAATGCTCTGTCCATTAAGTAAGCACATTATCTCTTTAAGTAAGCGTTCATGATCTAAAGCCTGAGGGTGATCAAAATTGTATTTGGCTTTTTCTTCAGCAGATAAGGCTGATATGTCTTTATAATAATCATCTTGACAGACAAGTGTGCTGTTGACGAAAAGGGCATGAATTTTTTTTGCTATGGTTGATTTGCCAGATCCAGAGCCACCGGCAATACCAATGACAAAGGGTTTGCAGATGAGATGCGATAGCGATACTACATAAACAATCAGAACAACGAGTAAGCTTTTTTTCAACATGGAGATTATTTATTTCTTGAATCTTAGTTTTTGTTTATATCGAACTAATCATGTAAATGCTCTGTTGTTATGCCAGCCGCTGCGGATTCTAGCATGAATATTGGTTGGATGTAAAATTATTTAAGCGATTTTTCCTATGGAATCTATCTTATGAGATGTTGATAGGGAAAAAGATTAACTTCTTAGGGACAGTTGCTTGAGTTATTGTTGGATCATGAGAAGCTATTGTACCTGTTCTGGTACTGTAATTTGGTCATGTTGTTCAATCTCAAGTTTTTAGGATTATCTATGGCTCAGGTTCGTCACGGTAAGATACCGAATTGGTATAACAAAGATAGTGAATTTGAAGAAGCATTTCACGAAGATAGTCCCAATGCAAAGATTACGAACGAGGCTGTAGAAAAGATACTGAAAAAGTACAAGGTCAAAACGGTTCTTGATCTTACGTGTGGTACAGGATCGCAGGTTTTCTGGCTTACCAATCGCGGCTATCAAGTTATTGGATCTGATATTAGCCCCGGTATGCTTAAGATTGCGCAGAGAAAAGCTAAGGCAGAAAAAATAAAAACACCCTTTTTACTGGGTGATATGCGTACCATAAAAGTTGGTAAGTTTGATGCCGCTATAACCATATTCAATGCGATAGGTCATCTGACTAAAGCTGGTTTTGCAAAAGCAATGCGTAACATTTATGCGAACTTGAATGATGGTGGCATCTACGTTTTTGACATATTCAATCTGAATTGTATAACGAATGATGATTACATAACAAAGTTAACACTGGATCGGGTAACAACTACGGGAGATACCAAGGTCCGCGAAATTCAATATAGCATCATAGATCACCGCGGCATTCTTGTTTCATACACGACGTTCTATGAGCAAAGAGGCTCTGAGAAGCCAAAAGCGTCTAAAAACGTTATAACCTTGCAGCTTTATACTGTGGAAGAACTTAGCGAAATGCTTGAGCGAAACGGGTTTAAGGTACTTGGGTATTCTGGTATTGATGGTTCGAGATTTTCAGAAACAGCGACAGAGCGAGTTTTAATGGTTGCTCGAAAGCTGTAAGTTGAAACTTATAAAATATTTTGTATATATGTTTTTGCGGAGATGTTTATGAAGAAATTTTTCAAAATCTGTGGACTCTCAATCTTAGTGTGCAGTTATTTGGGCGCAGAAAAAAATCAGATTACAGATTCTGTTTTTATGGTATCCCCGGATACCTTTGGTTTTAATTTTGAAACCGCTACAACAAATTCTTTCCAGAAGAAATATGAAAACAATGATAATGTGGGCGAGTTATCATTGGCAGAATTTAATAGCGTGGTAGAAAAGATGCAAGCTTGTGGAATAAGAGTTATCAAAGCCCAAAGTCGTGAAGATATTATTACTCCAGATGCAGTATTTCCCAAGAACAAAAGGACATTATTAAAGAATCATCGACCATTTTGTCGGTTGGTATAAAAACTATAGAAGAGATTGGTGGCGGAAGTGCTAGGTGCATGATCGCTGAGGTTTTTTACAAGTAAATGTGTTAAAGCTTTCTTAAGCAATCTTAATAGATCTATTAGGATCATAAGATTGCATAATTTCAGTAATTTTATTATTTGTCTTGCTCAACATAAAATCAGCACAGGGTTTTATAAGCTCCTGTATATCATCCCAATGTTCTTTTTCTTTGCCAGTGCAAATTGCCCTCGCTCGTTCCATAACTGGGCGATATGTTGCAGATAGGTGATTAATAACCCAGTCTGCGGCAGCTGGTTTAGAACGAATTGCGTTAGTTGCGACAGTGCTCCAGATGCGAGCAAGCGTCAATAAAACATTGCGAATATCACTATCAAGGTCAGATATTAAATCGGGTAATGCATCTGTTGTAGCAGCCATAAAATCTTTATAAGGGACCGTGCAAAGAAGTTGGTCTGGATTAGTACCCATTAACGTGGTGCTGGCTAATAAAACTTGAGTGACGAGTAATGCAAGGTCAGGCATTTTCTTATCTGGCCATGGTTCTATATTTCCCTGCTCAAATTGATTCCGTAACCACTCACCATATTGAAAATCAAATCTAGGCGGATAATGCCAAGGGTTAATTTGGGATTTCTCAACTATTGTCATTTCAATAGGCCGTGTTGTGCTTTTCATATAAATGCCGGAAATGTTAAGCAACGCTGTGACAAACTTAGCTTTTTCTTCACGTGTTGCAGCTCTATTGGAAACAACGAATAAATCAATGTCACTATATTTCTGAAGCCCGCCGATTATTGATGATCCGTATAAATATACTCCAAGCAGATCTCGTCCTAAAATCTTCTTAACTAAATTGAGACATTTATGAATTTGCGTCGTTGCGGTTGAAGATGTTTCCATGCCGATTTCCTTAATACCATCGCGTCGTAGCTTCGTAGAAGCGAAGATGGATGGCTCCCTGAGCAGGACTCGAACCTGCGACCCAATGATTAACAGTCATTTGCTCTACCAACTGAGCTATCAGGGAGTGTATTTCAGATTATGGTGGGCGAGACAG
>JAHFBQ010000045.1 GCA_023249935.1 bacterium
GAAAGATGAAAAGAAGTATACGAACTTTGAGAAAAAAAGCAAAACGAAATCGTAAAAAAAATGCAAAAAGATCAAATTTCTCGATTCGGCGCAGGATAACAGAGTAAATTCAATTTGAGGGGGGAAACCATGAAAAAACTTATACTGCTCTGCTCATTAATCATGAGCCAAAGCCTAGCCGCATTAATATCCGATGTTACCATTTTCGAGAAAAATACCGGTACCAAGCGGCAACTGGTCGTCGTATGCGGTGACCGCCACCACCTTGGCAGCTGGAGCGATAACACAACACAGTTTCTCAGCTTTGCTCAAATAGCGACGCGCACAAAGCGCAAGTCGCTATTTCTCATTGAAAACCTATCCAGCCCAAATGCTCACTTCGATCGCCCGCAAGATCGCATCATTCTGCAGGCAAAAGAAAACTACGTCCTAAACAACTTAATGGCCAACTTCGGCAAACAGGACACACCAGAAATTACAAGCATCCTGCACTTCTTCGGCTGTACAAAGAACTTTTATGCCAAACTCGGCTCATTTCTTAAACTACCACCAGCCACCGCAACAACGCTACACGCATTGCCCATGATCAACATTGATAACCGCCATCGCGAAGTTTATTACGGAGAATCGCTCATTGGTTGGCAGTTTGAACCATACAGCTCCCCTGAGGTACGCACCATTCAGCAGCAAGAAAGCCAATCTCTTACCCTCTTTGATCTTTTGGCGCCACAAGCCACCTTGAAAGAATACATGAACAAGAGCAGTAGCTGGCTGCGCAGCATATTTGAAGAAATATTGCAGCGCCAAGAGAACCACAAAAAAACTCTCTTTCTCAACCTTAAGGTCTTACTTGGAATCGACGAGCTGACTGCTGCCTCAAAACCACTTGCCACCTTGGCTGGCAATCGGCAACAAGAGCTGTACCGCTTCTTGCAAAAATCATCATTGCAACATATTTTTGCCGACATGATTGAAGCGAACGCGCTCTGGCACATCACCCGCGGTGAAGCTGATGTTGCTATTGTTTTGGCTGGTACTAACCATACAGGACACACCGAGGGCAATTTTATTAATCAACGCCCCGGCTTAGTCAAATATCTCGGCTGGCTCGGCTACAACGAGATAGATAGCATGCGCACCACCAATGGCGAGGTCAGACGCGATACACAAGCGGTTGCACGCCGCGTTCGTGATGAGGTCCCTAAGATGATTGAGAACAGGATCAGAAATTAGTGGGCCGACACCGCTGCAATAAACGCATTACGATCCATTGGCACCGGATGCGTATTTTTAAAAGTATTGAGATAGCTCGCCTTACGCTCCATCTCTAAACACATAGCGGCAATTTTTTCTTTCGACACACCAAAAACTTGGCTCGGCACTGTACATGCACGCTTAAGCGCCTGATAGACTTCAAAGTAAGCATCCTCGGCGCTACCAGTTCTTACGACTTTTTCGTCAGCCTGACGCAGTGCATTGTAGACCGCCGTAGCAACATAGGCGTGTGAAGATGCGCAGCCAAGCTCATCTAGATCAGGCACATCTATGATGACACGATTAACTGTTGCACGAATCACATCAAACATACGGCGCTTGTCTATCATCACCTCTTTGAGGCTGTTAAAGGTATGCGCAGCAAGTGAAATCATATCAAGCGCCGTAATCAAATCTTTCCCATTGCGCAGCAGCTTGGCCGCAAACAGATCAGCCTCATGCTCATGCCCCACCGCTTCTTCTTGATGTTCAAACACAATGTGCCCCACTTCATGACCGATGATAGCCGCAAGCAATGCCACACGATCGCTGCGCCAGATAAAAAGCCGTACAAGCTCTACACCGATCACAATGTCGTTGATGGCGTTCTTCTCTACCTCTTTTTCTTGATTCACCAGTTCTCGACGCACTTCACTACCATCTGGTCGGTAATACACTTTATACGTTTCCTTGATGGTGGTTTTTGTGTGCGTTGAACGCTGCGCTGCCGCGTTGTACTGCAAGCTGGTATCTCCCAACAACAGATGCACTCCTGGCTTGTTGATCCCTGCCCGACCAGCAACTAATGCCACCGCTTTGGTAACAAATTTTGACAACTTAGGCGCAATGCCCTGCACCACGGCATCTTCAAGGTTTACTGTTTTATGGCCATACTGCCTACGCAAACGGGATAGCTCTTGATCGATTGCACCAGCAAAATTTTTGTTATCACTCGAAAAGTCAGGACGGTCAGCCTTAAAGTCGGCCAGTGCTTCACTTGCTGTTGAAAGCTGGTCTTGAGCCGGTTGATCGGCCACCACAAACCCTGATACCGCTGAGAAGACAAATATGAGCATAAGTATTTGTTTCATCGTTATTAAACCCTTCTAATGACGTGAACCCCAATAGCATTGGTAGAAGTATACAGGAAGGGTACAGCAAATCACCCCCACTTGACAAAATCCCGCACAAATACTTATAATTCAAAGATATTATTTTCAGGAACAACTCCTGAAATCTAGTGCCGATAGGATGTATCGTGGTAATCACTATTGTAAGAATCGCCTAGCTACTCTTAGTAGCTTCATTAACGTAACGACCCTGCCCTGGCAGATATTGGTCTGTTGCTTTTTCTATGCCCCATGTTCATGTAACTGTTGATCCGGTGTAATACACCGGCAAATTTTTTCGCTTTTATATAAAAAAGGACCGCCTATGACGGATTCCAAAAAGTTGCTCGTGCTCACGCACGTCGGCAAAAAGTATGGCGCACGTAAAGCGCTCGATGATGTATCAATAACTATTTATGAAGGAGAAATTCTTGGCTTACTCGGCGTCAACGGCGCAGGCAAAACCACTCTGTCATCCATCATCGCATCATTGATCCCAGCAACAAGTGGTGAAGTGTTGTATCAGGGTAAATCTATTTATGATCAGCTGGCCGCCTACCGCCGCCTGATCGGCTACTGCCCACAGAAGCCAAATTTAAATGGCATGCTCACCACGCGGCAAAACCTTGAACGCGCGGCCGCTTACCACTTCATACCCAAAGCTGAGGCAACAGAGCGCATCAATAAACTGGTTGAGCAGTTCAACCTAGCCCAATATCAACATGAACCGCCAATGGTGCTCTCAGGTGGATACAAACAACGCGTAGTCATAGCACGTGCACTGCTGACCAATCCTAAGATCGTCATCCTTGACGAACCGACAGTTGGCCTCGACCCACACATCAGACATCAGCTCTGGGAAATCATCCGCGAATTGAAGAAGCTGAATATAGCGGTGATCTTGACCACACACTACCTTGATGAGGCTGAAGTACTGTCTGATCGCATCTGCATCTTGGATCAAGGCAACATCAAGCTGATTGACACAGCAGAAAATCTCAAGACCGCTTACAACCAAAGCAATCTTGAGAGTGTTTTCCTACAAATTATGCAAGAGGAATCACGATGACATTATATTATTTGCAACTTATAAAAGAACTACTCATTACCGATTTTATCCTGCTCAAGCAGCGTATTTTTGGCAATGTTTTAAACACACTGATCTGGTCAACAAGCGTCACTCTTATATCCACCTACGTATTTCCGCTCCTGGGAATGAATACGCACTATGGCAGCATGGTTCTCATTGGTATCATTGTTTCAACAGGCGTTTTTGAAACCTTTGGCAATGCTTCAATGATGGTATCAGACCTTGATGGAGAACGCACAATCAGCTACCAACTAACATTGCCATTACCCGGCTGGATGTTGATGCTACAAAAAACAATCTCCTACGCCATCTTCAGTGCACTATTGACCTTAGCTATCTTACCAATGGGTAAGATTATTATGGGCGATCGATTACTGCTTAGCGCGATCACCCCAGGTAAGTTTATGATAGCCTTTATTGCCACACATCTTTTTTGTGGTACGTTCAGCTTAATCATGGCAGCGTACACGGCAAACATGGGGCTTATCTTAAACGTCTGGACGCGCTTTTTATTCCCGCTATGGTTTTTTGGCGGCTCACAATTTGATTGGTACACACTTAAAGAGTTGTCGCCATGGCTTGCGTACATCAACCTGGCAAACCCTTTGACCTTCGTCTACGAAGCGATCAAGGGTGCATCATTGCCTAATGGTCAGTACTTACCGTTCTGGCCATGCATCGGTGCCGTAGCACTGTTTTCAGTTATATTCTTGTATACAGCACATAGAAAAATGCAGAAGCGGCTGGATTATTTATAGAGATAAAAGAGGGCGGGAGTTTAATAAACTCCCGCCCTCTTTTAGTTGGATACTACTCTTCTTACTCACCATCCTTACTAGAAATCGCTTCCACTTCCCCAATCAAGCGTCGCGCAGCATCAAAAAGCACCTTATCTGCTCCCGCATCTTCAACCATAATCATTTGCACAAGTTCATCTTGACCATCGGCAAAACCTGATAGCACATCAATCTTCCAATCATAAAATTCATCTCGAGCTGTTCTTATAGCATCAACACGCGTAGTAAAATCGCTTTTCACCGCCACCCCTGCAGCACAGGAATCTATCTTACTCGTACAAGCACAAAGCAATTGGTTCAGCTCTTTTTTTCTTGCCAGCAACGCCGCAGCTCTTTCCTGTATAGCATTTTGAGCGACAGCAGACACCTTTTCATCCGCTACCCGTCTAGACATACGTGATCCTGAAGAAACTAACCGTACAGGTGGCGTTGCGCCGCCATTGAGCTGTGCACCACCATCACCCATTCGCGCTAGAAGATCATCGGTTGGAGACTTCGTACCGCCTCTTTGCATATGAAGCCAATCAGTTGCTGGATATTGACCATCTGGTCTGGCTGCCGCGAACATAGTAGTAGAGTGCGGATGTGTCAATACTGCTGCGTGACCAGACGGTTCTGCATATTCATCCAATTGACACTGCCAAGCACAAAGATCGCCCATTACACTTTCCCGCTCACGCTGTAATCGAGCAATATCATCACCCTTTGCAGTGGCTAGCTCTTGGCCAAGAACTAGCAATACCTGCTGACATTTATCTATAGCACAAAGTACCTTTTGACGATCCATAGCATGCGTACTGCCAACAAAACTCACTAATAAAATAACACCTAGTTGCCGAATCATTGTTCTATTGCCTCAGTCAAAGCCCGTATTTCTTCACACAGGTCTGCATCAAAACTCATATCATCCAGAATCGCTTTAACTCGATCATGCGTTTGGCTACTGTAGCCACGCAGCTCATCAAGCCGCCCACCATATATAGATGCGCAGGCTTGTTCTAATACCACAATCTCACAAGTCAGTTGCTCTTTATTTTCACACGCAGACTTCGCCAACACACCTGCACACTCAGCCAACATTCTTTTTGCGACTCCTAATCTTGACTCAATATCAATTATAGCAGCATCAATCAAGGATTGCGGCACAGAATCAACCACTCCACTCAACGCATTCATTGACGATGGATCAACCGGTAACTTATCGACCTTAACATCAACAGAAGGCTTTCCTTTTTCACGCCGTTTTTTTCCCCCACCTGTGGACCGATTTTGACTTGTCGGTGATTGAGCACCAAGAACAGATTCTATCGTTGGAAACAGTGCATCATTATCCAAGGGAGCTTTCTCTTGCCTTGCACCTCCAAGTATAGATGCCCACGTAGACTTCTTACTCTGAGCGGCTTGAATACTGCCAATCAAACCAAATAGAATTATAGCTACTAGGTACTTGATCATGTTTTTCTACTTCCCGTCAAAGTTTCTACTTTTTCAACTAAACTCTGCACCTGCTCACATAACGTTGCATCAAATTCCACATCGCCAAGAATCGTTTCAACCTGTTTAGCCAATTCTTCGGTATAGCTACCCAGCACATCAATTTTGTTACCATACATAGAACGACAAGAGCTTTTCAATACTACAATTTCATCAGTTAACTCAGTTGCTGCAGATGCATTTAATGCTGTTAACAGTTTTTCGCATCGAGCAAGAATATCTTCAATTTCTTTTTTTCTACCTTCAAAATAACTCAGCGCCTGCGCAACTGCATCTTTCCTGTATTTCGCCGCCCTAAAAAAGCTCTTAAAAGCTGATGGCTCAATGGTATAAGTTCGAGCAGAAGCAAAAGCTCCATCCACCATACAAACCAACAACGAAACAAGAATGATTATTACGCGCATACAAAAGTCTTTCGGCAATTGGATATTGACCTGTTAAACACACAAAAAGAACCGCGGGAAGTGTAATACAATTCCCGCGGCTTGCCAAATGACTTTCGCTTATTGAAGCTCAAATAGGAAAATGTATTGCATAGGAATCTTCAACCCATGCACCATAAACTTTATCCAAGGAATAAAAGAGAGTCTCAAGCTGACCATACGCCGTATCAACTTGCTGCATCAACGGGTGGCTGTCAGGCAACACACGTTCTACAGCGCTACTCTCCTCAAAAAACCGGTTGCAGTCAGCAGAAAACTGCAACCAAGTACACATCAAATCACGATCAATAAGATAACGCAGAATTCCAGAGTCTCTGTGTTTAATAAAAGAATTAGCCCGCTCAATCAATCGCTCTATTTCACAAGGAAGACCGCTCAATCTTTGCACTGCTTGCATAGCCCACACAGCTCGCTCTCTCTCTTCTTGCGCTCTCTCTTTTTTTCTTCTTAAATAATTTCTCAACGAGGCATCATAGTTTTCATCAGGTTCTTGAGCAAACTTCAGGTCACGTTGAGCTGCTCTACCACGACTTTGATTGCAGGCAAAAGTTCCAGCACGCTTTCCTATTCCTTCTAGATTCCCATCACGACTAGCCAATGCCCCGCCAAGCAAGTGTTGTGGCTCGCAACCGCCCACCACTGACTCCACAGATCGTTTTACCACTGCAGTTCCACTCGATTTTTTTCTTTCATGCCGACCTTGGCGATGAAAGCCGCCGCGCATTGCATAGAGATCATCACATGTTGCTACAAAAATGAGCGCTAAGAGCATCAGTACATGCATATATAAAATCTTTCTGTTTTTATTTAGTGAATACTACTTAGTTGTTTTCTGCTTCTATAACTTCAAGCTGAGACTTAAGGGATAAAATTTCAGCATCAATCGCTTGCAGCCGTTGTTGCTGAGCGGCAACAAAGCTAGCATGTCTTTGGCGACGAGCTGGTGACATTGTACTAGTACAAAGAGAAGATGCAACTCGCAACGCATCTTCTACCTCAACTCTCTCTGTCTGTAATTTCAGAATAGCAAGTTGTTCTTCCGATGGCTGTTGTGAGCACATACCATGACACAACGCAGCCAAAAGAAAATCCTCTGGACTCATAACAACAAACTTGCCCCCTTGTCTATCCGCCGCATAAGCTCCACTGCTCAAACCCAATGCCACAATAAGACCCATAACCAATTTATTCATTGATAAACCTTTCAATACATTTCATAACGAATTTAGTTTCACATCGAAAGGCAATAATAATGAGCAATTAAAAAGTGATCAAGAAAAAAATGCTTACGCAACAACACTTTCTCCTGTAAGAACGCATGCACTTAATCAATTTTTTACTATTAAAACAGACAAGGGGATTGTAGTACAATCCCCTTGTCTTACCAAATTATCTATGAATATTACTTAGCTTCCTCAGCATATCCGCACAATGTTATAAATCCATCAAGACGTTCTTCAAATTCCTCATAACGATCAGCAATTTCTTTATTGCGCGGCCACTTCAGATAATGCGCGCTTGCAAACGCCCTACACCGCTTTAAAAAATCTTGCCAACCAATCTTGACTGCAAGCCAAGAATCTTCTTCAAACTCACCAAACTCATCAAAATACTCTATCCAATCATATAGATCGTTAGATAGTTCATCTAGCTCATCAAGTGCTACACAGAGAGCATCTTGTTCATCCTGTTCTTGCTGATCAAGCTCAAGCTGTTCTAAATATGCTTCAAGCTGCTCTTGCCATACAGTTTCATCATATTCATCTTGATCGAAAATTTCTCTCAGATGATACCCCCGCTGCGCAGCATAGAGCCCATCAAACAACGTTACAAAAATAAGCACCAAGAGCATAAAAAATTTCATACCAATGCTTCCTTTTTATTTGCAGCTCTCCATGCCCATAACTGCTGAACTGTGCGGCTTGTAAAGCCAATAATCATGTTGCCATTGCTCATCAAACCTCCACAGCTCGTAGAGATCTCGCAGTACAACAAGCTTTTTTAGCATATCTCTGTATTCTATACAAATCTTGCTCTCACCAAGAGAACTAGCATCCCGTTCACGTTACCACAAAAACAGCTGCCATTCGCTCCATAGAACATCATCACACTGATACCTTGCATCATAACACCGACAAAAGTACGTAAGCTCTCCCTGTAGATACGCTAGATACTTCTGTACTGGCAATTGTTCCTTACTTATCTGCGTACAAGATCGTGCAATTCTCGGAGTTACACTAAATCTGCTTGCTTTACGCTCGCGCGCTGGCACCCTGCTCGTGTTCATAGCAGAAGCGCCGTCACATAAACTTACAACAATGATGCCTACCATGATGAGAAAATTCATTTAGTATCTTTCTTAATATTAACGAAAGTTCAATCGTAATTTTACAATGAGTCATACCCGCCAGCACGTCGTCCCGGACTCCGATCCGGGATCCAATCGCTACTTAATCTTTTCTAAAACCACCGGATCATCGGTCACAAACCGTTCTTTCAAAAACTTAAGCGCCTTGCTGCGCGTTGTAACTTCAGTCGGATACCCTTTGCGCGCCATGTGCAAGAAGCTGATCATATTCACACAGGTCTGTACTTGCTGATCAGCAGCAAGCGATTCCTGCTGCCGCTCTTCCCAGCTTTTTTTACTGTCATCATCTGCATCTTCAGCTGGCACGGCAGCAACATCAATCTCTGTCGTTGTGCTTGAGCTGAAGAGACGGTTCCAGAAGCCGCCGCCTTCACCATCTTTTTTCTTCTTTGGTTTACCGGCAACTTCTTCTTTGGTAATGAAATTTTTCAATGATGATTCTTTACCATACAGCTCCTGCACCCAACGCATCTCATCTGCTGGCACCATCTTTGGCTTAACCAAAAAGTCTGGCTTTATGCCTTCTGCTTGAATTGACGTGTCTCCAGGCAAGAAATAAAGCATGCTTGTCAACTTCAGCGCACAGCCATTTTTGATTGGAATCAACTCCTGTACCGATCCTTTACCAAAAGTATCAATGCCAAGTAAAAATACCATAAGCTTGCGCTTGCTAGAACTTTTTTCTGAATGATATTTTAAGCAACCAGCTAATATCTCCGCAGCTGATGCGGTAAAATTATCGATCAAAATAAAGATTGGCACATCGCTTTTAAGCATTGGATCTTTTGACGTTTTGTATTCAGCTACTAATTTTCTATTGCGATCACGCGTCATGGCCACCATTGAACCCTTATCAAGGAACAGCTCAGCCATCTCAATAGCCGCATCAAGCGTACCACCAGGATTTCGACGCAGATCAAGAATGATACCATGACAGCGCCCCTCATTGGCTTTACTCAACAAGTCAGAAATCTGTTTTGCCGACATTTCATTAAAAATCTTGAGTGAGAGATAGTAAACGCTTTGTTGCTTGAAGAGATAGCACAACGATGTCTGATCTTTGATCAGCTCACGTGGCACCTTGAATGACATTGGCTTTTTATCTCGTACTACCTTAAGGTTAACCTTCGTACCGATGCGCCCCTTCAACTTTGCAACTACCTCATCAGTTGAAAGACCCCGCAACTTTTCACCATCAACTGCAACGATTTTATCACCGGCGTGCAACCCGGCTTTCTCTGCTGGCCCCTGCTGCACAACATCAATGATCGCAAGCGCCTCATCTTCAGGCGTCTTGCTGATGATGCTCACACCGATACCAGAAAATTCACCAGAGGTTGACTCAATCGCAGATTTATAACTCTCGCGAGAAAAAAATGCTGAGTGCGCGTCCACTTGAGACACCGCCGCTTTAAGCGAGTCTTGAATAAACTGCCCGAAGTCAACGGTGCGAAACGCTTTGTTTTCTACCAGACTTACTACTTCAGAATAGGTCTGAAACCATTGAAAAATATCTCGCTCTGCCTCTCCCGGTTCTTTTGACACAACACGAGCCGACTTAGCTGCTTTTACTGGCTTACTTTTAGCAACCTTTACCGGACCTTTTTCCTGAGTAACAACCACTGCTGCACCGCTTGGCTGCGACTGCACAGCACCACTTGCCGCCACAGACATCCCTGTCAAGAACACCGGTAGCGCAATGGTGATTATCCTCTTTACTGCCATACCCAGGCTCCTTTTTTTAGATTATTTTTGCTTCTCTTGTATAAGCCATTACACTAGCATGCCATACAGGACGAACACCAGTGCTCTTACAAAGCTCTTTACTATTGGCAAAAAAAAGTATGCACAATTCAGCAGCGCTGCCCCAAGATTTTTTTGTTTTGATTGTTACCGGCCTTTCTGGCGCAGGGAAGACAAGTGTCATGCGCACCCTTGAAGATGCCGGGTTTTACTGTGTTGACAATTTACCTGTACCGCTTATTTTCACATTCCTCAACCTCATCATAAAAACACAACCAAACACTCCTAAGGTCGCACTCGGCATCGACGCTCGCGGCCAACAATACTTGCAACACTTCATGGCTGAAGTTGCCTCACTTAAACGCGAAGGCCCTTTTCGCCACTTAAAAATTATGTTTCTCAAAGCAAGCCAAGAAACGCTCATCAAGCGCTTTCAAGAGACGCGCCGCAACCACCCCCTCCTCGATCAAAACACCGACCTGCTCACCGCTATCAGCGAAGAAATAAAGTTGCTCGAACCGATCATGCAAGTTGCTGACATCATTCTCGACACCGACGTATTCAACGTCCATGAATTACGCAACTGGGTACGCCAATCATTTGAGCCGGAACAAAACCGCAAGATGCTCGTTAACTTTGTCTCGTTTGGCTTCAAGTACGGCCTCCCCGCAGAAAGTAATCTTGTGTTTGATGTACGTTTTTTACCCAACCCCTATTTCATTCCAGAGCTCAAGTTGCTTACTGGAAAAGATGCCGCAGTCCAGGAATATGTTTTTTCTAAAGAAGCAGCAACCAGCTACTGGCAGCTTCTTTTACAATTTATCACCACAACCCTTGAAAAGTATTATGAGGAAGGTCGATACTTTGTCACCATCGCCGTCGGGTGCACGGGCGGCAAGCACCGCTCGGTATCGTTTATTGAGCGATTGGCACAGACACCGCTACCGAACACAAACGTGCTGGTACAACACAGGGATCTGAACAAGGAGTGAGAGCCGCATATGAACTTCAAAAGTTGGATCAAGCTTTTAATCATCGCCACCCTCATCGGTTGGTACATCTACTACCTTTACAACAACCCCAAAGGTATAAAGTTTCAACGTGCCAGAGCAGTAGAAAACGCACATGAACAATCTCTCATTGCCGCATTGGAAGCCGACATAGACAAACTGCAAACAAAAAAAGTTGGAGTCATTTCTGATCCATATGAACAAGAGAAAATTATCCGGGAAGACCTGCAGATGAGCTACACCAACGAATATGTCTACCTACTGCCAAAAAACAGTTAATGGTTGCAATCGTATTATTTTAAACTAAAGGTTGCCACAGCAATAGGCACTCGTGCGATAGAAAGCGATTGATCAACTATTTTTCGATTCAACTCTGGACACAACAGTAACCCAATCGTCGGATTATCATTTACACATCGTCGAGTTTTTTCAATTTCAGAAATATAAAATCCAAGTTGTCCAATATAACGTGGCTTGAAGCTATCATTTTTAAGTTCAACAACAATAAAACATCGCAATTTTGTATGATAAAGCAGAACATCAATATAAAATATTTGATCTGCAACTTCTAAAGGAATTTGATTACCAATATAAGCAAAATCCTGACCAAGTTCTTCTAAAAAGGAATTAATATCTTTTATGAGAGCTGTTTCAATATCAGTTTCAACATATTTTTTTGGCAAGGATAGAAAATCAAAACAATATTCACTCTTAAAAAGAGTGTTTGCAGAATGAGCACATAAACATGTCAATGTATTATTAAAGTTGGAGAGTTCTTGGCCAACTTCACAATTTAAATCTTCTTGAACCTTTGACCAACCGTCAACCACAGCCTTTTGTGCATAAAAATGCATCTGTTTCTTATCAGGCCCTTCCTGCGCAAGAAAATTATAACTCTTTTTAGAAATATTTTTATTAGCAAATGGATCTAAAACATATCCAAGCCCATCAGCGATAGATCTACGTATAACATATTTAGCGATAGATCTATGCATAGCATATATTGATGAATTAATAGCTAATACACTGAGCATTATAAAAAAAGTTTTTCTAAGCATCATATATCTACGTCCTGTTGAGTTTTCAAAACGATAACTTTTTTGCATGGTAACATCATTGAGTCTTAGTAAACAATAAAACTTGAAAGCTTATCGCAACAAAGGAATAGATCGCCGTGATGAAGCGATCAAGAAATGAAC
>JAHFBQ010000046.1 GCA_023249935.1 bacterium
GAGTGCGTCCAAGATCCCATCGGTTATTTATAACCAATCCAGGTTAAACGGCGTCACTCCCTTGTTTATGGCGTATTCTACCACCCTCAAAGAGGGCATCAAGATACAATCCAGGTTTTCACGTATTTTTCTATTCTCTTTTTAATAGAATTTTTAATCTTCTCACCAGAATAATAGAATAGAACTCTTAAAAATATATAATTTTTTAAGTTTAGCCTGGATCCCGGCTCGGAGGCCGGGACGACATTCTGGCAGGTATAATTCAATGTAAAATAACTGGTTGGTGTAGCATGAAAATCATACTAATTTTTGTAACGGTCATTGCTTGTACCGCTCTGCTTAGTGCTACATATGAATGGCACCTGAATGCTAACGGTATCGAAGTTGATGATGAGGGTTTTCCTAAGCCAATCTATGTTGATTGTGATGGCAACGAGTTGGAAAATCCAATCATAGGAGAACTGGCTGCAATGCGTGCGGATGCAAAGGCGCTTGGTGAAAAAGCAGAAAAAAAGCTTATGCCGCTGATTGAAGAGTATGAGAATTTAAAGTGGCAACGCTATGAGCTTTCCATCATCCCACGCAAGCAAACAAAAGAGGAACATGAGCTACAAGCTCGGTTGATTGAAGAAATCAGGCTGCTTCACAAAAAGATCACTGAAAAAAAAAGAGAAGAAGAGAAAGAGCTTGGTCTTGCTGTAGAGCCGGAAGATGGAGAATCGGTGACCAGCATTGTCGGCTTGATCAAGCGAGAGTTCACCAAACATCCTTATCGTTCTACCGCCATCGTTTTGTGCGGCCTTACGGTTGTTACTCTTGCGGTCGATGTTGCGGTGCGCGGTAAGAAATCGCTGCTCGGGCAGTTGTTTTATGATGAAGAAGTCGATATGCAAGACGCTGTTTTAGATTCTTGAGATCAATTTCTCGAAAATTTATTTACGAATTTTGTGGTGTGACCCGTTTGTGTTTTTTTTTACACCGAGTAACCTTGTGAAACTTTCATAAGATGAATGTTTGATTTTTTATTCGGGGAGTACACAATGACAAAGCGATTGCTCATGTTAGCGTTTGTTCTTGGTGCAATATCATCACTACATAGTGCCGACGCAAAGAGGCAAGCTGCAATATTTAATTTGGCTGGTGAATATGCGTGGGGTAAGGCATTGCCCTTAGCTCTTACTGAAGCTAACAAAGAGCCAACTTTCGATATTAATGCTGTAAATGAAAAAGGTCAGACCGCGTTAGCGATAGCTTGTCAAGCAGGGATCTGGCCGAATATTATAGAACTTTTAGTTTATGGTGCAAATCCTGCGACGCGTGGTTCGCTTGATCATTTTCCAGAGGCGCAGGTATTCTTTGATGCTTATCTAGAGAAGGTTGCGCTCCTTGCTGCTGGAGAAAATACACTGCAAGCTAGGGTAGGAATAATAGAACAGCTTCGCTCGAAGCTATAAGCTCCTTGGAGATAACCATTTCTGAGATCGGGGTTCTATTTTTTAATTAGAGCTGTAA
This sequence comes from bacterium, assembly GCA_023249935.1. Classification (GTDB taxonomy): domain Bacteria; phylum Babelota; class Babeliae; order Babelales; family RVW-14; genus CAMATL01. The sequence continues at coordinate 1,513 of JAHFBQ010000046.1, forward strand.
TGAAATCTCCTCTGTCATCCCAGCGTCTAAGCTGGGATGACAAGGGAAGGCGCTTATCATAATAATCTCGTTGACTGATTTAGAAGAAACTTAATGATAAAAATGTTTATTTTTGTACTCGCATTTGCTGTGCCGTCGCTGTATGCATCGAACGGCTTTTCATCAAAACTGCACCGTGATACAAGCTCCTGGGGGGCGACATTGCCATCATTACACAAGCTTGCCGGTGGCGCAGATCAGCCTGTACGGCTGATGGGAGCTTTACAGAAGTGGTTGAAGGGCTGTGATCTTGATGCTGTGGATGAAGAGGGCTATACCCCATTGGCTCGCGCAAATGAAGCTGGGCATGTGGGAAATATTCTGTTGTTGCTGGAACTTGGTGTCGATCATACACAGCGAAGAGCTTCTTTTCCATGTTCCGAACTGATAAAATTTTTTGTGCTGTATGACAAGGCCATGATCAATATTTCTCCTGAAGAAAATACTCGAGAACTGCGCTGGGCAAAAATTAAGGATATTTTGATTAAATTTTACGAAGAAGCTGAGAGTCTTGCCAAAATCGAGGAACAAGAGCGTGTTACCAGGAGCCATATTTCTTCATTGCCCCATGTAGATTCTTCTTTTATACGTGAAATTCGTTCGCGTTTAAAAAGGAATGGTTATGGTGAACGAGATTTTGACTGACCTGCTTCAGATTCAGCTCTTGCACGTGTAAAACGGCAAGCCCTTTTTTTTAAGCCGCTGTTCATGCTAGCATTGTCCAAGATTATTTCTTAAAAAGGAGAAGAAGAGTATGAATAAAAAAATAATACTTGGTGTCATGTTGCTGAGTTGTCGATTACTTATGGCAGACGATGGAGATCCCGGTACTGAGGTTGTGCTGCAGCAGGCAGTGCGGCAGGCTGGTGGTGATAAAGCGGCCTTCAAGACGGTAATGCATGCTGCTGCTCGCTATCCAGAAGCGCGGTATTTTGTACAGCTCATACGACGTGCTGGTTTGCAAAATGGTCTTACCAACTACAACGGTAAGAAAAAGGTAAAAGGCAAAAAAAATAAAAAATTATTAGCCCTGATTCCTCAAGGTCAGCAGCTGACCTTGCTAATCCCAATCAATAGTGCGTTGACCGCAATGCATAACAAAATTAGTGCAGCGCACGACAAAGCTGCTCGTCATGCAGCAAAAGAAGAAGCAACAACGCTTGTTAAAGCGCATATCCTCAAAGGGACGCTTATGCAGGCTGCCATGAAGGGACAGATGGATACGCTTGGCGGTGCAAAGATCAATGCCGACAACATACAGTTCTTTCAAGCTGATGTGGTTGCTGGTAACGGCGTGGTGCATCTTATCAAAAATCTTGCAACCGGTGCGTCAGCTGCAGTGTCTGTACCGGCCCATGCGGTTGAAGAAAAGCCTGTTGAAAAGCCGGTAGAAAAACCAGCTGAGAAAGTGGTCGAGAAGCCAGCCGAAAAATCTGCTGATGCGCCAGCAGAGAAACCGGTAAAAAAACCGATTGAAAAAGAGGAAGATAAACCTGCTGAAAAAACTGAAGAGAAACCGGACGAGAAGCCATCTGAAAAGCCTGTAGAGAAGTCTGCTGAAAAACCGGCTGATGCTGCTGGCGACTAGAACCTGAGAGAAAAACTCTGAGATTTTCGTTTACGCGGCTAAAAGTGAGAAAAGTGAGAAAAGTTGCGAATAGAACGTCGTCCCGGCCCTTCGACATGCTCAGGATAAACTTCGACCGTGCCTCCTGACGTCGTCCCGGCGAAGGCCGGGATCCAGGCTTAATTTTAAAAACTGAATAGTTTAAAATGCTCTCGTAATTATTTGCGGCAAGAGCATTAAAAAAATTTTAGAAAAACCTGGATCCCGGCCTCCGCCGGGACGACGTATAGTAGCGACATCACTTCTTATTTTAGCTCATTGAACTCGCGTTCTCGATGCTCCTGACGCCGGAATGGGAAATGTAGCCGCTAACTTTATCTGCACTCTGGCCCTCTGATTGCGCTTATTTGGAGCGACGTAGCGCAGATAAAGTTAGCGTCTACAAATCAAGCTTCTTCAGGAAATAGCAACGAATCGCTTGTAATGTTTATAACCTTTACTCGTTTGCATGCACCCAACTGGCTGCATAGCAAACCACCAATCCGTCCGTATGCGCGAGTTCCGCAGCCGTGTAGACGGCGAGGACTGTTAGAGCGCAAGGGGTCAAGGGGCGTAGCCCATTGGACGCGGATTCCAAAGGTTGTCGTCACACAACCTTTGGGCGGGTGTGGTGGAGCTCCACCACGCAGTGAATAATGAATTAAATTAAAAAAGATAATTTCTACGAGAGGAAGAGAAAAAAAATGGATGTATTAATCTTAGGACTGGGTCCCGGAATGTCCCTCGTCCAGCTCGGGACCGGGATGACGGATTTTATTAGATGATCAATCGCAAAGTAGCTGCTTGAGCTTGCATAAAGCTCATAAAACATTGTTTCTATATAATCTGAGAAACGATAGATCGGTGTTTTTCTCTTCAAAAAAAAAAATCAATCACTATCCTGATTGGATTGCAACAATCAATTTCTTGTTACTCAGGAAAGATCACCATGCGTATCAAAATAAAAGGTCTTACGTCCGACCACATCGGCCAAGCGGTCACCATCAAAGGTTGGATTCGTAGTGTGCGCTCCCCTAAGAATTTTTCATTCATTGTTGTCAATGACGGTTCCAACTTTGGCGGCTTGCAGGTCATCGCTGACGAGACAACGCAAAACTATCTTGCAGTGCTTGCCGATCTGACTACCGGTGCAGCCGTAGCTGTTGATGGCATCTTGGTGAAAAGCCCTGGTACTGAGCAGCCGTTTGAACTGAAAGCATCATCAATTGAGGTGGTTGGTCTGTGTCCGGCAGATGAATATCCGTTGCAAAAAAAAGGTCACACATTCGAATTTTTACGTACGATCGCTCACTTACGCTCACGTACCAATACGCTTGGTGCTATGACGCGTGTGCGCAATGCGCTTGCTTACGCAACGCATACCTTTTTTCAAACCCGAGGCTTTGTCTACCTTAATGCGCCGATTCTGACCGCATCAGATTGTGAGGGCGCAGGACAAATGTTTCAGGTCACTACTTTGCCAATCGATAAACCGCCACGTACTGATGCAGGTGCCGTCGATTTCACGCAAGATTTTTTTGGTGAACCGGCGTTCTTGACGGTGTCGGGCCAGCTTAATGGTGAGATGTACGCGCTTTCGCACAGTGACATCTATACCTTTGGGCCCACTTTTCGTGCGGAAAATTCCAACACGTCGCGCCACTTGGCAGAGTTTTGGATGATCGAGCCGGAGATGGCGTTTGCCGATCTGCAGGACAACATGGATGTGGCAGAAAGCTACGTTAAATACATGATCGATCATGTGCTTAAAAATTGTGGTGACGACATGAAGTTTTTCAACTCGTTCATCGACAAAGGCCTGCTTGCGCGGCTTGAGCATGTGCTGAGTACGCCGTTCCAACGTGTTACCTACACCGAAGCGGTGGATATTTTGCTTAAGGCAACGAAAAAATTTGAATACCCAGTGTCATGGGGTTGTGACTTGCAGTCGGAGCATGAACGTTACTTGTCCGAAGAGCATTTTAAAAAACCGATGATCGTGACCAACTACCCTAAAGACATCAAAGCGTTTTATATGCGCATGAACGATGACAACAAAACGGTTGCTGCCATGGATGTGTTGGTGCCGGGAATTGGAGAACTTATCGGTGGTGCGCAGCGTGAAGAGCGGTACGACTTTTTGATTGAGCGTATGGAGCAGATGGGATTGGCTAAAGAACATTATGCGGCGTACCTAGATCTGCGCAAGTTCGGCGGCGTGCCGCACGCAGGTTTTGGTCTTGGCTTTGAGCGTATGGTACAGTTTGCTACGGGGATCGAAAATATTCGTGAAGCGATTCCGTTCCCAAGGACTCCGAAACATATCGAGTTTTAAATAGAGATAAAAATATTGAACCCCACCTTAATTTTGTGCTAATCTACTTATCGATAAGTCAATTCGCACAAAATTAAGGTGGGATTATGTATTTAAAGCGGGATCTTGAAAAGGTAATTAAGGAGCATGCCAAATTTCCAGTGGTGGTTATTCAGGGCCCTCGCCAGTCAGGTAAGACTACGCTTGCTACAACCTTTTTCAAAAAACATACCTATCTATCTTTTGAAGATCCAGAAATCAGAGCTTTTGCGCAAACAGACCCAAAGCGTTTTTTGCGAAATTATGAAAATAGTCACGGACTTATTTTGGACGAATTTCAGTATGTACCTCAAATTCTTTCGTACATTCAGCTTGATGTTGATCAAAGAAAGAAATCAGGGTATTTCATCCTTACAGGCTCACAAAATTTTTTGGTTAATGAGGCGGTAATCCAATCCCTCGCAGGCCGTGTTGGTATTCTCATGCTGTTGCCTTTCTCGCTCCATGAGTTAAAAAGCAATGACTTGCTGCCTCAGCGCCTAGACGATGCTATCTTTAATGGGTGTTATCCGCGGTTGCATGAGAAGAAAATTTCTGCACAGGTTTTTTATCGTTCATATGTTCACACTTACTTACAAAGGGATGTTCGCCAGCTGATTAATGTTGGTGATTTGCGTACATTTCAAAAATTTATGGCGCTATGTGCCGGAAGGGTTGGTCAGCAGCTTAACATAGATGACCTGGCTGTGAGTACTGGCATTGCCCGGGATACAGTCAATCGCTGGCTTTCTCTTTTAGAAGCTAGTTACATTCTTTTTTTCCTTCGTCCCTACTTTAATAATTTCAATAAGCGTTTGACAAAAACACCCAAGCTTTATTTTTACGACACGGGGTTAGCCTGTGCTCTTCTTGGTATCAAAAAAAGTAGTGATATTGCGCTGAGCCCATTTCGTGGTCCATTATTTGAAAGCTATGTTGTAGCTGATTTGTGCAAACAATTTCAAAACCTCGGTGAAGAACCGCCGTTGTATTTTTGGCGAGATCAAAATGGCCGGCTTGAAGTGGATTGTTTGATTGATACCGGGATTAAGTTGGTGTCGGTAGAAATTAAATCGGGAGAGACAATATCGGGGGATTTTTTTGATCAGCTAAGTAGGTGGCAAGAATTGTCTGGTGCGCAGTCAAAAGATAGCTTTGTTGTATATGGAGGCAATGCTAAGCAGGTACGTAGTACGGGAAGTATCATAGGTTGGCAACAATGCGGTATCCTGGCAGCTAGTACTCAAAAGACAATGAAGACCCGTTAACTTCATTTTTGCATCGAAGACTCCAAAAACCATATAAAATGGAATTACCTATTCCAATTCCAAAAAATTATCAAGGTCGGAGATCATCAAACTGTAACTTTTTTCTAAAAGTCTTCACATATCATTTTCTTGTTGATAGCTTGATCTATGGTTTTGTATCAAAAAAAGGGATAAAAAGTAGCCGAGTGTTAGATCACGACGAGATCTCGGTGCTTGAGCTTTGTCACCCGGACTCAATTCGGGGTAAGAACTAAAAAAGGAGAGTAGGATGAGCAAGAATTTTCTCAGCTCTGTTAAAGGGCATGTACTGTTGTATGCGACTGCGTTGGGGATAGTACTCTCGGGTATTCAGCCGCTTTATGCAAGAACAAGTCGAGAAATCGGTACTCAATCCAAGTCAGGTGTTCAGGCGCTCAGAGAACAGGCAATCGATCAAGCTTCTCAGCTTGAAGTGCAACGCATCCGCGAACAAGCAGCGAAGCTCGATTTAGAGGCAAGTGATATTCAAGCAGCTTCAGGCATCTCACGTCTTGAAGCAACCAAGCCGATATCAACCGTTGCTGCTGAAGATCAAGTTGCAGTGACAACGGCAACCGTCGCTACTGCGTATCAGGCTGAAATTGTTGCTGCATTAAATCTGCCTGCAAATGCTGGCACAATTGCTACTGCTACTGTTGGTGGTGGAGCAATCGCTCCGGCTCTTGCAGTTATTACAGCAGCAGCTGCAACGGCAGTTCCTGCTGCTGGTTCTCAAAATAAAGAATTATACGATATCATAGTCGCTACTGTTGGTGGTGGAGCTCCTGTAATTCCGACAAAATTTGCAGCATTTAATGCAGCTCTTGCCTCAGATGTTGCGGCGATTGCAGCTGATATAGCAGCAACAGCAAATTTTGTCGGCGGTATTCATCGAGGAGTTGTTCAGGCCGCAGCAGGCTTTGGCGTGGGTTTTGATGCAGCAGCAGATGCCTTCGTTGTCAAACGTCCTCTCGATTTAACACCAATTGTTGGTACTGCCGATGTTCTCCATTTCCGCCAAGGTGATTTTAGCCAAAATCGTCAAACCGGTGGTTTCTATCTCGGTCTTGATGACAAGGGTGATTATAGAAAATTGACCGCCGTAAACAAAGCGTATGCACTCTCGCGCGTTGACTTGAGACCAGATGTTGGTGGCAATATTACACCGGATGTGAAGCCGATTGCACCAGCAACAGTAACGTTGAACGCTGCTCTTAAGCAGGTCAATCCAATCCATGGCAAAGGTTTAACGCATTTGCTTCTTGGTGCTGGAGATAAACCTGTCGTGGCAGTAGCGGGCGATGCAACACATCTCTACCAAGTGACTAATGTTGATAATGGCAGCACGGTGATTACCAATAAGTCTCACGACAAACTTGTTGATTGGCCATTGCTTGGAGCTAATGCTGCTGCACTTGGTGCAAATGCAAAAATTTTTGATATAGCAGCTACGCTTAAGCCAGCACAATACAATGCTGCTGGTGCAACAGAGAATCTTGTTTTTGCTGCCGTGGCTGATAATTCCAATTTGGCTGCAGCAACTGTAAATCAAACAGGTATCGCGGTGGCTGTCGTTGGTGCTGATCATCTTAATCCACTTAAAGCCTCAGCTACCAATGCCGCACCCGGTAATGGTGGTGCTGCCAACAAAGCGGCGGCACTTAGTGTAGATAGTGCAGCTAATTTACTTGCAGTTACGCATCCTGCAACCTTTGCGGGGCCAAATACTGATGGCATCAATCAGGGTGATGTCAATCTCTGGTGGGATGATCGCTACCAACAACTTTTTGGTACGGTCGCCGGCCTCAAGCCTGCCGCTGCTGCTGGTGATGCAGCGTTCGGGTTGTTTCATGGAAAAAATTTTGCGGACACTTTTGTGCTAGAACCGATGCAACCAGTTGCTCTTAACACATTAAAAGATGCTACGGCTGGTGACATTGCCGCCTCTATTTTTGGTGCTGCAGGCAAAACTACTGGCAAAGCAGCCGCGGTTTCAAATGCAACCATCAATCTCTACCGTCCTCGCACAATGCACACCTCAACTGATAAAGATTATTTGCTTGTAACGGGTGGTGTTGCCTCTGATAAAACTTTTGCATCGAAAGCATGGGTGAACGCGTTGCCGTTGGTGGCACCAGGTGTTGCTGATGCAGGTAAGTTGGCTAAGGCTGATTTTTCTGGTGTGTTGGGTAAGTTTGCGGCTGGTACAACGCCGGTTGTTGATAGAGCAGCAGCTTCTTTTGTAGCGCCAGATCAGTACACGCCATTCATCGTTGGGCGTCATCCAGCATATCTTGCTCCTGTTGCGGGAACAAAAGCAGCGGCAGCCGTTGTGCTTGCGCTTGGTGAAGATCGGGATGTTCAAAATGGTACGACGCTTGCTACAGGTTCTGTATTTACTGGTGGTGCAGTCAAGCCTTCTGTAGTTAATGGAGATTCGAGTTTTAATGCTGTTGGTACTGTTGACCTTGCCGACACCACGCCGGTTGGTGATGGAATAAAGTTTGCGGCTGTCGGTGTTGATAGCAACCTTAAGTTTGCCGTTGGTACGCAATTTGATCCGGGGACCGCCTGTCTTGAAGATGCGAAGTTGGTCAATGGTTCATTGACGGTAGCGGGTGGGCCTGTTGTGCTCCAAGCAAATTCGGTTATAGCTCAGAATTCTGTGCTTGCTGGCGCAACGACATTGGCAAATAAACAAACGCTCGATGCAGGTGGTGCTAATACTGCGTTTAAAGCAGCATCAAAGGTTACGCCAGGTTCAGATCTTGCTCGTGGAAGTGTTATCAAATCGTTTGCTGGTGTGAGTGTTGAAGTTCGCGCTGGTGGTGATATTGAGTTTGATCCACTTCAGCCGAATACGTTGAGTAACGATGCAACGACTGGTGTTGCGCTGAAAGTTATGCATGCTAAAGGTGCTGAGTTTCATAAAATGCAAGACAATCCATTCTATTGGACCTTGGGAGGTCTTTCTGTTGGTGCAGCAGCGATTGCTCGTGATAAAACTTTTTCCATGCAGGAACTTTCTAATAATACTCTTGTATTTTTTCCACCTCGTAATAATGCTTTGGAATCGGATGGTGTGCGTGCGATTGTAGATACGCTGCCACGGCTATCAGCTGAACTGCATAATCAAGGAATTGTTCCTTTGCCAAATCAAAAAGATCCTGACACGGGTATAGTACTAGCAAGGTCTTTTTTTAACGAAACTAAAAAACTTCTAGCCTCAGAACCAACAATAGGGCAAGGGTTTTCAGTGCTTTCTGCGATGGCTGATATGCCTCTTGCTGGGGTTGATAAAAGGGCGGATATTCTCAATGCTGGGTATAAGCAGTGGTTGAACCAGGGGCGTGGTGTTGACTTCAGTCCCGTGTTTAAAAAAGCAGTTGAAGATACTGCTGTAATTCTAGATCCTGCTCAGAATACGCTTAAGGATGTTGTAGAAACGTTTGTCGCTGCTAAAAACGCTGAAGAAGATAAGTTTGTGACATCTGCGGTTACTATTGCGCAGAAAGATCCTTTGGGCTCTGAAAGGGAGAGAAGAGAATTTCTTGCAGGTAGCATCACAGCAGCCTATAATGGTGTTGCTACGGCAGCAGCTGGGCAACATACATTGGAGTCTGCCTGGAATAACTCGACTGGTGAGTATGCGCAGGCAACAAATCTGTTTAACTTTGAGGCCGGACGGACAGGGCAATTCTTAGCTGCTTTTAAAAAGGAGATTGCAGCGTACAACGGTGCAGCGACTGCAGCATATGTACCAGGCGCTGTAGTTTCCGTTGATGATAAGTTAAGCATGATTTACGATGCTGGTGCTGCTGCGGTTCCTGCTAATCAACGAGTGTGGGCATTACGTGAAATGTCGAGTAAAGCTCTTGCCCCAGGCCTCTATCCAGCAGATGCTACTACTAAGCTGATTAATGCTGCTGCAAGCACTATCGATGTGGCTCGTAACACACTTGATAAGCAGATCAAAATGGCAGGAGCCGTGGCAAGTGCCTATGCGTCGCTTGGTGGGGTGCCTGCTGTTGGTTCTGATGAGGCCATTGTTAATGAACTTGCCTTGGGCGTCAGCAACAAAAATCAAGTACAAAGTTTTGCAAGTACCATAAGGCATGGTCTTGCAAAGTATGCTGATCAGGCTGGTGTTTATAAAGATAGCGGGGCGTTAGCACTTGTTTCAGCAGCCTCTCAGGTCAATGCGGTGACATTGATTACTCCAGCACAAGCAACCCGTGCTGTGACTGCTATTCTGCCAGCCGCGGACGCGCCGAACACAGTTCTTAATATCTGGACTAACGGGGTGGGCACTAACCCCGCAAATCCACCGAATTCTATCGCCGCATTGTTAGGTGGGCTAGCGCCTGCCGTGTTATTTCCAGCAGATCTTAATCTAGCGATACAAGATGTGATAGGGGTTCAAACAGCTGTCATTGCGGGTGGTCTAGCGGCTCCAACGCAATATGATGTGCTTGCCAAAGCGCGCTATGCAACCGGTCTTGCACTTGCTACTGCTGATCCAGCAGTAGCCGCAGGATTTTTAGTTGCTTTAGCAGCGACGGAAGAGGCTGTTCGGCTTGCTATTGGTGGTGGTGCTATGAAAAAGCCAGTAACGTCAGCGTCGGTAGTTGCTGCAGCGCGTGAGGCGGAAGCTGTTACTGATGCCGCTTGGTCAACGGTGCGTGCAGCGACGACAAGTATGTTTGTTTTTGATGCTGCAAAAGCTCCAGATCCAGCAAATGTCGGTTTTATGGTTGGCGGTGCGGGCTTTACCTTCAGACCATCTGCAAATCTTGATCTGCCAGCTGGCTCCATAGTTGGTGCTGGTTCTGCATTGACTGGTGTTCTGCCCCAGGCGCCGTGGACTTTTGGTGCTGGCGTGACATTAAAGGCTGATACTGAATTGCCTGCATGGACATTATTTAAAAAAGGTAAAAGTACCGATTACTTTAATGCTATTGGTGGTAATAATGGTTTTCTAGCAGCTAAGCCAGCACAATTTGATCTTCCTGATGCTACACCATGGGGAGGACAGTGGGTATTGGGTCATGTGCCTGGATATGATGCTGCTGGTCGTGTGAATCTTCGTGTTCTCGGCGGTGCGGACTTTGCATTTGCAGATGCTGCTGATGGTATCAAAATAGCAAATGATCGCATCATCAAATCGAATAATGCCGGTGCTGTTGTAGCTCAAGATAAATACACACTCTTCTTGCCGGAAGGTACAGTGCTTCCTGCAGGGACAAAAATTAAAAATATTAGTGCGGTAAATTATGTTAAAGATCTGAGTAATATCTTTAAAGACCGGGCTGCAGCTACTGTAGGGCAACTTAACTTTGTAGTGATGCCTCTTGCTGCTAATGCCGAAATTACCTTGGACCAGGCGGTGTTTGTGCACAATGATAACGCTGTTGCGCAGGTTGGGGCGCTTGCTGCTGCTACACTTGCTAATAAAGGGCCGCTAACACAATTGGAAAAAGACGCAGTTAACGGGCAAGTTGGTTTTGGCTTTGATTTTCCTGATGAACTACGTATTGAATTTCCTCCATATCCAACTAAGTTGATGCATGACTGGCAAGTGCCTGAGGGAACGTTTGTTGACGCTACTGGTATAGTAGATTTGCATAAGGAAGTTGTTGATGCGGTTAGTGGTAACGCGTTCACA
>JAHFBQ010000002.1 GCA_023249935.1 bacterium
TGGTAATATTGAAGATTGTGAATCGTGTCAATAATTTTTTAGAAAAGGATCAAGGAAATGCAAGCAGCAACAGTGTATAAACGTAAGGGCTCTATTCTTAATGACAATACAACAGACCCTAATAAAATATTGCCAATGCGTTACATGTGGGCGCGCGAGCACTACAAAAGTGGTGTTGCAAACACGTGGTCACCAGAAGAAATCTCAATGCAAAAAGATATTGAGCAATGGAAATCGCCAGATGCTTTGAGTGAAACAGAGCGTCGCTTGGTTCTCTGGAATCTTGGTTTTTTCTCTACGGCGGAATCGTTGACTGCAAATAATATCGTGCTTGCTGTCTATCGGTATGTAACAAATCCCGAGTGTCGCCAATACATGCTGCGCCAAGCATTTGAAGAGGCTATTCATACAGACACATTTATTTATTGTTGTGATTCATTGGGGCTTGATCCAGACGATATTTACAACATGTATCAGAGTGTTCCTTCGATCAGAGCTAAGGATGAATTTGTTATTAATATGACACTCTCAATTCTTGATCCAGCATTTAAAACAGACAGCAAAGAAAATATTCAAAAATTCATTATGGATGTCGTAGCATTTTACGTTATTATGGAAGGCATTTTCTTCTATGCCGGATTTGCGATGATGCTTGCTCTTAAGCGTCAACAAAAAATGACCGGTGTTGGTGAGCAGTTTGAATATATCATGCGTGATGAAAGCCTTCATTTGGCTTATGGCTGTGATTTGATTAACACGGTCAAGGCTGAAAATCCAGAAGTGTGGGATAAGGCGTTTCAGGAGGAGGTAACTGAGAAAATTCGTCAGGCTGTTATACTTGAGCGCAACTATGCGGTTGATGCTTGCCCGCAGGGTGTATTGGGTATCAACGCAGAACAATTCTGTAATTATGTTGAGTATATGGCTGATAGGCGTCTTGAGCGTCTAGGGTTGCCAAAATTGTATAACAAAGAAAACCCATTCCCATGGATGGCCCAGTCAACTGATCTGGCCAAAGAAAAGAATTTCTTTGAGACGCGAGTGACTGAATATCAAACAGCTGCGTCACTTACCTGGGATTAAATCTTTAAAAAGCGCCCCGTATTATGAGGGCGCTTTTTTTTACTTCTGAAAGCGTTTATTATTGCTCAGCAGCGTGATTAAAGCACCAGTAAGAATAACAATGGCGCCAAACATCTGGCGAGTACTTACGGTCTCTCCAAGTAAAATAATTCCAAAAAATAAAACGAATACTGGTTCTAAGACCGAGAGCATTGAGGCTTTTTCTGAGCTAATGCTTTTGAGTGCTTCTAGTAAAAATAAAATTGGTATTGCTGTGCATATAACGCCAAGGCTTATAATATTGGCCCACACATTTAATGATGTGGGAACTGTTAGCGTGCTGCCAGTTAGAGCACAAATGAAGCAGGTGAGTGCGGTACCTGCTGATACCATGAGTGTTGAAGTAAGAGGTGGGAGCTGTGTTTTTTTGCTACAGATAATGTACAAGGCGTAGATGATTGCCGAAACAATTCCTAAGCCAATGCCGATGAGATCAAGCTTAAGATCTCCCAAATCAACCAGCAAGGCGAGGCCGGCAAGTATCACGGTGATTGCAATAAAATACAGGGGTGTTGGTCTATTTTTATGTATAAGCCAATTAATCAACATGACAATAGCTGGAAAGGTAAAGAATATAACCATGGCTAAGCCGGTACCGATGTATTTGCTTGAGAAAAAATAAACTGCAGATCCTGTACCATGCAAAAGCGCGCCACAGAAGAACATCTTAATCATATCTATGTGAGATCCACGTTCAGATCTTGTTTGTACGATCATGATGACTATGATGAGAAGGCTTGCTACGAAAAATCGCCAGAAAAGCATGTTAAAAACAGAGAGTCCAGCATCCATGATCTTAATACCAAAATAGCCAAGTAAGCCATAGGTAAAGCCAGACATCAACGCATATAAAGAACCTTTTTGTTCTTGATTTAATAAATTCATAGCATGCTCCTCAATATTAAAATGCTTCACCAAGTGTAAGATACCATGCGTAATTGCTATCGTTTACAAATCGCTTCTTCCATTTCCATCCAAGATCAAAACGCAGAGGGCCGACAGGCGTTTTTAGGCGCAGTCCAAAGCCGGTGGCAGGATACCAACTCTTAGTGAGCCCTATGGTTCCAGCCTGACCGAGCGCGCCGATATCTTGAAATACAACACCTTGAAGGCGTTTTGAAATTATTGGAAAGCGAACCTCAAGATTTGCATTGAACATGGAGCTGCCACCTTGGATAGAATATTCCGTTGTAGTTATCTCTTCGCCATTGACCGTTATTGTTTTTGTAGAGGTACCAATGGGTGGGAGCGAATCTTTTTCATAGCCACGTACCGAGTTTGGTCCTCCGAGAAAGAATCTCTCAATGGGCATAATAGTTTCAAATAGACGTCTAAAAATATGACCAAAGCGAACGTGACCAGCAATAATGATATCTTCATAGAGGGGATAGAAGGCAGACTGTTCCAGCGCAATGCGCACAGAATAATCGGCAATACTTGTTGGGAGCATGAGTTTGCAAGCAACAAGGCTGAAGGTACCACGGGTTGTATTAATTTTATCATCAAGCTGGTCGATAATTATATTTGGTTCAATAAAAACATAGCGCATGTAACGATTAAGTAGTGTTGGGTCAAATCGGATATTGCCAGTAACATTGCTTGTCTTTATCCATTCATTACCAAGATTGAGACCAAAAAAGAAGTGGTCTTTGTATTCTTCGTTGAGTGCGACAATTCCACCAACCTGATCTGCCTGAAATGCTGAAGGACTGGAGGCTATGCGTAGTGGGTGCGTAAATTCGTTGGCATATAATTTTATTTTACCCAGTAATGGAATATTGAAGAGTGATGGTTGTTGGTATTCTAAGTTGAACTTGCGTTCAAATTTGCTTAAATCAGTATCAAACGTGATCTTGTCTGCTCGATTGGTAGGATTTTTTACTATTGCAGAAGCACCAACCTTAGCGATAATTTCTTCAGTGAACTTTATTGAATTAAGCATAGCGGTCTTGCTTTTGAATAAGGAGCTATCGCTTGGTACGTAGACGCCAGCACGTAAACGTACCTCGAATGGATCATCATCAGCTATAGTAATAATAACAGGCTTCTGGCGCTTAGTGTTTCCTTGGTGGGGTTGTACTTGAACGCGTTTAAAGACATCTAAGCGCTTTAATTTTTTACGAGTCAGATCAATTTTCTCTTTATTCCATACATCGCCTTCTTGGAATTTTATTTCATTTTTTATTCGGTCGAATGGCAATTTTGTATTGCCGCGAATGGTGACTTTACCAAAGGTAATTTGTGTTCCTGGTTCAATATTCCAAGAAACAAATACCTTTTTTACCGCTTTGTTTGCGTATTCGGCACTCGCGAGTGGTTCTTCTTGTAGCTCGAAGTTAACATTGGCATGCCAATAACCATCTTCTTGAAAGGTGGCAATGAGTAGGTTCTTTTGTTCACTCAACCAGGATTGATTAAATGGAATGTGTTGATGGTTATTGCGTAAATGGAATTTTTTAAATCCAGGGAGTGATTCTAATGTCTGATGGCCTTTTACCTCAAAACCGCCCCATAGCCGCTGAATTCCTTTGTTGATGAAGATCGTGACAATAAGTTTTCCTGAAAGTTCATTGATGTGATTTTGTTGATCAACAATAGTAAAGTCCCAATAACCATTCTTCTCATAGAGACGCTTGAATTCATGCAATTTTTGATCAAATAAGCTTTGGTCAAAAAAATCTTTTTCAATGAGTTCTCGCCAAAAATATGAGCTGTCTTCTTGGGCTAAGGTATTCGCGTGTTTAACTTCAATGGATTCTAGTTTTGCAGGGGTTCCTTCGTGGATGGTGAATGTATTAACATCATTCTCTTTTTCATGAGTAACTGTTGTTCCAATAAAACCTCGGCGTTCATATTCATGAATTATTTGTTCGCAAATAATATCTGGAGAGAAGAGCCAGTTTGGCTGATCATCGCCAAGAATTTTTTCTTTAATGATGGTGCTAGAAAGAACTTTATTACCAATAAGGTAAATAATCTTTCTACTGCCGGGCTCTATAATAAATGCGATGTTAACCAATTTATGATCGGAACAGCGACTTTTTTTCATGGTAATACGCGGTTGCTCGAAGCCTTCAGCTACGAGCTTTGCTTTGAGAGAGAGCGCAATCTTTTTCAAATATTCTTTATCGTAAGCATGTTTGGAAAAAAAATCCTTAAATTCATGCTGTGTTTTGTTAATAACACTATTTACTGCCTCTGCATGCACAGGATCTGTTTGGTGCGTGATATTGATCGAATTAATGTAATAGCGCTTGCCATGGGTGATGCGAAGACGAACTAAAATTGTTTTGTTGATTGCATTGTAATTAAGCTCATCATCAATGAGGCCATCAAAATATCCTTGATCATTTAGAAATCTCTGAATATTTTGCATAGATTCGTCATGAAGATTACCATCAAAGACATCGCCAGGTTGTTGCAAATATTGGGCACCATATTCATATTTACCAAATAAAAAACCTGTAACTTTGACTTTGCTCAAAAGCCATTGTCCTTCAAGTCTAAACTCAAGGTGTTTACCCTGGTTACCATCAAGCAGATTGATGCTGATATTATTGAAACGCTGCGTACGCATCAGATTGCGATATGCGCGTTGGACATCGGATTTGTTAACGAAGGTGTTTGGTTCAAGGCTTACAAGATAATCAAATTCTGTTTTTGAGAAGGGAATGTCGGCGGTGAAACTTATTTTTTCTAAATAAAAAGAAGTATTTTCTATCTCACTTAATGTTTTGGTAGAAACATCAAACGATCCCCCAAGTGTTGCTGAGAGTTGTAAGGCGATTGAAAAAATGCCAAGAACTATAACGCTATAGTAAAAAAATTTCATAAAAAAGATTCCCCGGAATTAATGGCAAGCCCCCACAGCCTACTATTTTTCCTAAGATTTGACAGGCTTTTTGTTTTTTAGCAGCATCTAGCCGGGGTTACAATGTTTTGTGGCACTTAGCCGATTACGCGAAAGACTCCGCGAAAATTTTTTTCGTTGATGAATGGTTCGATAACAACGTCACGAATTTTGATGTCAGATGTGCCTTTGTAGATATGATCAATTAATTCATCTAGATTGTCTGATTGACCACATGCAAAAATAAGAATATCGTCACCCTCATGATTTTGAAGTGTACCTTCAATATGAAGCTTTTGGGCTTGCTTTTGAATGACTTCTTTATATGACAATGATTGTACTTGCCCGGTAATGATTATTTTGATGCATTGCTTCATACGATCTCCTTTTATCATCCTTATGCAGTTTTCGTGGTGCTTCGTTACGTTGACGTAATCCTACCAAAAGAAATTTTTAAAAGTCAAAAACACGTATGAAAAGCATTGATTATGTTGATCTAGCGCGCAAACTCAAGTTTGGTGTAAAGGCTTTCGTGCTGAGTAACCATTGATCTGGCCGAGAAAGATGACAGATCTTGTACATGATTTTGTAGGCGATTGAGAAGTTGTGGATCTTCTATAAGGTTTTGTAGGTGCTGTGCAAGCGCAAATTTATCTCCTGCTGTAACAAGATAGCCGTTGAGATTATTTTGTACTACTTCTCCGATGCCGCCGACATCATAAGCAACAACAGCAAGTCTTGCTAGGCGTGCTTCAATGACAGAGCATGGAAGCCCTTCCCAGAGGGAGCTTAGAGTGAAAATATCCCAACTATGTAAAAACTTTTGCACGTTGCTTTGCCAGCCGTGAAGTGTGATTACATTTTGTAGATTATGGTCTTTGATCCACCATTCAATTGCTGTTCGTTGAGTACCGTCGCCAACAATTTCAAGTGTTGTTTGTGGGTGTGCACGATGAACGACCGCAAATGCTTCGAGTAAATCGAATAAATTTTTCTGTGGTTTGAAACAAGAAATAGCGCCAATCGTAATCTTTGTTCGAGAAGGAGAAAGCTTGCGAGCAGGTTCTATGAAATGATTATCATCAACCGCGGCACGTATAATGAGGCTTTTTTTTGCAAAGCCAAGGAGTAATTTGCTACCGAGCACTTGGTCTTTGTGGGAGACGCAAATAATTTGTGTTGTAATCAGTGTTGTGACCCATTCAAGAGCGACGAATAAGACCCATTCTGGCCAAGATTGAAAATCATGAAAGCCAAAGCCATGGATAGTGTGTACGCGATGTTTAATGCCAGCAAGCAATGCTGCCCAGCGGCCTAGAATTCCGGCCTTTGTGCTATGAGTGTGTACAATGATATTGGGAAATTGTGCCTTATAGCGATGCATAAGGCGTATGAGTCCGAAGAATGTTTTAAGTTCCTGTGCAATACCACGTATCGATAGCTCGCGCTTGAATGAATCAAGTAATATGCAGCCAGGTGTTTTTTTTGCTTCCTCAACCAAAACTCCTTCGGTACCAGAAATGAGCATGGCATTGTGATTATCGTGTACGAGGCCTTGGTGAAGTGTTAAACAAACTTTCTGTGCGCCACCGAGTTCAAGCTTGGTCAAGATATACAAGACATTAAGCTGTTTCATACAACCTCTAATCTCAGATGTGTCGAGAAGTTCGGCTACCTTAAACCTTTGTGATTAACATGAGTGTAATGATCATTGCATAAATAATTGCTGACTCAATGAAAGCAACGACGAGCAAGGTAGTGCGGAGCAAAATTGAGTATAAGTCAGGATTTTGAGCGATTCCCTCTACGCTCTTTGAGGCGGTAAATCCTATACCAGTCGCCGTGCCCAGCGCGCCTAAGCCAATGGTTAAAGCTGCGGTAATTAGGATTAATGCATCACTGATAAGTGCGCCATCAAGTGGCCTGAATAATATGATTATACCGATAAGTAAGCAAAAAATGAGAGGTGTCTCAATAATTGCTTCAAGGAGGAGCATAAATGGAAATATTTTGTTATAGGCTTCTTTGTTTGTTCCAATGCCCTTGCATGCTGCCTGTGTGAAAATTGCTTGTCCAATGGAGGGCCCGATACTGCCAAGACCAACGGCAAGGCCTGCTGCAAGTCCTTGTAGGCCGAATAATAATTCAGGGTTTGCATTTATGCGTGTTCGAATAAGCAGTGACACGATAAACGCGATAATGACTGGTGCTTCCATGATCGATTGCGCAAGTAGCATAACTGTTGTAACTTTTTGGGAAAAAAAAGGTTGGCGGCTAATGCTTTCTGCTGCGGCTCTAACAACAAAGCTTGAGGCGATACTGACCGCTCCTCCTGCAAAGCCGATTGCGGCAGCGATACCTAGTTCACCAACGGCAATGCCGATAGTAAGTGGCTGGGTGCTGAAAATAATCATAAGGGCTGTTACAAGTGCAATGATAATGCCGCTTTCAATTAGCGCAAGGCCAATGATAAGGGCACGAAAATTTGCTTGATAGCTGCATGGTTGTCGCTGGATTGCGGCGATGGTGGCAATACTTGCTATACCTTGTCCGATGCCGCCGCCGAGAACAGCAATTGCCAGTGTTAGAAAGGCTGCGCTGTAGTGAATGATTTGAGCTATGAGCATACAAAGACCTTTCAGTGTGGTTGTGTGTCTTCTTGGTGAGCTATGCCCATAGAAAGATAGGTAAGTGTGAGCATCATAACAACGAATGATTGAATAAGTCCTTCAAAAACCCCAAAAAAGAGTTGTGCCCAAGTGAGAAAGAATATGAGAACAGATATGCCGCTTAGAATAGAGGCAAGAATGCCTTCTCTTGGGAGTAGGTTAACATGAGCGAGGAGTGTGTGTAGTGCAAAATAGATGACAGCTAGGACGAGAAAATAATTGGCATACCCCTGTACAAAGTTGACCATCATCATAAACACAACGCCACCGCCGAGAATGTTGCCAAATAATCGAAAAGACATTGAAGCAATTTTGGCGAGTTCTCCAACAATATTGATTGGAGCCAAAAGAAAAAAAGGCTGTAAGTATTCTTTAGAATATCCCAAGATGCCATGTGCTCGAATTTTTTGATATTGAACATAACAAAAACTTGAAAGACCTATTGCCAGCGTTGTATTGAGGTCTCTTGTTGCTTCATCTAAAAATGGGAACAGGCCAATAATGCAACAAAAAAGGGTGAATAGGAATAGCGATGAAACAAAAGCAAAATAGCGGAATTCAAAAAAACCGAAAGCGTCTTTAGTTGTATTCATAAGAAAACGAACAACGACTTCAAAAAGAATTGAAATTCTGTTGGGTCCTCTCTTGAGTGCCCAGCGTCCAATGCACACCAGTGAAAAAAAAAGTATCATCGCGGCCCAAGTGTCTCTTAGGGTGTCGAGATTAATCGTCCAAAAAAAGTGCGTAAATCCAAGATTTTCTAGTGGGCGGATTTGGTAGTAATCAAAAATAGAGACGCTCATAACATCCTCTTTGTATGGACAAACAGGCTCAGTAGGAAGCCGGCTACTATGAAGATAGAGCATGTCTGTAAGTCGATCCGTCCTGTGGAGTGCAGTGCAAAAATAATGCCAATAATGATCAGAAAACGCATAACGAGAAAGAATATATGTTGTCCTATGGCAGATAGCTTACCTGGATTTTGGCCCATAGAAAAGCCTTTAATGAGGGACTTTGTTTGCTTTTTGAAAAGCAGGGCATACAAGAATCCAATGGCTATTCCGCATATGGCTGAGATAATTAATTGGCTAGGCATAGACTCACTTTTCGCTATTTCGAAAATAAAGCATCATTCATAGTAGTACTAAAGTTTTGGGCTAGCAAGCAAATTTTCGATTAAAAGTCCTGTTTTGCGCTATGGATCAAGGAAGGATTTTGGTAGTTTTTGGTCAATGTAATTTCCCTTATCAATTTTAATTGCTTTTTGTCACTAAAATTAAATAAAATAGTATATAGAGAGTTATGTCACTATGGGCAGATAATTTTTATTTGGGGAGAAGGGGGACAAGATGAATGCAAAAAAGATGATACTGTTACTCGGACTTGCTGTTGGGGTAGGGCAAGATTGCTTAGCGAAGGCTAGTGCTGTACACAGGGCTCCAGAGCAGGCAAGGCCAGCCGTTCCGGCAGTTGGTGTGCAATACAAGCTTGGTCAGTTATGGTCATTAATTAATACCTCCAACCCAGCACAAACATCTAATTTTATCTTAGCATCGCTAAGTGGGCAGGTTATGCAGGATGTGGTACAAACTCAGGGGGCGTTTCCTGATGGTTCAGTCGCTGCTGATCGTGTGAATTTTGGTGGTGTTGTGATTAATAGAGCTTGGATTCAAGCAAATCAAGGTGTGCAGGTTCAGTTGCAAGCGGATCCAGCATTAGTCAATTATCTAGTGCAGCATAACAGAGTTTCGTCTGGAAAGAATGCTCGTGATTATGAACGGATATTGTTGTACTTTGTGCTAAAAATCGGCGCAGCTAGCTATCGTTTTTACCTGAATGATCCTTTTCCAGGGGGAATTCAAGGGAAGGTTAATCCAGCTCGTATGATTATTAAAAAATGGGATCTTGACGCTATGTATAGGCCATAGTAAATCTCTAAAAAGCTTGCCGCAGCTCTCTAAAAGAGAGCTGCGGCTTTTTTGTTGCATACATGACTCTGGTCGCGTTAGCATCTCCTAATGAAGTACAATTCCCCTTTTCTAGAAAGGAATACTATATGAATGGGATGATGCGATATTGGCGCACGTTAGCGCTATTTTCTTGTGTGTTGTTATGTCGGGATTTGACGGCAAATATATTTTATTCTACTGCCAATGCAGACCGAAATAATACTCAGAATCTAACAAATAGTAATGTCAATGCTTATCAAAGCACCACATACACTTTTACTCGGCCATCTCACGAACTACGTGGTCTATTTATGCTTAAAGATGGATTTACTATTAACTCTGGTGTTACCGCATGTTGGAATGCTGAAGGGGTTGTCGATGGACCTATGATATTTGCTGCTACAAGCTCTATTCTTACGCTTTCTACTAGTATGCGCCTTGGGCCTAAAGGACAATTTGCAACAACAGATCATAAGGTCACGGCAAGCGCCAACGCATTTTTTCTTGGTGGAAATGATGCGCGGCTTACTACAACAATGCGCAATTACAGTTCTTTGAGAATAAATGGCTCTGGGTATGTGTTTACTATACAACCAACCTCTGGTGGCGTAAATCCCGGGGGTGAATTTTTCTTTACTACCCCTACAGACAATACTTGTCGCCTTAATGAAATGGTGCTTGCCTGTGGGAAGGGGTCGGCAAGGGGTGCTATTTTTAATAGCCCTACCCATATATCCAATTCAATAATCTTAAGTGCCCCACCTGATGGCCAATATACAAAATTCGGAGCTGGATCAAGCTACTCACTGACAATTACGGGGGATGTACGCATTGAAGGTTTTGGTACCCGCTTTGACAATGGCTCTAGACCAATCACAATTGGCAGAAACTCAATGTTGTCAGTTGGTCCTGGTATTGCTCTGACAGGGGTATCAAGTTTGACAATGACCGACACAACATCTGTATTACACCTAGATGGCTGTGATTTTTATGTAGGGTCTTCTGGTGTGCAGATGAATAGAGGGACCTTGATTTTTGATGGCAAGGTTAGGATTTTAAATATCAACTATGGTGGCGATCCTCTCAGTCCAAATACGGTTATGGCAAACGGATTTGTACTTGGTAGTGGGGCTGGGTTTGCCGGTCAAGATGTTAATGTGATGGTTCGAGGCGGAGCATCTGTGATAGTTGCCGGAGCTATGCATTATAATCACGCATAACGTTTGATTGGATTTTTATTCGCAACGTCGTCTCGGCTCTGAGCCGGGACGACGTTGCGTTTTGATATTACTATTGATTCCGCTCTTCCCCTACGCTCCCAGCTGAATATACATTTTTACAACTGAGTCCGCGTTAAGCGAGAGTGAGTTGATGCCGGCCTTTACCAAAAAAGCTGCTACCTCTGGGTAGTCAGATGGCGCCTGACCGCAGATACCAATCTTTTTTCCTGCTTTGCGGGCACCGTTAATGGCCATAGTAAGCATTATTTTTACTGCTTCGTCGCGTTCATCAAAGATTGGTGCAACGAGTGCAGAGTCGCGGTCAACGGCAAGTGTCATCTGTGTTAGATCGTTTGAACCGATAGAGAACCCGTCGAAAAGCTTCGCGAATTGCTCGATCAAGATAACGTTTGAAGGAATTTCACACATCATGTACAGCTCAAGACCATGCTGTCCGCGGTGTAGGCCATATTGTTTCATGGTATCGATTACAAGCTTGGCTTCATTGACCGTTCGTACAAATGGTATCATAAGAATAACATTGGTCAGCCCCATTTCTTCACGTATTTTTTTCATGGCAGCGCATTCTAGCGCAAAGCCTTCTGTATATTGTGGATGGTAGTAACGTGAAGCACCACGAAAGCCGATCATTGGATTTTCTTCTTGCGGTTCAAAAAAATTACCACCAAGTAATTCGCGATATTCATTGCTCTTAAAATCTGACATGCGGATGATGACCGGTTTGGGGTAAAACGCTGCGGCGATCGTGCCGGCCTCCTGTGCGAGCTTATCGATAAAAAATTGTTTCTTATCTTGGTAATCATACGTGAGTTTATCGAGTTGTTTTAATACTGCTTGATCAGTTATTTTCTCCGGATGTATCAATGCCATGGGATGAACCTTAATGCCGTTATTTATGATAAATTCAAGACGGGCTAACCCAACCCCTGCATTAGGCAGTTTTGCTAAATTGAATGCTTCATCTGGATTGCCAACATTAAGAAGAAGATCTATTTTTGGCGTTCCTAACTTGGCAATTTCAGTTTTTTCTATAGAAAAAGGAACATTGCCTTCATACGCGTAACCAACTTCACCTGAGCTGCAATCAAGTGTAATAATTGCACCATCCTTAATTGATGTTGTGCCGCTGTGTGTACCAACAATGGCGGGGATACCCAACTCTCGACTAATGATGGCGGCATGACAGGTGCGGCCGCCGCGGTTAGTAATGATTCCGCCGGCAATTTTCATGATTGGCTCCCAATCAGGGTCGGTCATGTCGGTGACAATGATATCGCCAGGCTGGACACTACTCATGAGATGGGCTGATTCAATAACAATTGCTTTACCCGTACTGATGTGATGCCCAATGCTTTTCCCTTGACAGAGCACCTTGGTAGTAGCTGTTTTTTTTATACTAAATTCTTCGATATAGGGTAGACCTTGTTTATTGGCATGTACCGTTTCAGGCCGTGCCTGTACGATGTACAACTTGCCATCGATGCCATCTTTGGCCCACTCAATATCCATCGGCGTCCAGGAGCCGCGCTTAGCTGAGTAGTGATTTTCAATGATCTGAGCTTGCTTTGCAAGTTCAAGAATTTCATCATCACTGAGTACCCAGCGTTTTCGATCGTGTGTTTCGACGGGGACTATCTTTGTAGGAGTGTTGCTTTCGTTGCTGTAGATAAGTTTAATTTCCTTGCTGCCCATACGCTTTTTTAGGATGGGGCGAAATTCTTTTGCTAGCGTCGGTTTATGGACATAGTATTCATCTGGGTTAACACTGCCCTGTACAACCATTTCACCTAGGCCGTAAGAACCGGTAATGAAGATGACGTCACGAAAGCCGCTCTCAGTATCAAGGGTGAAGATCACACCGGCGCTGGCAATATCTGAACGAATCATTTTCTGTACGCCGATTGAGAGCGCAACATCCATATGTTTAAAACCGTTATCAATGCGATAAGAAATAGCTCGATTAGTAAACAGTGATGCAAAGCTATGTGTAGTCATGCGTAATAATTCAGCAATTCCCTTGATGTTGAGATAAGTTTCTTGTTGTCCAGCAAAAGAAGCTTCAGGTAAATCTTCGGCAGTGGCTGATGAACGCACAGCTATGCTACAATCGTTACCATAGCGAAGTTCAATTTTTTTGTAGGCAGCTTTGATTTCATCAATAAGTTGAGGTGGGAGTGGTGCATTGGTGATGAGTGTGCGAATCTCATGACCAATGGCTGCAAGCTTATCGAGATGTTTTTTATCAATTTGTGCCAGCAGGGTAGTAATTGGTGCTGAGAGTTTGTTTGTTTCTAAGTGGCATCTATAACCATCAGCTGTTATCGCAAATCCTGAGGGAACGCCGACGCCTTGAGCACTTAGATTATTTATCATTTCTCCAAGCGAGGCATTCTTGCCGCCAACAACGGCCACATCGTTATTATTAATCTCTTCAAAAAATTTGATGTACTGCATCTGCGTCCTTCGGTATTTTTGATGCTACGTGCTATAATTGCATTCAGGGTAATGCAAGCTCTGAGGTTTGAGAACAAAAAAGGGAAGAGAGTGTGGAAATCAGCATCTGATGCAGAAGGTGGTTGTGTTTATCTAGAATAGAGTATTTCTTTTTTGTAGAAAGAGACTAAATGATTTCACAAGAAACAATTCAAGAGGCAATACAGCGCTTGGTTAAAGCATACAATCCGCTTATCATTTATTTCTATGGTCCATATGGATGGGGAACTCCAGATGATGATGATGATCTAAATATCTTGCTCATAATCGAGTCATCAAATGAAAAAGCTCATAAAAGGGGATATAAGGCATTTGATGCATTATTCGGACTAGAAATTCCCTCGAGGGTAATTGTTTTTACAAAAGAAGAGTTTGATATGTCCTCTCAAGACATAACATCACCAACTCATGAGATAAAAAACAAAGGGAAGATTGTCTATGCCAGGCCTTAGAGATTGGTTGAGAAAAGCATCAAGCGATTTAAAGGCATCAAAAAAATTATCTGATGATAATGAAACGCTTGATTGTTCAGTATTTCATACACAACAATGTGCGGAAAAAGCCTTCAAAGCATTTATTGTGTTTACACAACAAGCAATTCCAAAAACACATGACCTTAAGTTTTTATTAGAACATTGCGCAAAAATTGATTCAGATTTTTTATTTCTGTTGGATGAAAGCATAGTTTTAGACGCTTATGGGTATGATTCAAGGTATCCCAGTGACAATTTTTATGTTGATAAACAAAGCACAATCGATGCTATTGAAATGGCAGAAAAAATCTTAATTACCATAAAAACTAAAATTAGTTTATAGGTGTTCTCAGTATTTGTAGCGAAGGGGTTTATGACAAATTTCAATATTCCTTCAAGATTATCTGTTGGCGACAAAGTTGCCATAGTCTCACCATCTTCCGGTTGTGCTGGCCTATTTCCATGGGTATATGAGCTTGGTTTGCAGCGATTGCGCGATGAATTTGGTCTTATTCCTGTGGAATTTCCAACCACCTTGCAAACACCAGATTATCTTGCACAATATCCTCAAGCTCGGGCGCAAGATATTAATGATGCATTCGCAAATCCAGAAATTAAGGCAATTATTTCTACTGCCGGTGGCTATGATGAAGTAAGAATTTTACCGTATCTTAATGCGCAGGAAATCTCCAATAATCCTAAGATTTTTTTGGGTTATAGCGATAACGCCAACATACACACTTATCTTTATAAATTGGGCATGGTGTCCTACTACGGTTGCAGTGTGATGTCGCAACTGGCGATGCAGGGCTGTATGCATGAGTACACAAAAAAGTATGTTAAGAAGGTTTTATTTGAACTAAGTATTGGGCAAATAGATAACTCTCCTGAATGGACTGATTTTGATCTTGATTGGGCTGATAAAACAAACTTAACAAAAACTCGTCCCATGGAAAAAAGTCCAGGCTGGGTATGGCAGAACACTCAAGGTAAAAAAATTACTGGAAGATTATTTGGAGGATGTTTAGAAATCCTCGAAATGCACTTGGCTATCAACTCATATTTGCCCAATGATAATCAGTTTGACGACATGGTTTTATATTTAGAAACGTCAGAAGAGATGCCGACCGCGGGCTTTGTTTATAGGTTTTTTCTGGCACTTGCGCAGCGAGGTCTATTGCAAAGAATAAGGGCTTTGTTAATAAGCATCCCCAAAGCTCAATTTATGGGGAAAATGCCTACTGAGGGAAGAAATGAGTTTATAACTAACCAACGTCATGCTGTAAATAAATCGTTGCAAGATTGCCAGGTAGCTGAATTACCCGTCGTGTTCAATCTTCATTTTGGACATGTTGATCCACAATTAATTATTCCCAATGGTGGTATGGTGACTATTGATGGAATTCAAGAGAAAATTTTCTTCGAATAGATATTTTAAGATTTCTCTAAGAGCATAGTAATGCAAGCTCTGAGGTTTGAGAACAAAAAAGGGAAGAGAGAATGAAAACCGGATTTCGTCATGTGGTCATGGTTGTGTATGACGGTATAGAAAATTCGGTCTTTGAGAGCCAGGTTGTAGCGCCGTTTCTACAAGAGCTTGTTGTAGATCAAACCCTTGAAGTAACTATTGTATCATTCGAACGACTACTTCCCCAAAAAACATTGCTTTGTAAAAAATTTCCAGCACATGATCGGTTGCATTTGGTAGTGGCCAAGAAGTTACCATTTTTTGGCGTTATTAGTCTGCAGTTTGCGCTTTGGCAGCTGATTAAAATTCTTAAATTAATTGGTGGATCTGAGTTACAGGCACGCGGGCCACTTGCTGGTTGGCTTGTATTGAATGTAGTGCAAAAGCTCGCGTCGGTTGAAATAATTTTGCGTGGCCTTGTGCCGCCAGTTCTTATTCAAGCACGCGGCTTGGCTGCACAAGAGCATGGCTATGCAGCGAAGCATTGTAAACGGGGAGTGTTGTGCAAAGTAAAAGACTGGGTTGTGCAAAATTTGCTTCATCGTCTTGAGGCTGAAGTATATGGCTATCATGGTATCATTGCTGATACAAGGCGCTTTACGATTGAAGTAGTAAGCCATGCTTTGAAAGATTATTTGATTGCAGAATTTAGAGCTGACCAAAAAAATATTGTTTTGGCTACGCGAGATATCACGCCGCGCTTAGATGCTGAACATGTGGCAACATGGCGAGCCAAGAAGCGTAGCGAGCTTGGATTAATGCAAGATGCTCATGTGTATGTTTATAGCGGATCATTTAAGCCTTGGCAGTGTGCCAGCGAAACGATTGCCGCGGCAGCAAAACTTTTAGAACAAAATCCACGAGCGTTTTTTTTGGTGTTGTCTGGAGATGTTGAGCAGTTTCATGCTGCGATCAAAGCAGCAAAAATAGATGCAACGCGTTGTCTAGTGACCTGTGTGCCAAGTTCACGATTAACTGAATATTTGTCTGTGGCTGATACCGGTTTTTTATTGCGTGAACCGCATGTTATCAATTGGGTTTCGCGTCCAACCAAGATGCTGGAGTATCAGGCTGTTGGGCTTGAAATTCTGCATAACAACACCATCGGATGTTTAGCAAAACAGGCTTAAGCTTGCAGTGTTTCCCAAATTACTAGAAAATCATCGAAACTGAGTTGCTGAGCGCGCTTACTTAGCGTCTCTTCTGAGAGCCTAGCCAGATCATAATGTGTTGTACGCAAGTTGTTTCTGAGAGTTTGACGAGGAGACTTAAAGCAAAGCTTTATGGTGTCCCAGAATAACGGTTCATTTGGGATGGATGGTCCTTGCCGTGGTGTCAGCTGTACGAGGCGAGAGAACACCTTGGGTGGCGGCGTGAATGCGCCCGGCTCGATTTTCTCTAGTAGCTTGATGGTGAAGTGGTGCTGAAAAAACATGGTGACGGCGGAAAAGCTTCTGCCATGAGTGGCCGCAAGTTTCTGGCCGACTTCTTCTTGCACCATGATGACGATGTCGCCAAAACGGTCTTTACTTTTTTGTACCAGATATAAAATTGGGAAGGTGATTTGATAGGGAAGATTGGCGAGCATGATTAAGGGAGCTGCGCTTTCTACTGTATCAAATGATGCATCAAGAATATTTTGTAAGCGTAGGTCAAGGCGTTGATCATGGATGTTGCCACGTACGTAGTCAGCCCATTCCTTGTCGATCTCAAAACAAACCAGCTTTTTGCATTTGGTTTGATTAAGAATAGCCCTGGTTAAGAACCCGTCGCCGCAACCGATTTCTACTACTGTAGTTTCGGGTGTGACGGTGACGGCGTTGATCATGTTGTCAACGACGCTGTGTTTACGCAGGAAGTGTTGACCTAACTGCTTCTTTTTTGCAGGTAGGCCAGTATCAACGACTTCTTTGATCTTGTAATTTTTCTTAATAAATTGTTTCATGAGTTCCATATGAATTGTTTTAGAGAGGATGGATCCCAGCGCCTGGGCTGGGATGACAGGTCAAAAACACCCCTGTAAGGGCTCAAGAATAGGCAAACCGGCATGGTTTGCAAGGGAATTTTTGCTTTTTGACAATTTTTAATACTTTTCTTACAATCAGTCCAGTTCTTTGAATGCCTGGGGGCGTACCGGTTTCGACGTGATGTTTTTTGCGTTGAGTGCATGTCGTGGTTTGTATGGGCCCACGTTAAAAAACTGTGCGAATAATAAGTGCTGAAGCACACACATTCGGTTTTGGTGACATGTTCCGCGGTAACGCGGCTGTCGCCCGTGCTTAATTAAGCGCGTGCCGCAAGCATATTTGGTACCTTCACCGTCTGGATCTGCTTGAACAAACAAAGGTGGGGTTTCTACGTGAGCTTAGTTTTGGGTAGCGTAGTCATACACGAAAAGCCCTGCATTATATTCTGTGTCTTTGAGGTGTAATGTAGGTATATTCAAAGACTGAACATGGAGTACTTGACGTTGGAAGTGTTGCGGACATGGGTTCAATTCCCATCGCCTCCACCAGCCTTCGCTCACAAGTGAGCTTCGGCTGGCAAGCCAGGTAGGGAAGGCTGTGCGCCATGGTTCGAAGAGCGACGGCGGGCCAGTTGCTGTTCTCTGCTACTCAAATAAATTTGAATGGGCCACTCGATCGAGTGGCCCATTTTTTACTGATCAAACGAGAATTGTACGGGACTGCTTGACGAAGTTTTGCCGCCATGAATGACCCTTTGAGGTAGTCCAAAGCGGATACCCTTCGCTCTGAACGCCTTAAAAATTTCTTCACGCAGCGTAGCTGCAATCATCCATTGTTCCTGTACACGGCGAGCACTAATGAATGCTCGAGCAAGGAAGTAGATACCTGCTTCTTCAAAATCATCAATGCGAATAATGATGCTTGGAACACGTAGGATAATTGGATTACTCTGCAGTACTTCCTGCAAAATTTTCTTTACATCATCAACGTTTGAATCATAGTCTACTAAGATTTTGACTTCAAACCCAACGGCAAAGCGTCCTTTACCCCAGTTGGAAATGACCTTCCCAACCATATCTTTGTTTGCAATGATTACTGAGTGATTAAGACGAGTCATAATTGTTGTTGTGCGGGCATCAATTTTATGTACGACTCCTTGATACTCAGTATTGTTATCAAACCGTACATAATTTCCAACTTCAATAGGGCGTTCGATAAGAACAAAAAAACCTGCAACATAGTCAGTTAAGATATCTTTGAGTGCAAAGCCAAGACCAACTGCGAGCGTTGTTCCTATGTACCAAATGAGTTGTTCTAGGTGAATTGATATAAAGCCAAGTAGAAAACTCAAGCAGATTGTGAAGTAGTGTACAATTTTAGTGACGGTGTTTTGTGTGCCAGGCTCGGTACGAAGAATATCGAAAAGTCTATTGAGTACCAAGCGATGTATAATCGAGGAGGCCAAAAAGCCGCCGACAACAAAAAGAATTAATGTAATGAATTGAATGAAGCCAAATTTTTTATCAACACCAATAGGTACAACCATTGTTTCTGATAAAAAGCGCCAGAAATCTTCGATCGAGACATTAAATTCCCAGATGCGTGCAATGATAAAAGCACTCAAAAGTAGTAGTATCAAGAAGCTAAAAATAACAAAGAAGCCATAGTACGTTTTGGCATGCTCAAACTTGTCGGTGATTTCTTCGTCGCTTTCCTTCATAAACATGAAGACAGCATATTTTCGAACATACCCATGTGTTAAAAACATGCCATAAATAACCAGAGCTGTAAGCGGGATGCTGAAACTAAGAAACGTTGCAAGGTTGCCATAGCCAACAAATGAGCGAGACAAGAGGAAGAGTGATATGACAAATGTCATCAATGGATAATAAAAAGTATCTAATTGTTTTTTAATCCATTGGCTGAATGACGATGCGTCGGGCAAGAAATAGAGGAAGTGCTCTTTAGAAAAAATAACTATAGGGAGCATAATCAGGGCGCTTGTTTGCATAGCAGAGAGAAGCTGTGTCAGTGCAAGCGATCCATAGGGCAAAAGATGAACTGCGGCCTGTCGTAGTGGTATGATTATGGCAAATATATAGCAGTACGTGGCGAGTAGTAATTCTATGCCCTCTTGAAATTTTTCCGGGAAAGATAGAAAGCTGATTTTTTTATTTAATGCTCTAAGGCGAAGCAGTAAATTTCTCGCAAGGAAAATAAAAAGTGGAATGGTGATTAGATAAAACAGAGAAATATAGTATGGCAGAGCATATGGTTTAAGCAGGCTGAATGGACCAAAAAAATTGAAGGCGATGTGTAGGTAGAAAAATAACCATGAGCCCGATAGCAACACATTTTCTTGTAAAAACTGTAGAGCTCCTAAGCCTATTGTTGCATAGAGCAGACTTTTATCATTCTTATTATTACCTTGAATAGAGCCTAAAAGTCGTGAAAATAATATGATGCAAAGCTTGAACAAGGCTATGAAGCTGATGAAAAACATAAAGAGTAGTAATAAGTTAAGGACATGCTGCCAAGTGAGCATCTTTAGCGTGGCAAAAAGAGCGGAAAAGCTTAAATGTCTTGAGGCGTCAAAAAAGAGGTGTTTAACAAAAGCCTCGGCTTCGTTTAAAGCTCTTACTAAGTCGTTTAATGACAGTGCGTTTGGCGAGCGTTTCCAAAGTCCAAAGCGAGAACGGTGATTTTCAAGGTTTTCAATAATGAGATTGTATTGGCCCAAAATTTTTTCATAACGAGTTAAGTAGTCTGTTGAGGCACCAATGTATTCTTGGCTAAGGCTGAACCAGGCTGTTACTGATTGGCGAGATTCTTCTAGATTCCTATTAATTTGAGCGAGTTCATTTTCATGATCAGAGAAGATTGAGGGGGCTGAAGCATTGATTTTAGCCTGAATGATCTTGATGTCTTCTAGTGCTCGTGAGCGGTCGCTATAGCTCTTGAGTACCTCATCATGCTTATCCTTCATTTTTTTGAAGAGGCTGAGGGCGATATCTTTGTGATTTTTAAATGTTTGTGCAAGTTCACTTGCATTTGCTCTACCACGGAAAAGCTTGTAACGAACGTCTACATCGTGGGCAATTATTTCTCTGCTTTGGACTGCCAAGTCAGCAAGTTCTCTTTTAATGTTTAAAAAATCAATCTCACGTTCTAGTACATGAATAATGCTGGTGCTTTTGTGGATTTCTGATTGCAAGACGTGATATGCAACAGAATCGGAAGTTTCGCGATTTTGGCCTATAAAATCTTTGAGTTGCCGTTGGAGGTTGATGCGTAGCGTTGCAATGTGTGCCTTATCAGCCTTTTTAGCATCAATCTTTTTTGATAAAGTTTCTTTGATGCGTACAGCTTTTTGATTTGCTAAATTTGCCTCTGCTCGAGCGCCCTCAACATCATAGCTGGTGAGACTGAGCCCTTTTTCTATGCGAGAAAGTAGATATTTTTTGTTTTGAAGTTGAATATCTAGTAATTCTACGGCATCACTTTGTGCTGCTATTTCAAGCTCTAATCGAGTAGTTTTTGTTTTAGAAAGTTCTATCTTTTTTTGTAATAGTTGTGTTTCTAAGTTAAAAATCTCATTTGATAATTTAAGGTGTGCTCCTGTGGTTGTGCGATTTGACGAAGATTCTTCCGTCAATGTTTTTGCGTGCTCTCTTCCGGAGACTTCAAGCCGTTTTTGCAATGAGGTGATTGATTCAGTCTCGGTAATTTTTTGCTTAGTAAGATCGTCACGCTTTTTTCGTTCAGTATCAAATTTAGAATGTAGCGTGCCGGTTTCTGATTGAGCCTCACGCAGCTCTTGCCATGAATAAGCAGCTCTTTGTTCAGCGCCAAGTGTACTTTGTACGGTGAGATAGTCCTTGGTGGTTTTTATGTGAGCACTTATGACGTCGGCGGTTTCTTTGAGTTCTTCTTGGATGCTTGACAGTGCCTGCTTAATCTCACTCAGCACTGTAATTTTTTTATTTTTAAGTACAGCTTCTTGTTCATTTCGAACATAGGAAAGACTGTATTTAACGTCATCAATCTGATTGTCGATGCGCAAAATCTCGCTGCGTAAAATTGAAATAGATTCAGCCAACTGCTTATTATGCGCTATTTGATCGCTCTGCAATTTTTCTAAAAGTTTCTTTTTTTGTTCAATGACACTAAAAAACGCAACCGGAGGTTTTTCAGCATTGGAGAAACCAAAACTTGAAAAGCTTTGTCCTAGAGATGTGAGAAACGAGATGGGTATTATTATTAAAAAAATCAGAATAAATTTTTTTTGCATCGTTATATCCTTGCTATGTGCTTACCCGTACAAGAACGGTATTGTTCTAAAACG
This sequence comes from bacterium, assembly GCA_023249935.1. Taxonomy (GTDB): domain Bacteria; phylum Babelota; class Babeliae; order Babelales; family RVW-14; genus CAMATL01. The sequence goes on from JAHFBQ010000002.1 coordinate 21,578, forward strand.
ATGGAATTGCGGATGTTCTTGTAGGCAGCGTAGAATCAGGTCTTGTATAGATACTTCATCGCAACTGATCACGCAAGATCGTACCTTGTGTTCAATAGAGGGGTCAATGACTTTTTCAAAAAGTCTTGCATAACGATGAAGTGCTGGTTGTTCGTAGAAGCCGGTCTGTGCTAAAAAGTGGCTGACAGCGAGCTCTTGCAAGTGAGTCATACGGCTTGTCTCTGCAGGAACATTAGAGAGTGTACGGTATTGTTCAAAAAAATCAAAATCAAGTGGGCTTGGTTGCTCTTCGGACATAAAAAAATAATATAGTTCTAAAATATGATGTAGCCATGCAAGCTCACGTGGGGATTGAATATCTGGGTATGAAATGTCTTGAAAATTATCTACCTGAAATGTTTCAACGTTTTTTTTAATAAGGCGAGTTACTATGATACTTCCAGGACTTAAAGGCGTCTTAAGCTCTTTGCTTGTGCAAAAAATTTTGCCTAATGGGCGCGTAAAAATACAGAGACGCCCATGATTAAAAGTTCGTAAAACAATTCCAGTTAACGATTCAAACATGAAAATCCTACTCATAAAAAATATATTCTATGTGATTGTAGTGTGATTGTCAGATTATTTTAGAATCAATAAAATACACTATCGTCATCCCGGTTGGCGTTGACTGAGTGCAACCATCGCCTCCAGCAATGCTTTAAGAAGTAGGGGTAAATCGGGAAAGCTTGATTCAACTTCATGAGCTTTGGTTTACTATTCGAAGATAGTTTGAGTAGTAAACATAAAGGGGGTGCCATGAATTGCTTGGTGTTCGTGCTGAATTTGGCCTTGCTTTTATATGGTGGTTCTCTTCGTGCATTTTATCTTGATAAAATGAGCTCGATGCCTTGTCAGCAAAAAGAGCATTTTCCCAGGGACTTTGATATGCGTAAGCATTTCTCGCTTGTGCGACCAACCTTTGGGCGAGAAAATATTTCTACCGATCCATTGGCGTTACAACAGGTAGTGCGGGACGCGCAAATTTTTTTTAAGCGATACGGTAAAACACATAAAGCTGTTATGGCGCCCCAGCCATTTTCTACACAAATTCTAAGTTATAAAAAAACAGTTGATACGCTGGCTTTTATTGATCAGGTCATAGAGGAAGATAAGGAATCTGGTGTTTTTAGAATTCACGATCCAGCATTTCTGGAGCAGAATTTTGGCTTCATTGCCTGGAGGCCTGATCGTGAAGCAGCTCATAAATTTGGACATATGGCTGTGAATGATAGAAAAATACGACTTACGAGTTATGTAATCTATCGAGCAACCGGTAGCTACGAAAAAACTAGTGAACACTCATGTGCATTGTATCAACTTGTGAATTCTAAAAAGCGAATTTCGCTAACAAAGCAGGAAATTTTGCAGGGTGCGCTAGAAGAAGATCCTCAGTTGATGGCAAATGTAAAGCCGCTTGCGTGGGTCTCTCCTGCGACACTAGAGGAAGCAATGCTTCAGGGTACTGTATTATTGTCAATGACTGATGGGCAAGAACGTGCTTTTACGGTGAATTTGAGCAACGGGCATAAGTTTGATTCTCAGTTGCGCAATCTTTCTAAACAAAAAATATATTGGTTTTTTTTGGAGCGAAAAAACAAAAATGATGTTAGAGCGTTGATTGATCGTTCTAGCCGGCGCAAAGGGGTTGTGTTTGCTGGGGATTTGTATGCTCTTGGGCTGGGGAAAATAGTGGCAATTCAGTATTTCAATAAAAAGACCAGGCGGCGAGAGTTGCGTCTTGGTGTTCTTGGTGATACGGGAAGCGCATTTGATAAAAATCTTTATCATCTCGATCTTTTCGGGGGCATTATTTCAGACAAACATGAGTTGAGAAGTTATCTTAGCAACTTCCCGCCAGCAGTAAAAGCGTTCATTGTTTATAAAAAATCCTGATTACCAGGCGTAATTCATAGTCAGATGAAACTCATGTGCGGATTCACCGGGCTGACGATCGAGCTTAAAGCCCCAATCAATTTTTGCGGGGAATGGTGATGTTAAATTGAGTCCAAGTCCAACGGTATGGCGTAGATTAAAATTGTTGCGGATTACAACATCATCAAACGTAATTTGTTGGCTTGCTGATTGAGTTGCGTTGAAATCATTGATGGATTTATTTGGTGTATCCCATGCAGCACCAAGGTCATAGAAGAAGTGTCCACGCATACCAAGTTGACGTGCCAGCGGGAAGCTTATCTCGTTGTTACACTGTACTGCGCTTCGGCCGCCTAGTGGCTCATTAGTTGAGCGCCACGCAGGCCCAATACCGCTCCAGATGTGACCGCGTACCGTGTTGGGTCCCCCCATATGGAAAAGTTCTTTGTACGGGATACTCTTGTTTGCAGATAATTCTCGGATGTTGCAAACCTTAAGATGGTTGCCAAGCACTAAGTCATCTTCATTCAAGATAGCATTGTACATGCTTGCCGCAGCTTCAAGTCTGAAGTAACCAAATGTTTGGTTAATAGGGCTTGGTGCTAATTTGCTGCCAACTGAAATTTTGTAGCCCTTGTTAGGATAGACCTGGTGGTTACGCATGTCCTTAACTAAGTCTAAACCAATCCAAAGTTGCGATCCTTGCTGGAAGGTGCGATCTACAATTAATTGATACAATGGATCTATACGCTGTAGTGCAATATTAGAGTTTACGGGGACTTTGGGATTGTTATTGTGAATTGTTTCAGCTCCGAGATCAAGTACAAGGGCAAGGCGTTTATCAAGTTCTGGGAGCCCAAAGCCAAAGCGGACGTTTGTGCCCATGGTGTGCATCGATGGGAGAACAGAGAGTGTGCGGAAGCGGTCATACTCATCCCAGCGGCGATAGAGGTAGAAGCCGCATGAGACATCTTTGTCAAAAACATGAGGATCAATGAGTCGAATTTCAAAGCGACGTAATCCTGGACGATTCCTATCAAATCCAGTTTTGATCGCAGCACCAGCATCGATGCCATGACCGAGTAAGTTACCTTTCTCTAAGAGGATAGAGCCTTGTAACTCCTGCTTCTGATCATTCTCGCCACTTGCACCATACGTCAATTGCGCATTAAAATTGCCGGTCTTTGCTTCTTTCACATTGAGTTCAAGATCTGCCAGATCATCAGCAACGCGATGAATAATCCAATTAACGCCCTTTGGTTCATAGAAACTCAAGAATTCAACAGCGCGCTTTGAGGTTTCAAGCTTATTACTTGTGATGAGGTCTCCCTCTAAAATATCCAAGCGGCGGCGAATAAGGCTATCGCGCGTGTTTACATTGCCGCTGATGGTGATGCGGTTGGCATACAGTTTTTTGCCAGGATTAACCATGAAGGCAAGGTCAACTTCTTTTGAGTCATCATCTTGGCGAAGATTATCTGATATCTCGGCGTAAATGTAGCCTTTTTCTTTCCATAGCGCTGTCATGCGATCTATCGACTCAATAACTTCGTGACGAATGAAAGGATGCCCCTCTCTGATAGAGATTGCCGCTTCTGCCTCTTCGACTGAGACGATGTCATCATGGGGAGGGATTACACGGCGTACGATGTATTGCTCACTTTCATCAATATGAAAAGTAACGGTAATATCTCTGCGGTTGTCAGAAAACTCAGTATCGGTTTTATAGACTTTGGTGTTGAAGAAGCCATGTTCAAAATAATAGCTCTCAATGATGCTTTTATCATATTCAACTCTGCGTTCATCAAAGGTTCCTGATCCGTCTCCAAAGCCCAGTATCCAACGCTCTTTGGTATGAAGATGTTTACGGAGTTTGCGAGCAGGAATTTTTTTATTTCCTTTAAATTCGACGCGCAAAACACTAGCTTTTTCGCCCTCATCAACGGTGAAAAATGCAGTTACCTTGGCGGGATTATCTTTGCTTTGTTGTAGATCAAATGACACCTGAGCGCGGTGAAATCCCTCATTGACATACATTGCTTGGACTGCTTGCGCAATATTTCGAGCACTTTCTTCATCAATGTAAGAAAGCTTAGCTAGTTCTAAAGATTCAGTAATTTTTTTTGTGCTAATGTCTGAGTTGCCCTTAAACTCAATGCCACTGAGCAATTTTTTCTCTTCGACAGTAATGGTGAGGTGGACGAGTGTGCCGTCTTCGCGGGCTTTTATTTCTATCTGTTTAAAAGCGCCAAGGCTATACAAATTATTGATAGCAATACCGCTTTTTTTTGTATCAAGAGGTTGTCCAACTTGGAATGGGATCTTGCTGCGTAGCACATCAGAACCAATATATTTATTACCCTCGATGTTTATCGATTTAATGATGAGATTCTTGCCAAGGGTTGTTGGATCATTCTTTCTCAAAAAATTATCGAGATCAGAAGGAGCTTTTGCCGATGCTGAAAACATCAAGGCTGGTTGTATAAAAAAACAAAACAAGGCCGCAATTTTTTGGAGGGCTCTAGACATCCCATTTCTCCTGAATGCTCTATGTATTTACAGGACTGGTATGCATAAACGAAAGAATAATGTGCAAGTTTTTATGATACAAGCAGCCGAAAAAAAAGCTACACCTTTTTTAAGGTAGCTTCTAGAGCTTGTTATTGGCAGCTTGATTTGGTTTGAAGAGGTGTTGGTAGATGACTGAGAATTCTTTTTGAGGAGAAACATTCTCTGGCAACCAGCGAAGTGTCTGCGCTTTAATATCATCAAGTATTGTTTTATGTATGCGAAAATTTGCAAGGACAGTTTCGCTTTGATGCTTGGTTAAGAAGAATTCTACAAACTTGTCCTTAAAGGTAACATTGATATCAACATCAAGTTGAGCGGGGTTTTTATCAAGCAGTGCTAGTATTGGTGGTATTATAGCAACCGTAGGTAATGGAAAAATAAAAGATTCGTTGTCATTATGTTGTTGTTTTTCTGAGCCTAAAAACCAAAGAGATCTGTGGTCGGGATCTTTACTTGCTGGGCGTGTGCCGAGTAAAGAATCGACCATGGATGCTTTTTCGTTTGGCAGTTTTTTTACAATGTTTAATTGGCCATTGTCTTGAGATGTTGTGACTGGGCGTTCGTACATAATATTTACCTGAAGAATGCGAGGAATATCTTTTTGATAAGCAAATTTGTTTGCTTTAAGCAATAATTGAGCATTAGCTCGTTGTTTACTTGTGGGATCTTTAGTTGAAACCCAATCCATTTGTTGAACCATATCTGCCGCTGAGTACATGTTGTAGATGGTTTTAAATATTGGTGAAACTAAAAAATTTTCTGTTTCAGGTTGAATTGGTGTGCCAAGTAGAATGAGTTCTTCGATTGAAAGATCTTTTTCGGTGGGAACGTAATCAAAACGTTTCTGATTTTTAGCATTAAGAGCAGACTCTTTGGTTGGCAATGTTTTCATGATTGCGAGCATTTTTTTAATGGAATCATCCATATCTTTGTCAAGAGAATATTTGTGTCCATCGCTAAATGTTTTGGTGTGTAGAATTGGCGTAATGGCTCCCAAATTAAGGCACAAGTTGCCTCCATGTGAATGAGCAAGAAGGCGAATCTTGGTTTCTATGTTTTGTGCGCGTAATGAGGAAATTTCTTCTTGCAGCGCATTAAAGAGACGAATGGCCTCGAATCGGCGACGCTGTTGACTCATAAGACCGCTCCAGCCGAATGTGTAGTAATACTGTTCAGTATCTCCAGGCATTGTTACTCTTAAAAATTCGTCGAAAGCCTTGGTGATTGGGTAGGCGGCATAGCGAGGTTTATCATTAGTTGGTAAGGTGAATGTGGGTGTGATTTTGTGTAAGCCCCGTTCAAGAATAGCTTGGCTTTGGAAGAAAAACTTATCATCGCGCATATCTCTGTTAAGGTCGCGATATGTTGTTCCTTGTACTTCATCCTTGAGAACATTATTCAAGCTAATGAGGCCAATGAGTGATCCAAAGCTGCCGTGAACAAAAATATTTAACCAGACAGTTTTTCTAGGGGGTATTGCGGGTTTAGTAGAGGGGGTGTCTTCCCGTGAGGAGAAATGAGAATGAAAAATAGGTTGGAGAATGAAAATGGTAGCTATGCCGCAGATCAATGATATTAAAATGATGAGTATTTTTTTCATATGATCGGATCCTCGGATGTCTCCATTGTACAAGTTCCCCTCAATTATTTATTGTCACATCCCATAAGGAAAATCAAGAAAACATCGATTCTTGCAGCTTGCTTTTTTACAAACAGCAATTGATTGCCTTTTTGTTTAAGCGGGTTGTACACTTACATGTAAGTAGAAAGAAGACTGCTTTTCTTAATTGGGTGGGGATTTCTTACGCAAAGGCGCAATAATGAAGTTAAAATTGTTGCTTTGCTACGTTTTGGTGGCTAGTGCAGTGTGTTTTGCAGTTACTCCCGATGTTGCTGATGAAGAAGAGGATGATGAAACTGTCGATATAGTTTCTGATCCACTTGCAGCAATGGGGCGTGCGCCACGTGCTGTAGCAAAGAAGGTCTCTCAAAATATGGTAACCATGGGTGGTAGTGTTGGTGCCGATCCGTATGCGACAGCAAAAAAAAGTACACATCAAGAGGTTCCTGCTGGAGACCCGTATGCTAAAACTATGGTAAAAGTGGATCTTCCGGTGAGTGATCCGTACGCATCACTTGGGGCTTCTCCAGTGTCTCAAGCGGTTCCTAAAAAAGTGAAAAAATCAGAAAAATCGAAAACAGCAACATCTCTTTCAGTGGCTGCGCAAGGTAAAATTGTTGCAAAGCTTGCTACAACGCCAAAAGAAAAAGTGACTTTGGCTTCAGCATTATTTAAATCAACGGGTAGTAATGATCCAGAGGCGCAAGCTGCAGTACTTGAAATTGAACGCCAGGTAAAAAATCAGGAAAATCAGCTTCATCTCGTTGCTAAGCAAAATTTGGTGGATGTGACACAGGCAATTAGTGAACAGGCTGCGCAACTTAGAGAAGAGGCGGATAATGCAGCTCAGGCATTGAGAGCTAAGACGGAAAATCAAGTACAGGAACTGATTGATACTGCGGGCAAGCAAATTGATAATCTCAACAAAAAAATTTCGCAAAAAGCTGTAGAACTTAAGCAAGAGGCTGCTCAGAAGGCACTACTGGTTCTTGATGACATAGAGGCTCGCGCTGCTAAAAAACGGCTAGAAGAGCGAAAGCGTACCTTGGCTGCTACCTTTGGTATAACCGAAGAAGATTTTGCAGTAAAAACAAAGAAAGAAAAAGTTGTTGCGACTAAAAAGAGCTCGAAAAAAGATGAAAAATCAACACAGGAGCCGTTGAAAATGGCAGCAGTTTCAGTCGGGCCAGCGCCATCTGATGCAAAAGCTAGCCCAGCATTGACAGAAGGGGCTGTTGTCCCGAATGTGCTACGCGTATCTGCTGAGTGGAAAAATGATTTGTCTCGTAGATTTTACCAAGACATGGCTACGATGAAAGATATTATTGTTGAGGCGGAATCTCCGCTAGAAGCGCAAGATTTTTTGAAAAAGTTTGAAGAACAAAATAAGTGGTTTGATGCTAATTTACGTTCCACTCGGGCGGTAACTGATGCACAGTATGCGCAACTTGTTGAAAAACAGGCTCAAATGGGCAGGATTATGCAAGCTCAGCGTGTGGCTGATGATTATCTACAAAAATTTACCAAAAACATGGTTATGGATCATCTGCAGCTTAAAAAAATTAGACTTAATGTGCTCTATGAACTAAATACTAGAACACAGCAGCGATCATCGCATCTTGATCGAGCTGTACGAGAAAGTGCTTTGCCTGATGATGAGGTTAAAAGCCTTGTCAAGCGCACGCTAAGTGAAACCTCTCAGCAGTTTCGTGAAATTGCGGCACAATTTCCCGATGTTGAGATTGGGGGTATGGCGCGCAAGCCGCAACTTTCACTTACTGCAGTGCCATTAGCGGCACAACAGCTTGAAGTAGAACTAAATAAAACTAAGGAGCTTGCTGCAGCAATTCAGAAAGAGTTGGAAGATGCAAAGCAAGAGCTTGTGGCAGCGAGGGAAATTGCGGTGCAGACTCAGGCGGCGCTTGATAGAGAGCGAGATGAAAAGGATCAGGTTATCAAAGATGCTGCGCGTATAAAAACAACGGCTATCCAGGTTCTAGACAAGCAAGCTCAAGATAATCTTAATACAGACCTGGTGCTTGCTGGGGTGCGCCAAGATCAGTCTGCTTTGAAAGATGAATTGAAATTAGTTGGTGAAAAAAGTATGCAACTTGTTCAACAAAAACGACAATTAACGGCCTCTGTTGAGATAGCGCGCAAGGAAGCAATGCAGGCAGATTTATTGCGCAATGACTATATAACTGAGTCACAAAAAACAATGCGTGTAATGAAGCGGCAGACAAAAGAGCAGATGAAATCTATGGCTGAATCTGGAGCGCGTCGTGAACTTGCATTGATAGCAGACTTGCGCCAAGCAAATGAAAAAATTGGGGCGTTAAATGTAAAGCATGCAAAGCTTATGCAGGACCTTGAGTTGCAGTATAAAAAAACAGTAGAGCTTAAAAACTCGCTTAAAATGGCTCAGGAAACTGCTAATAGAGCTGAGTCTCGAGCTGACTTGGCAAATCGGTCTCTTGCTGAGAGTGATGAGCATGTAAAGCGGCAACTTTTATTGCGCAAGCAAACACTAGAGCGCGTGAAAAAATCTGCGGCAGTTGCTCAGCAAACAATAGACTCAATCGGTGCATTCCTGCAAATTGAGCGTAAAAGTGGTAACAAGAAATTGATAACAAGTACTCAAGATCTTGGGTTGCGTATGAATTTGTTGCATAATAAACTTTTTTAAAGCAATATTAAGTATTGTTTTTTGGCAAAGCCCAGTGAGTCAATGTATAGGTCTGTTAAAAAGCGCTAAATGCAGGCTCAAGATGTCTGTTGGTGGATAAAAAAGGAGCATGCCGATGAAGTGCCCAAAGTGCTCGGGGTTGATGGTGTTACAGTCTTTTTTTGATCACTTCATCAATTTTGAAGGTTGGAAGTGTCTCAATTGTGGGAAGATTATCGAAAAGCGTGAGAGCACTATTAAAGACGACGCGTTTAGTATTTTTTATCAGCGACAAAAAATTAAAAAGCAAAACGACTAAGTAAATACATGCGATTTATAGCACTTCAGGGTACATACAGTTCGCTTGAGTTGGGGATTTTTTCTGAGTATGATGCTATTGCAGTAGCTCGCTATGATGAGCTGCGCGCGAGCTCAAATCTGATTCCGTTTCTGGAAGCGTTACTTAAAAATAATAATGTAGAAATCAAAGATATTTCGTTTGTTGCTGTAGACAAGGGGCCAGGCGCGTTTACTTCATTGCGGGCTACCGTTTCAAGCGTTAATGGAATTGCCTTTGCTAAAAACATTTCTCTTATCGGTGTAAATAGCCTTGAGGCATTACAGGTTCAAGCAAGTTTAGAGATTAAAACTGGTATGTTACAGCCTCGATTCATTGTGGCATTGCTTAATGCCTATAATAATGATGCTTACTTTCGTATATTTGACCAGGAGTCGAATATATTTGTTGATGAAGGCTGCTTGAAAATTGACGTGATTGTTGACCAGCTCAAAAAACTTGCAGCATCAGTTCTTTGTGTTGGAAATGGCGTTGAGTTATACGCGCAGGTGCTAGAAGATCTTGGTGATTATTTGATTCTTTTACCTAAAAATCCTGCAGTTCCATCGGTCCATGCCATCGCTAGTATAGCACGTGCTCAGTGGCAAAATGGGGCTGGAAATCTGGTTCAAGTAATTGAGCCGTATTACTTAAAAACACAACTTTTTGCTATTAAGAAATAAGAGTTCTCAAGAGGCCTATGCCGACAAGCGGCGCATCTTGCGAGCGTAATATGGTAGGCGTTAGTCGGCTTTTTATAAAGTTTGATTGCTCAACAATGATGAGTTCTTGATCGGTTAGTCCGCCCTCGGGGCCGAATAAGACTGAGATGTGTTGGGCAAGTTTTATTTTGGGTAAGAGCATTTCGCACAACGATCCAGAGCTATCAAAAACAATGTTTTTATCACTCATTTTTGTCAGTACCGATTGTAGAGTTATTGGTGTCGCAATCACTGGTACAATAAACTGTTTTGCCTGTTCACATGCTGCAATCATAATGCTGGTGAAGCGAGTTATCTCTTTAGCAGAAAAATCAAGCGGATGCGCTTTGTCTGTTTTAACGGGGACAATTGTAGCAACACCGAGTTGTGCTGCGTTGTAGATGATTTCTTCAAAGACCGTTTTTTTAGGGATGCCTTGGAGTAGTGTGACTGTAGGCTGTAGTGGCTTGCTAGTACTTACTTCAACAATACGTCCGTGCACAATGTTTTTTGATAAAAATGTGCCATGGTCAAGCGTTAAGGTGACTTGTGTGGATCCATTGAACAGGATAAATTCTGCTCCCTCTCGAAGGCGTAGAATTTTTGTGATTCTTAGCCATAAATCAACATCTTGTATCTGCCATGGTAGGTCAACGTGTGTTGGGAGCTGGGCCTTTGTGTAGATGGCGAATAGATGTTTATTTAGCATGAGCTTGTGCGGCTTTTACTAGTATAATTTTTAAGTAGTGCCGCGAGGAGCATGGTGACAATGCAGGCTGAGCCAAGCAAGTATTCGTTGCTATGTTGTTCTAAGTGCGCAATCAATCCACCTTTGTAGCCACGTGTTTTACTTCTTAGGATAATGAAGAGCATTTCAATTTTCTCTTTGAGGGGAATGGGTGTTTCTTCGATGATGGGGTCATCAAACGATCGTAGCGTTGTAACATCGATATTTAAGGGGTCGTCATCTTCCCCGAGTAGATTTTCTATAGTGACTTCTTCAACGGGATGAGAGGGCTTTGCTGTAACGATGCTGATGCTTGTGATAATGAAAAGAAAAAATTTACTACGCAAATTCATTTGGTTCCTTTTTTATTCAATATGTTTTTGAATTTCATGCATAAGTCCGCATGAATCAATAAATGCAAACTGTTTATTGAACAGATTCTTATTCAAAGAAATAAATTGTTTATGTTTTACAAGGGCAATAATGATATCTGCCTGATCTATGGCGGCGTCGAGATTGCGAGTGAAAGGGATTTTTAGTTGTTCTAATTCTTCTGAATGAGCGAGTGGATCGAATACAAAAAGGTGCAGCTGTGATTGATTTGCAACTAATTGCTGTACAACTTTTAAGGCCGGAGAGCTTTGCAAAACTTCTGAATCAGGTCTAAAAGTAATGCCAAGTGCTAGTACGGATGGGTTTTTCCCAGTGGTTTCTTTGAAGCGGGATACTTGCTTCATAATGTTTGCAACAACAAGAGAAGGTTTTCCGTCGTTAATTTCATGGGCGATTGTAAGGAGTTGTGTACTGTCTTGCGGAAAATTTTTAATGAGAAAGTGAATTGCTGTTGCGGTGCCTTGACCGCCAACGCCGCAGCCAGGTGAAAGTATGCTAACTCTGGGATGTTTATTGGCGAGTTCTATTGCTTTGTAGGTATCAATCTGTGCGTCCTCACAAATTTGCCCAATTTGGTTGGCAAATGCTATCTGTACGTATCGAGATGTATCTTCAATTAACTTTACCATTTCTGCAGTTTTGTCCGTTGTAACGTCGATTGGTCCTCTAGTAAGGCGGCTGTAAAATATTTTAGCGAGGTTGGAAGCTTGTTGGCTGCACCCACCAATTATTCTGTCGGTATTTACTATCTCATTTAAAAGTCTTCCCGTTATTGCCCGCTCTGGGCAATGCGCCATGAAAAAATCGATCTCAGGTTGAAGCTGTGAGATTTTAGCAATACGCTGAGCAATAAACTGTGTAGTTCCTATTGGAATATTTGATGTAAGCAGAACTAAGTTGCCTGGCTTAATTTGTTTGGCGATAAGATCTGCAGCGTTTATGACATATGATAGATCGGCTTCGTTATTTTCTTTAACCGGAGTAGGAACTGCGATCAAGAAACAATCTGCATCATGCAGTGTCGAAGAAATGCAAAGATTATTGTTTTTTAACGCGCTTGTAAGGCGGGCTTCAATGCCTGGTTCGATGATCGAAGTATTACCATCATTGAGCTGTTTAATTTTTTGTTCATCGATGTCAAATCCGAATACTATATAGCCAGACTCAGCCGCTATGATGGCGGTTGGTAAGCCGACATGGCCAAGGCCAAGAATAGCTACTTTTTTGATTGATTGATCTGTCTGTGTAGATGTGGCGGCGACAAACCCAATGTTTGTGCATGATAAACTTATGACGAGAAGAAAAAATTTAGTGCATAAAGACATAGAGTTCCTGTGTTCTCTGGAGGGATCTACTTTTAAGGACCATAGCATAGCGAACTCTATGGGCAAGTCAAAAATGCGACTTATTAGAGTGTTTTTTGGTCTATTGCAGGTAAGAAATCATAAACCTATTGCACATAATTCTGTCTCTTTGATATTGCTAAGAGCATTGAATCGAAGAAGAGGACAAGTATTATGAAAGAAATCAACCAGAACCAACCAGTGGTCTTAGTCATCTGTGATGGGCTTGGCTATGCACCAGCGGGACCGGGTAATGCAGTGAATGCTGCTCCTATGAATTTTTTTAATAACCTACTACAACATTATCCGGCTGCATATTTGGCTGCAGCAGGAGAGGCAGTTGGGCTATTGCCTGGTTTTATCGGCAACTCGCAAGTAGGACATCTTACGATTGGGGCTGGACGGGTAGTAAAAAGTTCTATAGCACAATTTCATGAACTGGTGTTGTCTGGTCAAATCTTTGATCACTCGGCGGCGGCTGGTTTGTCAGATTTTGCGCGAACAGGGAAAACGCTTCACATACTTGGCTTATTGTCTGATGGTGGCGTGCATAGTCACGAACTTCATCTCTATGGCATGCTTGATTTGGCTGTGCATTGTGGTGTTAAAAATATTGTAGTACACCCGATTCTAGATGGGAGGGATGTTGCGCAGCTCAGCGCTGCAACGTACTTGGAACGTTTAGAGAAAAAGTTACATGCTCTTGCTACTGGGAAGATTGGTTCGTTGCAGGGACGGTTTTATGCGATGGATCGCGATAAAAATTGGGAACGCACAGTTCTTTCTTACCAAATGATGTGTGGGCTTGGCAACATTAAAGACAGTTCATGGCGTTACGTATTAGCAGAGTCTTATGAGAGAAATGAAACAGATGAATTTGTCAGACCACTGCTTTTTGGGCAAGAAAATGCTTTGCAAGATGGGGATGCTGTTGTATTTGTGAATGTTCGTCCTGACCGTGCAATGCAGTTAACAACTCTGTTGCTGTGTCAGGAAGTACAGCGCATCAATAAGGTTACTCAGCGCGCATTTGCCTTTGTATTAACAGGTAGTCGTTATAGTGCGGCTCTGCATAACCCTGTGATCTTTGAGCAAGAGTCTGTGCGAGATACTTTTTTGGATGTTGTTGAAGTGGCGCAGCCAGAGCGGCCAATTTTTCTTTTAGCTGAGACCGAAAAATATGCGCATGTGACCTATTTTTTTAAGGGTATGCGTGATCAACATAGCGGTAAAGAGACGCGGATTATGATTCCCTCATTAAAAGAGCGAAATTATATAGCGCATCCTGAGATGGCTGCTGCAAGTATTACCGATGAGTTAGAAAAAATTCTTGATCAGCATCCTGGGGCGCTTTGTGTCGTGAACTATGCCAATGCCGATATGGTTGGTCATTCTGGAGATTTAGCAGCAACTGCAAGCGCTTGCCGTGTGCTTGACCAACAGCTTGTTCGTGTCTATAAGGGTGTGGTTGAAAAACATGATGGACTTCTTGTTATCACTGCTGATCATGGCAACGCTGAAGCGATGGTTGATCATGATGGTAATCCAAAAACTGCTCATACAAAAAATTCAGTACCTTTTGTTATGGTTGCCTCGCATCTGCGCCATGAAACGGTTCATGAGCCGATAGATTGTACGTACAACAAAGGGGTTGCCTTCGTAGCGCCAACACTGTTGCAACAGATGGGCATTGAGCGACCACTGGCTATGGTTGAGCCGCTGTTTTTGAGAAACGAATAGTAAGTGTTGCAATTAATCCTATTGCGAAAAATGATAAGAACGAAATCGATACACCATATTTGATCATGTTTGAGAGACATAATCCAATAACATAAGAGCAGGTCCCGATTGCTAGTACTGGGATAAAACGCGGGATATTAAGAAGTCCTTGCTTTCCTGCATTGATAGCTGCGACACAGGTCATAAGAAAACAACTGAACATGCTAAAGATCACCATGTTTTGCAGTGGAAGTTGTTGTGTAGAGATACCGATCATGGTAATTGATGTCAATGCTTGTACTACGAGTGCCACCCATGGTGATCCGTAACTATTTGTTCGCGTAAGAAGCTTTGTGCATGGTAAGTGATCATTGTTTGCTAGGGTGTACAAATTCCAACAATTGCCGCCAAGAATAAAAAATGCACCGCCGGTAATCGATGCAAAAACGAGGCCATTTATAATTTTTGCAACCAACACATTATTGCCAAGCAGGGCAAATCCAAGATTAAGCATTGGTTCTTTAGCTTGAGCTAGACTATCTCCAAGTGATCCGAGGAGGGCGATTTGAAATAAGATCGTTGCAATACTTACAATAGAAAAAGCAATAAGAATTGTGCGACGAATGTTGCGTGCTGGATTTTGGATAAAGCCGCCAATAGCGCAGATAATTTCAAAACCAATCAACGCATAGAGGCAGGCAGGAAGTGCAGTTCCTAGGGTACCAAATGAGAGATCAGTTGATATAAAATTAACGTTAGTGCCATCAAACATCAAAAACCCGGCGAGGAGTCCGAAAATGAGGGGAGTGAATTTCATGGCGGAAAAAAGGTATTGAATTTTACTTGTGATTGAAATGCCGATTATATGAAGAGTAGTCAGTAAACCAATGAGAGTTGCATCTAATACGAGAGGGTGAAAATTTTGTAGTACAGCAAAATGATTGTAAAAAAATGTATTAACGGTGTGAGTTAAGAACGCGGCTGAGGTTGCTTTGCCTAAAAAATAGGTCCAGCCACTTAGAAAACCAGCAAATGGGTTGATATACTGTTTGCTATATACGTACAGGCCGCCAGAAACTGGTTGCAAGCACGCGAGCTCAGCGATTGAAAGAATTATAGGAAGCATGAGTAGCGAGGAGATGATATAGCCGAGCGGGCTAAAGGCGCCCATAGTTTCAGCAAGCTGTCTTGGATTGACGAAAAAACCGCCGCCGATCATAGTCATGAGTGCTAATAAAACAGCAGAAGTAGGGGTTAATGTCTTTTTCGTCATGATAAGTGGTGCCTTCACTCGCTAGGGAGTTAAAAAAGTTTGAAATAAGAAGAAGTGTAGCACATCTACTTTTTCAATCCAGTAGCGATTAAAAAGAGTGTTGGCTTGATGACAAAATCGCCAATGATAAAAGGTATGAACCCGTGAATAATGGCGAGTGAAACAGGCATAAACGTGCTTAAATATCCAACGCCACAGGTGAAAGCCACGATCATGGCTACAGCGTAAGCGACGTATGTTAGCAATATGTTTGTTGCGCTATTACGAAGCGTGACCAATAGCACAGCTCCAATAAGAAAGCCAATAAGATAGCCCCCTGTTGGGCCAAGGAGATGAACAAGTCCACCAGAAAAACCAGAAAATATTGGTGCTCCTAGTGCACCTTGAGCAAGATACATTCCATATCCAGCAACGCCGCGCCAACCTAAAAGCCATGCAGCTAGAAGTACAGGTAAGGGTTGGAGGCTTAAAGGAACAGGAGAAAATGGTAATGGGATAATAATTTGCGAGGAAATGAAAAAAGCGACAGGGAGGAAGATGAGATAATCAAGATGTAGTGCCTGAACTTTTGAAAAAGTCTTGTGGGCAATTGTTGCCAGAGCTTGTACAAATGTCATAGAGGATCCTTTCTTTAAACCAAAATCCTAACCCATAAATTCCATCGATGCAATCGCCTTGGACTTACGCCATGGATACCGGTATTTACAAAAATTCAATCTATTCGTATCCTTGTCTGGCATAAATCAACAAGCCGTATGGTTACCCAAGGAGTTTTTATGGATGTCCTACAATTTTCCATGATTTTTGTCGGCATTGCCCTGGCAGGGCTTGCATTGACAGCGCTTATTTTTGCCAAAGTAGTCAGCTTTAAAAATACGGATGTCCGCTCGGCGCATATCGCGCGGCTTATTCGTGAAGGAGCTATGACTTTTCTGTTCAAGGAATACGCCATTTTGGTAGGTGTTATAGCAGTTGCCTTTGCATTGCTTTCATACGTGATGCATCTTGCTGGCGGCGCGGCTTATGCTGTGGGGGCATTGTCTTCTATGTTAGCTGGTTACATCGGTATGAAGGCGGCTACACGTGCTAACGAGGCAACGACCATCGCGGCAAGAGACCGTGGCGAACGCAGCGCATTTTTAACCGCTCTTTTGGGTGGTTCAGTCATGGGCTTTGTTGTGGCAAGTTTGGGACTGCTTGGTCTTGGCGGGATCTTCTTTCTTTGTGCTAGTCATGATCCACTTGAGTTTGTAAAAATTTTGACATGTTTTGGTCTTGGTGCTAGCTCAATCGCTCTGTTTGCTCGCGTGGGCGGAGGTATTTATACCAAAGCTGCTGACGTTGGCGCAGACTTGGTTGGCAAAGTTGAAATGGGGATTCCTGAGGACGATCCACGTAACCCTGCGGTGATTGCTGATAACGTTGGTGATTGTGTTGGTGATACTGCTGGTATGGGTGCTGATATATTTGAATCATATGTTGGTTCTGTCGTTGGCGCAATGGCGCTAGGTGTGACAGCTTTTGCAGGCAGACTTGAATATATCTCCTTGCCAATTATGCTGTGCGCGATTGGCTTGATTGCATCCTGCTTTGGCATGTTGTCTTCTTTTATTATTCGCATGAAAATCAGACACTTACTTCATATGGCAACTTACATCGCAATTGCTGTTTTTGTTGCCGGTTCATATGCGTATCTTTCGTACATGAATATGAATATGAATCTTTTTGGTTCCATTGCATTGGGTGCTATTTCAGGTCTTATTATTGGAGCTGTAACTGATTACTACACCAGTGGTCGCCCAATAAGACAATTGGCAGAGACATCAAAATCTGGAGCTGGAACAAATCTAATTTTTGGGCTTTCCATTGGTTTTGAATCTGTTGTTGCACCGATCTGTGCAATCGCTGTTATTGTATTTATTTCGCACGAATACTTTGGTGGATTATTTGGTGTATCGCTTGCAGCAGTTTCTATGTTGGCAACCGTTGGTATCACCATGACAATCGATGGTTATGGGCCGATAGCTGACAATGCTGGTGGTATTTCAGAAATGTCTGGGTTTGGTCCTGAAGTGAGAAAAATTACCGATCACCTTGATGCGCTTGGCAACATGACTGCCGCGCTTGGTAAGGGCTTTGCAATAGGTTCTGCTGTGTTTGCAGCCTTGGCAATCTTTGCTGCTTATTGTGAATATTCACATATCACAAGCCTTGATCTTCAAGATCCATTGGTAATTACTGGTCTCTTTATTGGTGCTACCTTGCCATACTTACTCTCTGCATTTACGATGCGCGCCGTAGGCCGTGCTGCGTGGAAGATGGTGATTGAAGTACGTCGTCAATTCAAAGAGATTCCAGGTCTGATGGAAGGTAAAACTGAGCCTGATTACAGTCGTTGCATTGGTATCTCAACGCATGCTGCATTGGTTGAAATGATCGTTCCAGGGTTGATTACTATTGCAGCTCCAGTATTTATCAAATACATTTTTGGCATCCATGGCAAGATGGCCCTTGGTGGTTTCTTGGCAGGCGCGACGGTGTCTGGTGTTTTACTTGCGCTGATGATGGCAAACGCTGGTGGCGCATGGGATAACGCTAAGAAGTTTATCGAAGCAGGTAATTTTGGTGGGAAAGGCAGCGACGCGCACAAGGCGGCAGTTGTTGGTGATACTGTTGGGGACCCATTCAAAGACACATCAGGTCCATCTCTCAATATCTTGATTAAACTTATGTCGATGATTTCGCTCTTATTGGCGATGATCTAAATATTTGTCATCCCGGATCAAGTCCGGGATCTCTGAAAAGTAAAACCGGCTTCGAGAAATTGAGGCCGGTTTTACTTTTTCAGCTATGTTTTTACGACTGAGAATGGTACAATTCCGCGAACATCATTGAAAACGGTTCAAAGGATTAAGGAGTTGTGATGCAAAAATTGTGTAGTTTAATTGTGGTGGGATTGTTGTTTAGTGTTTCTGTGCAGGCAAAAATAGATCCGCTATCAAAAATTGAGATCAAGAGTAACCGTGCTTTTACTTCGCCGCTCAAACAAGAGCCGGGATTTTATTTAGTGCGCTATGAGCAAGATGTACGGGTTGATTTGGCTGACAAGACACATATGACTGCTGAAATTTTAGAAGTTGTTGTAGCGCGCAAAGCGTTAAAGAAAGCAAAAATGGGTGATGCTCAAAATATTCCCGCGCAAAAAGTAGCGGCGAGTAATCAACAATTAAAGTCAGTGGTGTTTAAGGGTAATGTAAAAATTAACCGCTTGAACCATTCGGTGCGATCGGATCGAGCAGAGCTTTTGGTGGAAAAAAAACAATGCACAGTGCAGGGGAATGTTCACATCGTGCAGAAAAAGAATGTCGCAAACGATATTCCAGTTGTTATTGATAGTGAGAAGGCAGTGCTTGACCTGACAACAGAAAAATTACTGCTTGTTGGTAGCGAGAAAACTCCTGTATGTACTACCTTTGAACTTGTGCGTCCAAATAAAGAAAAAAATCCTTATCCGCATGAATAAGATAAAAGTTTTATCGCCTCATGAAGCGCAAAAAATTGCTGCCGGTGAGATTGTTGAGCGACCTGCTCACGTTCTCAAGGAATTGCTTGAGAATGCGATTGATGCAGGAGCTACACAAGTTTCTGTCTTCATTAAAGATGCGGGTAAGCAATGTATTCGTATTGTAGATGATGGCTGTGGTATGTCGTATGATGACGCGGTTTTGTGTGTAGCCTCTCATGCAACGAGCAAAATTTCTTCGGTTGATGAATTGTCGCAGATAACGACCTATGGTTTTCGAGGTGAGGCACTTGCAAGTGTTGCAGCTGTTTCTAGGCTTACGATTACTACGCGTAACAAGGAACTTGATTATGGGTGGCAGCTTAGGTTTGAGCGAGGTACGGTTAGCAATGCGCAACGTGTTGCTATAGAATGTGGTACTGATCTTGAAGTGCGGGATCTTTTTTATAATATTCCAGCCCGTAAAAAATTTTTGAAACAAGACGAAACCGAATGGAATCAGCTTCAGCAGTTAGTCCATGCTATTGCGTTAAGCCACTTGAACGTTACCTTTAAACTGTTTCGTGATGACAAATCAGTGCTTCATGCGCCGCGAGCGGCTAATCTGCAAGATAGAGTCGCCCAATTGTGGGGTGTAAGTACGGCTCAACAATTTCTTGCGGTTAATCAGGGCGATGAAAAAGAGGTACGCATTCAAGGTGTTATTACTTCTCATCAGGCTTGGCGGTATGGTAAGCACCAGATTTTTTTCTTTGTAAATGGCCGCTGGGTAAAAGATGTTGAGCTAGTCAAGGCATTGCTCAGGGGCTATAACAATGTGTTACCAATTGGCAAATTTCCAGCCGCTGTAATCATGATTTCAATCGATCCAGCTGTGATTGATGTAAACGTTCATCCTAAAAAAGAAGAAGTGCGTTTTACCAAGCCGCAGCTTGTCAGCAATGCAGTAATACAGGCTGTACAGGCGACGTTGCGTGTTGAGACTACTAAGACAATAAGTTCTGAGTCGGTAAGGCAAATTATTGTAGATAACGTAAGTAATGAGAGTGGCTGGCCACGATTAGCAAATAGGCCGCCAGCATTTCATCAACTAGGGAATGTGTTTGAGTCGTCTGCTAGCGGTAGTCGTTTTGAAGATAATCGAGGTATGGATTCCAAGATCTTGGTACCCGCCTCCTCTGTCATTCCAGGCAAGGATCTGGGATCCAGAGCTATTCCTATCCCAGCATCCTCTATCTTTTCTGGTAAACTCATCGGCCAAATCTTAAATACTTACCTCATCGTCGAGCAAGCCGATGGTATTGTGCTTGTTGATCAACATGCAGCTCATGAGCGTATTCTCTATGAACGAATGAAAGATCGCATGGTTGCTCGTGAATCGTCGTTATTGATTTTTCCGCAGATGGTGGCGCTTACGGTAGATGAATTAACAGCTCTAGAACGCTTCGAAGAATTGTTCCTCAGCTTTGGTATAGAGGGCGATAGGGTTGGTCCGCAAACTCTTGCAATCAAGGCCGTACCCTTAGGGATTGCACATGTCGATCTAGAAGAACTGCTACATCAAGCGGCTGCACTTATTATAGAAGAAGATCATCTTGATCCAGATGCTATCAGTACAAAGTTATATGAGCATGTACACAGCCATCTTGCGTGCAAGCGGGCTGTTAAAGCTGGAGATGTTCTTACGCACATTCAAATGGAGCGCTTACTGGCTGATCTTTTGACTATTGAAAAGCCGTTTATCTGTATTCATGGCCGACCGACATACTGGCGGTTGGGACAATCTGAGTTAGAGAAATTTTTTCGGCGGTAGCAGTTGCAGGTTTTTCCTCAAGTGTTACAAATCCTCCGCCAGCTCGAGCAAGTGCATCAGCATGCAAACTTAGAAGGGTTGCAAAGTAGATTCGTTCCAAATTTGACTGTGCTGGGACACCGGTTCTAACCGTCTGGAAAAACTCTGTAATCAATTCCTTGTGTCCCTTTTCAGGTTGCTTGCTGCGTAAATCAAAGTGAGCTGGTAAATTGTAGCCGTGCAAGCTCTTGTAATCATCCATGGCGATGCATTTGCCATCGACAAAAATTTCCATAAATTCTTTCCCGCGCTGTTCATGTCCCAGTGCTGTGTAGATGAGGGTGCACACTGATCCATCACTCATGCCTATGGTAATGCTGACATTATCATTACTGGCAACATCACTTGTTTTTGGCTTGAGAGCTGTTACATGAAGGGTGCGTGGTTGTGCATTGGTGAGATAGCAGAAGAGTTCAAAAATGTGGCAAGCTTCGCCAATGATTCTACCTCTGTGGATATCAGATTG
>JAHFBQ010000047.1 GCA_023249935.1 bacterium
CTGGGAAAACAACGCTACTTAGAACTATCATTGGCCTTGCACCAAATCCACAAGCATCGTCAACAGAGAATAACGTTGAATGGAATGGCCAAGTAATCAACCAACTGCCAGCTCATCAGCGCATCGCTCAAGGAATCGCCTATCTTCCACAAACCTCTGCCCTGTTTGGCGAACTGAGTGTTCATGAAAATTTGTTGCTTGTTTTTGAGTGCCACCATCATTGGCGTCGCCGCACAAAAGAAGAATTCGAGACTCAGCTCACCTACTGGCTTGAGCAAACAGATCTCATCAAAACGCTTAAGCAATCCGCAGCTTCCCTTTCTGGTGGCCAGAAACGCAAGCTAGAGCTGGTACGTTCTATCTTGATGCACCCACGATTACTCATTTGCGATGAACCTTTTGCCGGCGTTGATCCTAAATCTATCTATGAATTAAAAAAATTTTTTTCTATGCTGTCTTCACAAGGTATGGGCATCGTGATCTCTGACCACCACGTGGACCAATTGCTATCGATTGCTCATTACGTGTATGTCATTCTACAAGGTGCCGTTATCACCTCAGGAACACCACAAGAGATACTCAATGATAGACAAACACGTGAGCATTACCTTGGATCACAGTTCCATAAAGAGATGAGTGAGAAATTCTCGGGTTAGTTAATCAAACGGTGAAAGGTTGCACATGAAGACGAAAATTTCTTTTCATAACATGCCACACTCAGACCCCCTAGAAAAACATACTGCTCAGAAACTTGAGAAGATTCGTGCTTTTGTTAATGACTCACTGCAGCCTTTTCATATCGAAGTTTGGCTAAAGGCAAATAAATTACATCCACATCATGCAGTAGAAATTCATTTAAAAACACCACGATTTGATTTAAACGCACATCAAGAAGGCACCGATATGTACGTTGTTGTTGATCAGGCAATTGATAAGGTTGTCTCACAGCTCATCAAAGAAAAAGAAAAGATGCGCGACAAACACCACAAAGTTGAAAACGAGAAAAGCAAATTTTTACATTCACCTCAAACATCTGAAGATGAGGATGAAGAGTAGAAACTTATACTGAGCTAAAAATTTTCTCAAACGTTGCAGCCCCGCATGAGCAAAAATCACGCGGGGCTTTCTTTTTTCTAGCGCTGAAATATTATTGCAACATGTGATACTCAAATAAAGTCAACGCATAGGAATTGCTCACATGAAAAAATTGAATTCAATCCCGCTACTCATAATCTTTGTCGTTGGAACTGGACCTATGACTCTGACTGCAGCAAACAGCAACCTCGGAAGCCCACATACCCTATCAAGAAACCCTAGCATGCTCCTCAAATTGAATCCAATCCCCAGCTTTGCAAGCAGCAGCCTTGGAGCTACTTATAACTCCACATCGAGATATCGTTTTTGTGGTTTAACCGATGATGAGGCTCTCGAAGTGATTGCAGATGATACAGCAAAAGATAATCATGAAATCGAGCAACGCAAAGCTGTAATCACTCAATTTATTAGCACCTTATTTACACCAGAAGATGTAACACTCGAAAAAGCTATAACTTACCTTGCTAGCGGCGATTGGGCATTTTTCAACTTAATGATAAAGCGCAGCGGGATTTGCGATGATTATACTGAAGAAAAAATTATCATCATCTTTGACCGAATAGTAATGGCCGCGCACAATCTACGGCTTGAGAAAACAAGAAAAAACAAAGACCTAGCTGAGCGTTTAGCAGCGCAAAATAAAATTTTAGAAAGTACTCAAAGAGCTCGTTCAGCTGGCTTTAAACCACGTCCAATTTGTGCACAACCCCGCACCGTAAAATTTACTTAAAAAGATCTACTTTTCTACATGATCTCCACTTTCGCGTAAATTTTCAGTTGATAAATATTCAATTCTGTAATACGATCACGGATCGTACATTAATAATTATTTCAGCTTAAAGCTATTATCTCGGGGGTTTTTATGAAAAAGTTATCTCAAATTTTTGCACTCGTTACGTTTGTTATGGGAATGGGAACTATAGCATCTGCAAATCCTGGCGAACGCTTTATAGATGCTGCAATGTCAGAACGGTGGGATGACGTTTACAAACAACTAGATTGTCCAAACTTCCAAGCCCACATTGCAGCTAAAAATAGTAATCTCGAATCTCGCGATCCCAAGAAGTATCACTGCAGCTTATTTTTTACGCTTCAACTCGCTGCATTTCAAGGGAACACAGAATCGGTAACTACATTATTAGCTCACCACCTTGCCAAAAACCATATTACAGATAACGAATTACACCTATTATTGGGGCGAGTAAACAATCCCACCATGCAAACGATCATTCTTGACGAGCTAAAACGCCGAAATCCTAAGGCTAGCTGTTCTTCTTGCTGGTGCTGCTAGTAAAAACAAAGTTCAAAAGGGGCCACGTATTAAAACGTGGCCCCTTTTTCATGTCAGCTATAAAAAAGCAAAATGCCCTTAAGAACTAATGGCAGCGCCATGACAATACATATCCCCCCAAGCAGCAACAAGCTTTTTGTCTTAAACGTTTTTGGCTTCTCATGCTGTGTTACCACGATGTAGCAGCCAAGCACTAGAAAATAGCCACCAAGCAGTATTGAAGCAACTGCGCTAGAAACAACGGCAGCAATGAGATAGATCAATGCTGGCGGGAGCAGCGCAAATATCGTGTGTGCAAAAGTTACAGGGTAGTAACGACCAAGCCGTGGGTGAGAGCGCATTAAAAAGCGCATCAATAGAAGCAGTGAAACCAATCCAAAAACTATACTCATAAAAAGCGACGCACAAGCTTTTTGTATCCGTTCAACCAAATCACCAAGTTGTGTATAAAATTTCTCACCACGAATCAGATAGGTGATCTCATCATCAGGAACGAAGGCCTTTGCCTTCGCCACGGAAGAATCCACTACAACCCCAGGAATTGTCGTTGTCATTGATAAGGCTAAGCCAAGAATCGCATCTTTTTTTGTATCCCCAGCTTCTTTTGCTCGATCAACCAGCTTAACAACTTCCGTATGAGCCTTGTGCTTTTGTACATCAGTAAACACAACATACGACACCATCACGGTTGCTTGTTCAAGCTGCTCAACAAGCGCAGCATCTTCAACCCCAGGACTATCAAAGGTAAGCTCTATATCAAATGAACCAGCAAACACCCGCTTTGTTTGATGAAACTGCACAATATATTCAGATGTTGATGCAACTGACGCCTTCCACGAACGCAAAACAATAGTTGGATTACTTGAAGAGAACCGAAACATTTCCCGATATGCCCATCTTTCTCCCCTGGAGAGATCAACCTTGAGCATAATTTTTTTTGTTTTTGCTATGTCACTGACATCGTTCAGTACAACAAACTCCAAGGCCTTTAGAGATGTAGAAAAAGCAGCGCCCATCAATAACAAAACAACTACAAAAACAAGCTTAACGCTACGCCACATCATTTTCGACACACCTTAGTCATAATCTTTTTTTTTGTTCCTCATCTTGCATAACCTTAGACGATATCAGACCAATTTTTTAACCGGCACATAAGGAAGTAGCATGAATATCAAAGGCCTTCTTCTTTTGCTCCTCTGCGGTACCATAAGCGCCAATATACCCAAAGAACCCAACGTTGTAATTGTTTTCGTTATTGACCAATTCCCTTTTTACTACCTCACACGACATCAACATAACTTTAAGCACCGGGGCTTTAATCGCTTCATTAAAGAAGGCGTCTTTTACACCAAGGCATACCACGCACACGGTGTCCCTGAAACTACCCCTGGCCACGCAAGCCTAAGTAGCGGTGTATTACCAGCCCAACATGGCGCCACAAGTAACCGATGGTTTAAAGACAACAAGACCATAGAGTTTGGCACCGACACAGACAAAAAAGCTGCTCAAATTAATGCTCCCGCTACAGCAACCGGTTATTCTCCACATCACCTCAATGTTGATACAATATCTGACCAAATGGGCATACACCAGGCAACAAAGCATGTATACAAAGCATATTCTGTTAGTATTAAGCCAAGGTCTGCTATTGCTACAGCAGGACAACGCATACCGGCTTTTTGGTTTAATGATTTTCAAGGTGGATTTACCTCAAGTCGCCACTACATGCGAGAGTTACCAGACTGGGTTAAGAATTTTAATACACAATCGGGGATCAGAAAACTCAAAAAAACGTCTTGGCCTCTTTGCTTTGATCGTAATCATGACGCCTATGACTACCCTTTAATCAATAATTATGATTTTGCCGCGCTGCCATATCGACTTGCTGGCAACACAGACATCCTTATCGATCGCAGCTCCGAAGATCCTTATGTTAATTTTTTACGCACACCAGCAGCAAATCAGCTTCTATTAGATTTTGCAACAACCTGTCTAAAACAGTCATACAAAAAAGCTCCCAATGAAAAAGTCCTACTCTGGGTGTGTCTTAGTCCTCTAGATTTGGTAGGACATATGTACGGACCAGACAGCCTCGAAGTTATTGATTTTGTACACCACATAGATAAACAACTTGATACGTGCATGACCAATATTGAAGCATCATTGGGAGAGCAAAATGTTGCTTTCGTACTCACCTCAGACCATGGCGTTCAATCGATGCAAGAAATTTCGCAACTGCGCGGCATTAAGGAAGCCCGCCGCATCATAGCAAATGATCTTATGAAGAAGATAAATGATCGTATTGAACAAGAATTTGGTGTAAGCGGTTTCTTAGGAAAATTTGAATCAACTTATTTTGTATATGACGAATCAGCAGCAGAAGAACTAGAAAGTGCCGGCCTACTTGAAAGCGCTGAGCGCATGACCAAGGCCATGTTAAAAGCTGAGCCCGGCATAAAACAGGCGTGGACATTCGATGAACTCAAACAAATTCCATGCGAACCATTCAGTCAAGAACAATTCTATAAAAATCATCTTATTCACGGCAGATTGGGAAATATCATTGTACAACCAAAGCCTTACTGCCTTCTTACTAATTACTCTACAGGATGCTCCCACAGCACTCCCTATGAATATGATACACACGTCCCACTCGGTTTTTATCAAAAAGGTGTAGCGGCAAAGAAGATTCGCAAATCAGTTCTTGCTGCTCAGCTTGCACCAACCATAGCACAAATGCTTAATATCCCTGCCCCGTCCGCATCGCTCATAGATCCACTACCTCATATGCTCGTTCAGGAATAAGTAATGATAAGACGCATTGCTTTTGCAATACTCCTCTTATCTTACAGCTCCACACAAGGCCGCTCTCTCAAAAAAGCCCCACAATACATTATCCCAATCGTTATTGATCAGGGAGCGTTTCACTACTGGACACGTTTTAGTAATCATTTTCAACACGGCTTCAAGCGCTTTGCTGACCACGGCGTTGTTTTTACCAATGCACATCACCCTCATGCAGCACCGGTCACCGCAACTGGTCATGCCACTCTCAGCACTGGCAGCATAGCAGCAAAGCATGGCATCATCATGAACACCTGGTACAACGCAGATGGTGAACTTACAACAAGCGTTGAGGATGATCGAGGCAAGGCTCATGTTTTACCCGCACATGGCACTTGCGATTGTTATGCTTCATCTAAAGCCATCATGGTACCAAGCATCTCAGATATTGTAGTACAAGCATCATCGCAAGATCGCCCTTATCATGCCTTTGGCATCTCATACAAAGATCGCGCCGCTATCGGCATGGCCGGACACACAGGCAAAGCAATTTGGTTTGATGAACACCAACAAGCATTCACGAGTAATCACGACTACTTTGATAAGCTACCAACATGGGTCCACACTTTTAACCATTCTTTATTAGCAAAAATTGAGCTGGCACGAACATGGAAACTATTTTTTCAACCTTCGCACAAGGTATACAGCAACTATGCAAAGGAAATTTATCACTTAAGCACAGTCCCAGAATCCATCGCAGACACCGTACTTGGAGTTATTGGCGATTGGAAAAAAATAACCGGTAAGAAGAATTTCATGCTCACCCCCCAGTCTAATCATATCCTATTCGATCTAGCTCTAGCAGCGCTGAACAACATCACAGAGCAAGGCACAACTAACGACCGCGTCCTCATGTGGATCTCTCTCTCAAGCTTGGACAAAGTTGGCCACATGTACGGTCCAAATAGCGTAGAAACAATCGACACACTCATGCATCTAGATAAAATGATTGGTGACTTCATGACCGAAGTTGAAACACGATTCGGAAAAGACAAAGCAATGTTCATCCTCACGGCAGATCACGGGGTATCACCAATTCCAGAAAATATGGTTCAAGAAAACTACCGCCCAGCAAGGCGCATCATTATGCATAGAGTTATTTCTGCACTCAATATCGCCATTGAGAAAAAATTCGGCATCAGCAATCTTTTTTTTGGATTCAAAACCAATCAACTTTTTTGGGATGAAAAAAAGCTAGCCACTATCTCAGATGCTACCCACGCCAAAATCACAAAGTTTACAAAAAAATATTTGTACACCTTGGATGGTATCAAAAAAGTATGGACTTTCAATGAACTCAACAATACACACCCATTACCTAATTCCATTAAAGCTATGTTTAAAAATCAGCTATACAAGGGACGCAGCGGCGCATTTTTTTTACTAGGCAAACCTTTTGTTATGCTCACCAATTATGATAAAGGCTCATGCCACCGCACACCCTATAACCACGACACACAAGTACTTATGATGGTTATGTATGCCAACAAACTCACGCCGCGCACAATAAAAAATAAAGTTTTAACAACACAGGTAGCCCCACTGATTGCTAAGATTTGGGGTCTTACACCGCACAAAGATATGTCTGAAAAGCCTCTGCCAAAGATTGCCTAGAAATGCTTGATGGATCCCGGGTGTGACCCGGGATGACAAAGAGAAGCTAGTCCTTTACAGGCGGTCAAAAATTATTAAAGCTAGAAGACATACTCCAAAAAAACCTCCAAATAATGACCGCATAGGTTGTGAGAGGAATTGCAATGAACCAACTCAGCCTTTTTATTCAAAAACGTTTAGCAAAAATTCGTGAAGGTGAATCAGTTTCTGATATCTTGCGCTACTGGCTTCCAGAACTCATTTCAAGCATGATTCTTATCACCCTGCCACCGCTCATTGACTCTTATATTGTGGCAAATTCTGAGACAATCACCTCGTACGGTGCGCTCGCCATGGCAGTGAATTTTTTGTACACACTGACAAAATTTGCTGAATCAATTCCCGTAGCAGCAATGGCCGTCATTGGTCGATACAACGGCGCAAAAGAATATGAGCAATGCGGAGAAGCCCTTGGCAGCACTTTCTGGCTTACCGTATTTTTGGGAGCATTCCAATTTGTTGTTATTCTATTTTCAGCAACGATGATTTATCGCTGGCTTGGCGTTCCTGAAGCTATGGTCACTATTGGAGCACCATTTTTACGCCTCAAGTCATTTGGGGTGTTTTTCATTTTCACCCTCCTGGGACTTACTGGATTTATGGGCAGTGTCAAGAACACGACTATGCCTATGTACATCAACCTAGTCGGCATCGCCACGTTTATTTTCTTTGAGATTTCACTCGTACTAGGTAAATTTGGCTTTCCAAAATTATCACTTCATGGCTCTGCCATCGCTACAATCTTGCAGTACGGCATCATGAATGCGATTGCTGTCGCCTACATCATGTTCAATCCTGAGTACAAAAGATATTTTAAAAGAGTCTTCTTCACCATCTTTAGTTACAAAAAAACACTTCAGGTTATTAATCTGAGTTGGCCAATCATTATCGACAAAACCTCATTTGCGATGTCATACATCTGGCTTGCTAAGATGATCGCCGGCATGGGAACCTATGCAATCGCCTCATTTGATGTGGTTAAAAATCTCGAGCGTTTTGCATTCGTTCCTGCGATGGCTTTTGCACAAATCGTTACGTTTTTGGTTAGCAACAGACTTGGAAGTAATGACCCCGATGGGGCCTCAGCCACGATCAAAAAAATCCTTGCCCTCTCTATCGGCTCTGTTGGCTTATGCCTTCTTGTTATGTGCTGGAATTCTACTTATTTTGTATCGTTTTTTGATCCCCGCGGCAACTTTACCGCCTTTGCTGCCACCGTCTTTCCTTTGATCAGCATGTTTGTGGTATTTGATCTAGTACAAGTCATCTTGGCTGGCGCTTTACGCGGCGCTGGTGACGTACGCACCGTAATGTGGACCCGCTTTGGCGTATCGCTATTTGTATTTGGACCGGCTGCTTACCTATTCAACCTCTTGCCAATTAGTAACTTAGTCATCAAATTCAGCCTTGTTTACAGCGCCTACTATCTCTCAACTGGCACGATGGCTTTCTTCTTTCTCCACCGAACACTGAGTCATAAGTGGCAAAAAACAAAAATTTAAGTATACTGCTCGGGTGGTCTGAAAGCGATCTGCAAACTCCTTTAAAGGGCTGAACACAATGATTCACCTTAGTAAAGATGATATTCAAAAATTAGCACACCTCTCTGCGCTCAAGCTAGACGAACAAGAAACAGCTCTCTTAGCAGAGCAGGTCAGCGCCATTCTTAAGTACGTCGAACAAATTGGCGAGGCAAACGTCAGCGATTTTTCGCCAGTACGCCTCACCAACAAAAACATTTTTAGGGAAGACGTTGCGCTGCAGCGTCCCTCGCAAGATATTTTAGCTCAAGCCCCTAAACGCAAAGATAATTATTTTGTTGTTCCTCAAATCCTCGAACAAAACAAATGAAACCATTTATCACGATCAAGGCAATTAGAGACGGCCTTACCAATAAAAAATTTTCCGCTGTAGACGTACATAGTTTTTTTACTAAGCGCATTGCCGCTCACAATCAAAAACTCAACGCCATCATTGAAACACATGAACAGCAACCAGCTCAAACGACTGGCCCACTGGCTGGCATCCCATTTTTGCGTAAAGATAACATTTCTCAAAACGGCCAGACGACCTCCGCCGGCTCGAATATTTTACGCAACTACCGTGCACCGTACAATGCAACCATCATAGAAAATTTACAAAAAGCTGGGGCCTACTCGATTGGTCGCACCAACATGGACGAATTTGGCATGGGTTCTACTGGTGAGTTTTCAGCGTACGGCCCAGCAAAAAATCCATGGAATCTTTCAAAAAGCCCGGGCGGCTCTAGTTCCGGTTCTGCCGCCGCGGTAGCTGCAGGCCTCGTTCCGTTTGCTCTTGGCACAGAAACTGGTGGATCCATTCGTATGCCAAGCTCATTTTGCAACTTGGTAGGCATGTATCCAACCTACGGACACAACTCTCGCTACGGCGTCATTGCATTTGCTTCATCAAACGACCAAGTCGGCGCATTTACCAAAACGGTGTATGACAACGCTCTCGTCATGTCCGCTCTTGGCGGCGTTGATACACACGATGCAACCACAGTCCAACAACCACCAAAAGATTATACTCTAGGCCTTGATGGCAAATTACCAGAAGGCTTACGCGTTGGCATACTCAAAGATGCACTTACCGCCGAAGGTATGAATGACGAAGTCCGCGCCACCTTTGAACAATCGCTACGCGAGATGGAAAAGCTGGGTGCCAAGTTGGTACACGTTGACCTGCCAAGCTGGAAGTACGGCATCGCTATTTATTTCATCATCGCTCGTGCTGAGGCCGCATCCAATCTCTCACGCTTTGATGGTTCATTGTATGGCGTACGAGCACAGGACATCAAAAACCTCAAAGAAATGAACGAGCTTACTCGCCAGCAAGGGTTTGGCATCGAGATCAAGCGCCGCATCCTTGTCGGAAACTTCGTGCTCTCAGCTGGTCACCGTGATGCATTTTACAATCAAGCGTGCAAAGTGCGTGCCCTCATCAAAGCGGAATTTGATGAATTATTTAAATCAATTGATGTGTTGATGTGTCCTACAACACCATCACTGCCATTTGGACTAGGCGAAACCACCAGCGACCCTATTGCGGTTTATCTGAGCGACTACTTCATCCTACCAAATAACATGATTGGTACTCCGGCATTGCAAGTCCCTGCTGGATTTTCTAAAACTGGCCTCCCCATTGGCGTACAATTCCTAGGACCACGCCTTTCCGAATCGTTGTTGTACAAAGTCGGCCATGCGTTCGAAGAACACACAGGCCATCACCTTAAAAATCCACAGGGCTATGAATAATTTTTGGACCGAACCACTCCGCATTGATAATTTCGTTACACCACGTTTCATGGCTGCGCCACTTGATGGTGTAACCGATTCTCCACTGCGCCAAGTCATCAGAGATTTTTCAAAAGATGAACTCTTGATGACTGAGATGCGTCATGTATCCCACGTTGCGCATGAAAAGGAGCCCCGATCACTCAAATACAAACAAATTGAGCATCCACTCGCGTTCCAAGTATCTGCCAATCGCGTAGATGACATTGATGCCGCTGTAGAAAAAGTCATCGCAAATGGTTTTAAACTATTCAATCTCAACTGTGGTTGTCCATCACCAACCGTTACCAAATCTGGGTCAGGTTCGGCACTCATGGCAGATTTACCGCGCCTTAAAACGCTGTTGCTCCATTTCAATAAATCAATCAACGGCCGTATCCCATTCACCCTCAAGATCCGTGCTGGCTACAAGTATAAAAATGCCGTGGAAGTTGCCAAACTTGCTCAAGACTGCGGTGTTTCATGTCTTATGATCCATCCACGCACAGCACCAGAAGGTTTCACGTCGCGGCTTGATTTTGAAATAGTTCGAGAAGTAAAAAATGCAATCAGCATCCCAGTAATTTTCTCTGGCAACGTCAATAACTTTGAACGCGCAAAAAAAACTCATGAACTAACCGGCGTTGATGGCTTCATGATCGGCCGCGCGCTCTGGGGCGCTCCATGGAAACTGAAAGAAATTACTGAAGCAGCCCAAGGGAGACTGTTCTCTCTCTCCACCGGCGAGATGGTGCATTTTGCCCTCAAAAACTTCCATCTTAACATCGAACATTATGGTGAACGAGCAGGATTTAATTGCTTCAAGAAGCAGATTGCTCAGTATATTCGCGCCGTTGAAGGGGCAAGTGAATGGCGCAAGACATTACTCACCACACAGACAGCAGCAGATATGCAGCGCCACCTTGAATCACTCGTTGCTACCTACTATCAACCACAGCTTCAACAAGCTGAGAGCATTGTTAGTCTATGATCAAAAAAATTGTCCTTGCTTTCGCCTGCGGCTTAGGAGTGGTGTTACTTGTTCAACACATCATCTCCTTTCGACCTGGCCTCCTTGAACAAACAGGGGCGGTAATTGCCCATCCATTTCTTGCAACAGCAAATCGTATCAGCTCCATGATACAATCAATGCAAAGCAAAAAAATTGCTTACGACCGATTGTTTACTACCTATCTACGCCTACGCAAACAGAACGAAGAACTTTTTGCTTCATACCTTTCGTTGCGCGCCACAAGCAGATTTAACGA
This sequence comes from bacterium, assembly GCA_023249935.1. GTDB lineage: Bacteria > Babelota > Babeliae > Babelales > RVW-14 > CAMATL01. The sequence continues at coordinate 11,448 of JAHFBQ010000047.1, forward strand.
CGCCACCCAAGAGCTCATTGATTTTCGTCAACGCTATAATTTTGATCAAGCCATTCTCGGCAAAGTACTCACACGCACCATCAATGCCAGTGAGCATACAGCAATCATCAATCGCGGCAGCGCTCATGGCGTACGCAATGACATGGTCGCAATCTATAAACTACAAATCGTCGGACGTGTCTACGAATGTTATCCGACTATGTGCAAAGTTATGCTCCTCACCGATAAGCGCTGCAAGGTTGCTGGCTTTACAAATGCGACAAGTGCTGGCGGCATCGTCATGGGAACCAATGAATCCCAACGATGTGAGATGATGTTTGTCAGTCACCTAAGTGACATCGTTGATGAAGATTTTGTCTTCTCAAGCGGCCAAGGGCTCGTATTTCCTGAAGGATTTTGCCTGGGAAAAATTATAGCTCACAGTCACGCAGAGAAAGAGCTGTATCATGCCATTACTATCGAACCTCTCATTGATTTTCAAGATCTACGCTACTGCTTGCTCTCATCGCAAGAAATGATAAACCTGTTCTAGTTTTTTCATTATTTTAACGTGAATTCGATAGATGTTTTGTATTGAAGTATACTTGCCAATACGTCGTCCCTGCCCTTCGACTTTGCTCAGGATAAACTTCGACTGTACCTCCTAACGTCGTCCCGGCGAAGGCCGGGATCTACCGTCTTTAATGTCAATAAAAATTCCTTCATTTAATCTAAAAAAGGGACATTGTTGGTTTTGCTGCCGTTGGCATAACTTTAGCGAGTGACGA
>JAHFBQ010000077.1 GCA_023249935.1 bacterium
AAAGTCTTTTGGCAGGGGCGTTCCCAATTATTTTCACATTTTAATCTTTTTTTACTATTTCGTTTTGCTTTTTTCCCCAAAGTTCGTATACTTCTTTTCATCATTTCGTAACTATGAAATTTACATGATGACATGGTGGGCGTAGCTCAGTTGGTAGAGCTCCAGATTGTGGTTCTGGCTGTCGCGGGTTCGAGTCCCGTCGCTCACCCCAATCTCTCATCACCATGTCGAAGCATTCTGTCGGGGCGTGGCGCAATTGGTAGCGCACTCGCTTTGGGAGCGAGGGGTTGCCAGTTCGAGTCTGGCCGCCCCGACCATTTTTTTAATATAAGCAACAGGAATTTGCGCCCGTAGCTCAGTTGGATAGAGCAACGGATTTCTAATCCGTAGGCCACAGGTTCGAGTCCTGTCGGGCGCATGAGTTTTAAGCGACCTCACACGAGGTCGCTTTTTTCATACCTTGCTGCGTCTAAGTATGGGTGCTGCTCTTGCGCGATGCGTCGCCGATTTAAGAAGATCGACACTTTTATCTGCGGCGCTAATCCATGCGGACAGATCTTTAAAAGAGATTGCGGCCTGTTCTTCTGATTCGGCTTGCGAATCTTCGCTTGCGGCACCAAGTTCTGTGCGGACCAGCAGTTGCATCGCCCTGAGACCTTCATCAAGAGCTTCTTGTTGGGTTTGTAGTTTCTTCTTAATAATTTTGATCCCTTTAACGCTGTTGGCCTGAATGTTTGCGATAAGATCATGAGTATCGATGTTTGCTTGATCAAGATCGTCTCGAATTTCATCGAGTTTTTTACGAAACCTTGATGAGTTTTTAGCTAGCTTATCGCGTAGCTGTTCAATATCGCGAGCGAGTTTGGCCAGAGCTTTTGCTGTTTTACGTTGATTACTAGAATCTTTTACTTGATGATATGTCGGCTCGAATACTGGCTGTTTGATGTTGGCAAGTGCTTCAATTTGTGCCGCTTGTGTTACGAGCACCGCTTGTGTTTGCTTTAGTGCTTCTTGTGTGTGTTGATGTTGTGTGTACAGTTTGTGCAGCAAGGCAATCGTTCCCAGGCCGATGCCAACGCTGCAACCAAACCATAACCAGAAAATAAAGCGACGTTTCTTTTGCTGTTTTAAAAAAGGTTCTAGCGCTTTGTACACTTCAATTATTACCTCATTGGCATTGTCTTCTAGGAGGCTGTGTGGTTGTGTGTTGATGCTTGCGTGCACAAGCTGGGTAAGTGTGTATAAGGTTTGTAGCGGTGTTGGTTTCTCTAAAATAAGTTGAGCTAGTGCAGCTGCAACATGTTCTGGGCGCGCTGATGGCGACATTTCTAATTCCGGTGCAATGCGGGCAATGATGGCTTGTGCGTGAGTGGAGGGAACAAGTATTTCATTGCAGCGTGCGATAGTCTGTGCGGTAACGCTGAGAGCGGTGGTGTCAGAGAGCTGTTCATTGGCAAGGGCTAGATCAAACAGGTAGGAGCTGATCATGGGGAGATCAGCTGCTTGCATGAGTGACGTCATACTAAAAAAAACTAGAGGGATAAGTTTTTTCATGCCATCTTTTTCGTACCGTAAGTCCGATGAACTAAATAAGAAGTGAAGACACTTCTACACGTCGTCTCGGCCCTTCGACTTCGCTCAGGATAAGCTTCGACCGTGCCTTCTGACGTCGTCCAGGCGAAGGCCGGGATCCAGGCTTTCATGTATTTTTCTATTCCTTCTTTGATAAACTTTTGAATGTTTCTACGGACAGAAGAAGAGGATACTCGAAATTATACAGTTTTAAAAATTAAGCCTGGATCCCGGCCATCGCCCAGGCTTCGCTAAAGCTACGCCGGACACGTCTTAGTTGCTGCCTGTGGGCGGCATAGCCAAAGGCGACGACGGCCGAGACGACGTTCTGGCAGGTATAATTTCATAGAAGACTTGCTAGTTCTTCACCAGAATCCTCGCATTAAAAATGAAAGAATAATCAAAATGAAACTGAACTATGTCACCGGTAACAACGGAAAATTTGAAGAGGTTCGAGATTTTTTAGTGCATCAACAATGTCAGTTTGAGCTTGTGCAAACACCGCTGTCGATTGTTGAAATTCAATCTATGGACCAAAAAGAGGTTGCTCTCGATAAAGCACGCCAAGCTTACGCTGTAATCAAAAAACCGTTGCTGGTGGATGATGCAGCCATTTATTTTTGTAAGTACAACCAGTTTCCTGGCGTGTTTACCCGCTATGTCTACGATGGCATCGGCATGGATGGGATGTTCAAATTAGTAGAGCCGGGTGATCGTGCCTACTTCTTGTTGTATTTGGTGTATGTTGATGTAGCTGGGCATGAACAGGTGTTTGAGGGTAGGTGTGATGGGGCGATTGTAAAACCAGAAGTGTTCAAAGCACATCCGAGTTTGCCGTTTGATGATATTTTTCTACCTGATGGCAGTACACAAAGTTATGCTGAGCTATTTGGTACGCCAGCATTTGCTGCATTTGCATATCGGTTGCAAGCGGTGCAAGCGTTTTTGACGTGGGTACGGGGAGCATAGATAAAAAAGAAGCCCCCCGAGGATTCTCAGGGGGCGTTGCTTTACTTTTGTATTGGATAACAGGTATTAACTGTTATTTGAGTGTAATGGTAATCTTAGAAGAGAGAAATCCGATTGATTGTGTAAAAGCATCACCAAACTCAGCTTTTACAGCTTCTAAGCTTTCTTCAGTGATCACGAATTTTCCAGCATTACGAAGCTCATCAACGCTAACTTGTACAAAATTACCTTCGCGGTAAATTTTGATTGTTGGAGCAGCAACCCAGTCGCAGACTTCCTCAATGACTTGTTGAGGAGCGCTCATAATCATGGAAGCTAATTGTTTGTGTATATCAAAGCCTTTTTCACCAATCGTACCATTGTAGTCCAGGTATGCAATTGCTGCTATCGTAATGAGGCAAAGCTTACCATAATGCTTAGCAAGAAGATTTCTGAGTTCAGCAACGAAACCAGGGTGTTTAGCTTTGACGATTAATTCACCAAGATACTTATGCTTGGCTTTCGTATCTTTCCCCATGGTTGCTATTACGTTTTGTAATATTCTGATATCGCGCATGCTACCATCTTCAAATCCGATTTTTGCAAGAGCTTTTTGTGCATCGGCATCTGTGATTTTTGTATTACAAAGAATTACGAGAAGTGCTTTAGCTTCTTCTTTAGAAGCGTTATCTATAACCAACTCTTTGGTATTCCATACACAATTCTTAGCCAAGGCAGCAAGCTTACAAAGACCATCACTGCTAGTGCGAAGCATGGTTTTGACCGATGGAACTTTACCCCAAGTAGTTTTTACCATCTGAGGGCATGTCGGCTTAGGGCATGCTGGACATTTAGCTAGAGCTGCTTGATACCAACCAGCTACTTTTTGTTTAAAACCAGTTTTGGTTGCAGGTTTAGCAGTATTAGCAGCACCAAATGCGGTCTGTGACAAAGCGCCAAGGGATAGAGCACTTACGAGTGCCAACGCAAAAAACTTTTTCATATAACCTCCAATAAAAAAGTTAAGCAATAAAATAATTTCAGTTTGTACTTTTATCAAGTGTACAGAGATATTTATAAAGTTCAAATGCGACAAAAGTTGGATATACTGTTCAAAACGGCCGATTTTATTAAAAACCCCTTATTTTTTAAGCATGATAACGTATCAAAAGAGCAAAAAGATTCGATTTTTAAAGATAAAAATAGTTTTCATCGGGCTATTTTTGGTCATAATTGCGATATTTTTGCGCCTCTATCACCTGCAAGTAAGGCAGCAGCAACATTTGCGGGTGCTAGGGAAGAAAAATTGCATCAAAACCGAGGTGGTTCTTCCCCTTCGGGGTAACTTTTTCGACTCAAAAAAGGTGCTTTTGGCAGCAAATCGGCCGGTTTTTGATCTGTACTGGCAGGGATCAGACAAGGCCTGGGTTGCTGGGGAGTATGATAAAATCATAGGGAAAGTACTGTCGCTTTTGGACAAGGCTCCAGACCAGGACGAATTGGCCCAGCTAAAATTTGCCCATAAATATGGACTGCGTAGGCTGCTGAAGGCGGACCTTTCCTTTGAAGAGCTTTGCAAGGTGAGTGAGCAGTGTGTTCATATCGACTGTCTATTGATAAAGAACCGCTTTGACCGCGTCTATCCCTACCAAACCCTGGCGAGCCATCTGCTGGGGTACCTGAGCCGTTCGGAGAAAATTGGGTGTTGTGGGCTTGAGCAGGCGTTTGAACTGCAGCTTAAAGGAGAGGTTGGGCATATTAATGCGGTTACCAACAGTGTTGGTAGACAGCTTGATGCAGAGGTGGTGCGGCCATCGCAACCCGGCGTCGATCTGCAGCTTACCTTAGATTTTGCACTGCAGAGTGTTGCGGAGTCGCTTT